>NZ_FORX01000003.1 GCF_900114115.1 Desulfomicrobium apsheronum | reverse complement strand
CCGATACGATGTTTTAAAAGACGTTGCCTGCGGCTTAAGATCGTAGATTTCGAAAACACGCCCATCACCGATCTTGTCCATCCCGAGACCGGCGAAGAGGTCGGGGATCTGCGGATCATGGCTTATGATGCCGCCGGCTTACCGCTTGGCGAGTATATCTATGCCAAGGGTTCCCCTGTCCTCGACCTTTGCCGAATGGACCGGGGGTGGGCATATCTGGAGTTCGAGCCCCATCCACGGGACAGGCCTCGCGGCTACCCCGGTGACGAGGAATGGGACCAGTTGACCCTGGCGGCGGATATCATCGCGCACAAGGCGCTCAAGGCCTCGGCCGCCAATGGCCTGCGCCCGAACCAACATGCGTTGCCCGAGGAGCTTCGCTCCGGCTGGAACTACCATCGCGTAAGCCACGGCACCCTCAACCTGCCCCAAAGGGTGGAGCGGATCGAGGACAGAATGGAGGAGACCCGGCCCAAGCAGCGCTGCGCCATGCGCTTTCTCTTGACCGAACAGGAGCGCCTTTGCACGGAATGCCGCAACCTGCAGACGAGCTACCTGCTGGAACTCGCGCCGCTTTTCTGCTGGATTCCCGCCTTGGTCACGTCTCGGGTTGGCGCTGCCGATGACTGGGATAGCATCACCGCGAACAATCTGGCAGCGTTCTCCGCCCTGGCTTATGCAGACCCCGACACCAGGAGCAAATCCGGGCTGCCCGACGGCGAGCGGGCTCCCTATGACCGCACGGTTCTGCACACTCTGGACAACCTCCGCACTCAGCGCGTCAGGCCACACAGGGTCAACGCGGACTGGATGGACATGGTACTGCACGAGATGCCCTATTCCTGGCACTACCATGACATGCAATTTATGGGACCCAAATTAAGAAGTAAGAACCCTACGGACAGCCAGGCCTTCATGGTCACCAACAGGGACACCATCCTCGTTGTCGTGCGCGGAACCGAGGGCTTGATCAGTCGTGACCTGATTCAGGACGGAAAATTCTTCAAGCAACCTTGTCCGGAAGCGCTTGCAAGCGTCGGTTCGGGGCATCATGGGTTTTTGCAGGCCTTCGAGTATATATGGCCTGCAGTAAAAAATTACTGCGAGGGGAAAGGCGAGGGGCTAGATGGTGGACACAAACGTATCTTTGTTACCGGTCACAGCCTCGGCGGCGCCGTGGCCACGCTTCTGGCCTGCGCAATCTACTTGAAGTTTGAGGACAACCCCGTCACCCTCTACTCCTACGCCAGCCCTCGCGTCGGCGACATCGAGTTCGCCAGACACTGGAACCACCTGGTGCCGCATTTGCGCCATGTGTACCGCAACGACATTATCCCCGCCGTCCCGCCGGCGGACTTCGGGTACCGCCATTTCGGGCATCTGCGGCAGATGAGCCTCGCGAAGTTCGAATCGAAAACATCCCCATGGATCGGCGATTACGGACTGCACCAAGTGGAGAGCGCCATCGAGCGCAAGCGTCGCTATACGGGCGACAATGCCCCGTGGGGACCGGCGGAGATGTCGGGATACGAGACCACGGAAAATGGCTTCTCCGAAATCTTCGAAAAAGAGATACGAAGAACCTTCAAGACTCTGAACGGCCTCACCGATCTGGCCGGAGTTTGTTTTCATTTCATGGCCAGTAACTATGTCCCCTTTCTGCAGCAGGAACTGCGGCAACGTTACGATTACGCCCGCTCGGGACGCCCTTTGCTGTCGAGTCACATCCCTGCCGACAGATTGGACCGGAATGACGACTTCAACCAGGAACTGCTTGCCTACATGCGCCCCGTAACTTTGGCCGAGCTACTGGACAGGCATGTTTCGGACCTCGTCCCCCGGCAGGCCCTGGAGAAGGAAATTGGGCGTTTTTGCCGCGTCACGGTCCGGCTGAGCGAAATGGTCCGGCAGGCAAAAGAAGTTGAAACGAGGGAGAACGAGGCCCGCCGGGCGCGGCAGATTGAGACTTCGCTGGAGGTTTCAAGTGTAATGGAGATGAAGGAAGGGCTGCCTCCCAGATCCCTCCAGGCCGCTCGCGAGGCGGAGGCGCTGGGGGCTCAGGGCGTGGCCGAGGACTTCATGCGGCAGTGCGTAGCGCAGGAAAATTCGGCGTTCGCATAAAATACGCTGAATTGTCCGAACCTAGAGAAACGCGGGGCTGACCAGCGTCCTCAATACTGATGATACATCGCAACAGCCTTGAATCATGAAGAGCAGGGGGAAAAGAACAGGCCCCGGCCCAAGAGATGGACCGGGGCCTGTTTTGTTTGGAAGGGCAGGCGTTCTAGGATGCGTTCAGGAAATCCTTCATGCACCGGCACAGCCGGGTGATGCCGTCGTCGATGACCTGTTCCGAGGCGTTGGAGAAGTTCAGGCGCAGGGTGTTCTGGCCTGTGCCGTCGGTATAGAAGGGCATGCCCGGCACGAAGGCGACTTTTTGTTCGATGGCCAGATTGAAAAGGTCCATGCACGAGCCCTTGCCCTCAGGCAGGGTCACCCAGGAGAACATGCCGCCTTCGGGGCGGGTGAAGGTCACGCCCTCGGGGGCCTCCCGCTCCAGGGTCCGTACCATGGCCGCCGCCTGGGAACCGTAGCAGGCGGTTATCTTGGCGATGTGGTCGTCGATGGAGTGCTTTTTGAGGTACTCGGCGATGACGAACTGGTTGAAGGTCGAGGAGTGCAGATCCGCGGCCTGCTTGGCCTTGACCGCCAGACGGATGATTTCGGGAGGGGCTACCATCCAGCCGAGGCGAAAGCCGGGCACCGTGATCTTGGAGAAGCTGCCGAGCATGATGCTGCGACCGCCCGTGTATGCGAAGAGCGGCTTGTGGTGCTCGCCGGTAAAACGCAGTTCTCCGTAGGGATCGTCCTCGATGAAGACCGTCTCGGGATATTTATGCAGCAGCTTGCCCAGTGCCTCGCGTTTGGCCTTGGAGTAGGTAAGGCCCGAGGGGTTCTGGAAATTGGGCACGGCATAGAAAAGCTTGGGGCGTCCCGTTGCCAGCAGCGATTCGACCTGATTCAGGTCGGGGCCGTCCTCCTCCAGGTCCACGGTCACGAATTTGGGTTCGAACATGGTGAAGGCCTGGATGGTGCCAAGGTAGCTCGGTCGCTCCAGGATGACCTCGTCGTCTTTTTCAATGAAAAGTTTGCCCAGAAGGTCAAGGCACTGCTGGGAACCGGTGGTGATCAGCACCTGATCCGGGTCCACGGTCACGCCGTGGCGTGAGTAGCGGCTTGCGATCCAGGCCCTGAGTTCGGCGTATCCTTCCGTGGTGGAATATTGCAGGGCGCGCGCTCCGGCCGTGGCCAGGGTTTCGCGGGCCGCATCCTGCAGGGCCTCGATGGGGAAGAGGTTTGGATTGGGCAGCCCGCCTGCAAAGGACGTGATGCTTGGATCCTGTGTGACCTTTAATATCTCGCGAATGAAGGATTTCGGCGTGTTCTGGATACGCTTGGTGAATCTGAAACTCATGGTGCCTCCTTGAGGCCGTTGTTATGCGAAAAATAATCTGCCCAGTGCCACGCAGCCCATGCCGGTGACGATGGCGCCGACAAAGCTCTTTGTTTTCCAGCAGACCGCAAAGGTCGGGATGGCCGCCCAGAGAAAGATGTTGTCGGCGGAAAAATCAAGTCCTTTTTCCGTGATTACAAGCGACGGCAGCAACATGGCCGAAAGTACGGCCACGGGAATGAAACCCAGCCAGCGCACGACGGACTCGGGCAGGGTGCGCTGCGCCAGGGCCAGGAGCGGCAGGGCGCGCGGAACATAGGTCACGGCCATCATGCCGAGAATGGTCAGGAAGATTGTCTGCTGGTCCATGCGTGAACTCCGAGGCCAATGGTTGCGGCGATGACGGTCGCGGCCAGGACATGACTCTGGTCAAGGCCCGCGAGCATCAGGACGGTGGACAGGACGCCTGCGATGACAGCCACGGCGAGGTGTTGCCGCGACTTGAGCTGGCCGAGCAGCAGAGCGATGAACATGGCCGGCAGGGCGTAATCAAGGCCGATGGGACGGATGTCGGTGATGAGCGTGCTCGCGGCCAGGCCGAGGACGGTGCCGCCGACCCAGGCGCTTTGGGCGATGACATTGATGCCGAAGGTTTCCCCCGGTCCGGTCTCGCCCCTGGCGAAGCGGCCGACGTGCAGGGCGAAGGTCTCGTCCGTCATCTGGTAGGAGAAGAGGGCCAGGCGGGATTTGCTCCAGCCGCGCAGATAGGGGGCCAGGGCCGCCGACATGAGCAGGTGGCGCAGGTTGACGACGAAAGTCGTGGCCACGATGGCCAGGGGCGCGGCCTTGGCGGCAAACAGGCCCACCGCGATGAGCTGGGCCGATCCGGCAAAGACCAGAAGGCTCATGAGAATGGTGTTCATGCCCGAAAGGCCGGACTTTTGGGCCAGAACCCCATAGGCGAAGCCCACGGGCACATAGCCCAGGATGATGGGCAGGGTCTGGCGGAAGGCCGAGACCAGGGGGGACTCGGCGCGGCTGGTGGATGAAAGGGTGGCGCAGTTCATAATCGATTATCCTCTTCGGGCTCAACCTAGTCAAAATCTGTTTGCAGTACAGATACAGTTTCTATAAATTTCGAGCATAACAGATTGAGGCGGTCGAGGGCTGTAAACCGAGGAAGAGATGTTGGCACGGAGGTCCGTTCAGGGCAAGGCCGAAAGGTTACAGATGGGGGGTGGCAGGGGCCTCGTAGAGACGGATCATCGCTTCTTCGAACATCGGCCTGCGCTCCGTCCGGGAGGCGATGATCCGTCAAACGAAGCCTGACTCAGTCAGACAGCCGACGGCCCGCCACTCCCGGCCCCTGCCAAACCCTGCGGTACGTCGTTGTATGTAAAGGCAGAAATGTACCGTCCTGTCCCCGGCGTCATTCCCTCGAAGGCGGGAATCCATGCTTTTGAGCGAAGGCATCCGATACCTCCTCGTTCGGACAAGATCAGAGCAATAATCAAAAAACGCAGTAGCTTGGGAGGAGTGTTTCCTCTCTTTGCCTCGCGCGAGGGTACTTGCATGGAAGATTTCAGATACCGGCAGATCGAGCAGAACCTCATGCAGCAGATCGCCTCGGGCACTCTTGGTCCCGGAGCCAGGCTGCCGTCCCTGCGTCATGTCAGCCTGCGCAGCCGGGTGGCGGTGAGCACCGTACTCCAGGCCTACGCCGAGCTGGAGCGAAAAGGGGTCATCGAGTCGCGCCCCAGGTCCGGGTTTTTCGTGCGGCGCGACACGCGGCAGCTGCCGCCTCCGCCGCGCAACCCCCGGCCCGTGCTCCGGCCGCACACCGTCAACCGCAGTCAGCTCATCTCCGCCGTGCTCGAGACCGTGGGCGATCGGGAGCTTGTGCCCCTGGGCATCAATTGTCCTTCGGAGGATTTGCTGCCTTACCGCGAACTGGCCAAGGTGGCGGGCCGTCTGTCGCGGGAAGATCCCAAGCGGCAGGTCGGCTATCTGCCCGTGGAAGGCAGCCTGGAGCTGCGCCGCCAGCTGTCCTTGCGAGCGGCCCAGGCGGGGCTGGCGGTGCGGCCCGAGGAGATTATCATCACCTGCGGGGCCCTTGAGGCCCTGCACGTGGCCGTGCGCAGCCTGGTCCGCCCCGGAGACAACGTGCTCATCCAGGCCCCGTCCTATTTCTGTTTTCAGCAGCTTCTTGAAAATCAGGGTGTGCGCTCCATCGAGATCCCTTCTCATCCAGGGCACGGGGTGGACCCCGCCGACGTGGAGCGGGCCCTGGAGCGGTTCGACATCCGGTCCTGCATCCTCACGCCAAATTTTAACAATCCCGACGGGTCACTGACGTCGGATGTTGCCAAGCGTGAAATTGTGGAATTGCTGGCCAGGCGGGAGATTCCCCTCATCGAGGACGATGTGGCCGGGGATCTGCATTTCGGCCAGACCCGCCCTTCGGTCTTCAAGATGTACGACTCGCAGGGGCTGGTCGTTCTATGCTCGTCCTTTTCCAAGACTCTGTGCCCGGGCTACCGCATCGGGTGGATCATGCCGGGCCGGTTTTATCGCGAGGCCTACGAGGTCAAGGCCACCACCAACGTCTGTTCCGCGACCCTCACCCAAGAGGCCGTGGGCGTCTATTTGCGCGAGGGCCGGTATGATCGGCATCTGCGCGGTCTGCGCCGGGCCTTGCAGGAGCAGACTCAGTCCATGCAGCTGCACGTGAGCCGCACCTTCCCCGAAGGCACGCGGGTCGGCAGGCCCGAAGGCGGGGGAGTGCTGTGGGTGGAACTGCCGACGGGCGTGGATTCGGTGGAACTCATGTACCGGGCCAGGGAGGCGGGCATCAGCATCGCGCCTGGCACCATCTTTTCGACCCAGGACCGTTTTTCCGGGCATGTGCGGCTTAACTCCGGCAATCCCTGGACCTCGGAATTGGCGGCTGGGATAGAACGTCTGGGCGGTCTGGTGGCCGAGATGGTCGGAGGGTGAGGTGCGCTTGTGTCATTTTGGGATATTGACGAGGCGTCCTTGCTGGTCGAGGAAGCGGGCATGTCCATGAACACCCCCCTTTTTCCACGTAAACTGTATGTGGAGCCGGCCACCCTGTGCAATCTGGGCTGCGCCATGTGCGTCAAGCATTCCACAGGCTGGGACTGCGAGGATGCACTCATGTCCAGGGCGACCTTCGAGGCCCTGGCTCCTCTTTTTCCCCATCTGGACACGCTCAACCTGAACGGCATCGGCGAATCCCTGATGCATTCGGAGCTGGCCGCGTTTATCGCTTTTGCCAGGGCCAAAGTGCCTGATGACTGTGTCATCGGCTTTCAGTCCAACGGCATGCTCCTGAACAGGACTCTGGCCGGGGAGCTCATGGATGCAGGGCTCGACAGGATTTGTTTTTCCGTGGATTCGCCCGACGCGGACCAGCTGGAACGCTTTCGGGCCGGATCGGAGCTTGGCCAGGTTGGGCAGGCCTTTGACCTCATGCGCGACGCAGCCTCTCGTCCGGGGGCGCGCCCTTTGTCCCTGGGTGCGGAAACCGTCGTCAGCGCCCAAAATTATGCCAGTCTTCCGGACATGGTCTCATGGTGCGCGGATCGCGGCGTCGAATTTGTCATCGTGTCCCATGTTCTGCCCTACAACGCCGCCGATGCCCCGCAGAGTCTGTACGTGCCGGTGTCGCAGCGTTGTCTGGATTTTTATCGCGAATGGGAAAAAGTCTTTGCTGCAGAAGGACTGGATGTTTCGCATTCCTATACGTCTTTTTACGCGGTTTTCCGCACTCCGGAGCAGCAGCGGTTGGTCGATATCATCCTGGCCATGAAGGAGGATGCGCTGAGCCAAGGCCTGCAATTCAGCCTGCCCAACACCATGAACATCGATTTCGAACGATTGGCGCGCGTGCGTGAGACATTCGCCCGCGCCATGTACGTCGCGCAGGAGCGGGGTATTCGTCTTGATCTGCCCGAGACAGCGGCGCGAGAGCCCAGGGAGTGTGCGTTTGTTCAGAATCCGAGCCTCTTTGTGGCCTATGATGGGGCGCTGACTCCCTGTTATTATCTGTGGCACAGCTACTCCGCCTGGCTGCTTGGCTCCGAGGTTCGTGTCAGACAGCGTGTCTTCGGGAGTGTGCCGGGCGATGATCCGTTGCGGGTTTGGCGGTCCGGTGACTTTGTCCGTTTTCGGGACGAGGCCCTGCTTGAGGAGTATGCCCGCTGCGCCGATTGCAGCGTGGTCCCGTGCGATCATGTGCAGGGTTTTCCCGCGCCTTTCGACCGTGACTGCTACGGCCAGACCGTCCCCTGCGGGATCTGTCCCTGGTCCGGCGGCGGGTTCGCCTGTCTGCGATAAAAAAAGGGAGGCGCTGATGGCCTCCCTTCGGTGTCGTGCGTCGGACCTGCGTTCGCTGTTTTTTTTAAACTCTTGAAATTCGCAGACCGCTTAAAAATGGTGAGATGCATGGAAGCGAAAAAAGCCAGGCGCGCAGTGTATTGGGCATACATAAGCGGCCTGGCTTTTTTCGCTGACGCAGCAGATTGCCGTTTTTGGGCGGCCTGCTAGCCCATTGCGGCAGGTCCGGTTTCCTGGGTGCGGATGCGCACGGCGGCGGCGCATTCGAGCACGAAGATCACTCCGTCGCCTTCCTTGCCGGTCCGGGCTCCCGCGTTAATGGCCTCCACGGCCTGTTCGGCGAAATCGTCGTTGACTCCGATCTCCAGTCTCAACTTCTTCAGCAGGTTCACTTCCATGACCACGCCTCGGTACGTTTCGGTGAATCCCTTCTGGCGTCCGCTGCCGAGCACGTTGGTGACGGACATGTTGTAGATTTTCTTGGCGTACAACTCTTGCTTGACTGCGTTCAGGCACTCGGGCCGGATATATGCTACTATGAGTTTCATGGCGTTTCCCTCTTATTCGTTGGTGAAGATCTGGAAGCCGTTGTAGGATTCCATGCCGTGTTCGGTGATGTCGAGACCCTTGAGTTCCTCTTCCTGGGTGACGCGTACGCCGATGGTCATCTTGAGGATGGTGAACAGGGCCAGCCCCGCTCCGAAGGCCCAGGCAAAGACCGCTGCCGCGCCGATGAGCTGCGTGACGAGGATCTCGCTGCCGCCGCCGTAAAAGATGCCCACGTTGTCGCCGTAGCCGGGGGCCGCGAAGAAGCCCACCGCGATGGTTCCGAATACGCCGCACACGCCGTGCACGGAGGAGGCGCCGACCGGATCATCGATCTTGAGGACCTGGTCGATGAATTCGATGGAAATGACGACCAGGATGCCGGCCAGCAAGCCGATGATCAGCGAGCCCACGGGAGAGACTTCGTAACAGCCTGCGGTGATGGCCACCAGACCGGCCAGCGCGCCGTTCAGGGACATGGAGGTGTCAGGTTTGCCGTGCTTGATCCAGGCGAAGATCATGGCGCCAAGAGCACCGGTGCAGGCCGCCATGGCGGTGTTGACCGCGATATAACCGATGGTGCCGTCAGCGGTGGTGGTGCTGCCGGGGTTGAAGCCGAACCAGCCGAACCAGAGAATGAACACGCCAAGACCGGCCAGGGGGATGTTGTGCCCGGGGATGGCTTTGGCCTTGCCGTCGGCGGTGTACTTGCCCAGACGGGGCCCGACGACGATCGCACCGGCCAGGGCGATCCAGCCGCCAACTGAGTGGACCACGGTGGAGCCTGCAAAGTCGATGAAGCCCATGGCTTCGAGCCAGCCCGCGCCAAGCTCGTCACCACCCCAGAGGCTGCCCCATGCCCAGTGTCCGGAGACCGGATAGATGAGCGCCGTGACCGCTATGCTGACGATGATGTAGGCCGAAAATTTGGTCCGCTCGGCAATGCCGCCGGAAATGATCGTCGCCGCCGTGGCCGCGAACACGGACTGGAAGAACAGAAATGTCAGATCCCATTGTCCGGCTGCGCTGGTCGGATCGACCCCGGACAGGGCAAAACCGCTGGAACCGAAGAAACCCGATATGTCCTGTCCGAACATGATGCCAAATCCAACCAGAAAGAATACCGGCACGCCGGCGGAAAAATCGAGCAGGTTCTTCATGAGGATGTTGCCGGCATTCTTGGCGCGAGAAAAACCCATTTCAACCAGGGCGAAGCCCGGCTGCATGAACATGACCAGAATGGCCGCGATCAGGGTCCAGAGCAGATTGCCGTGTTCCTGCGAGAGCGCTTCGCCTTCGGCAAAGGCCATGGCGGGGGTGAGGGTTGCAAGCAATAGGGTCAAGGCCCAGACTTTTGGTCTGAGCAGGGCGGTTGTTTGTTTTTTCTCTTCGAACATGATGACCTCCGTGGTGGTGAGTGTTGATACCTCCACAAAGCACAGGGGATGCCAAAGTTGTTAACTGTTTGTTTTTTAATATTATATGGTGTTTCGATGTGTTTGCTCCTGCGGTATTTGTTATTTTTGGAGCCGTTTTTCCGGGCAGACTTCGATATAAATTAACATTTATGTATAATATCGCGCTGGTGTTTTTGTGTTCCCGCTTTTCGGACGCCAGTTTTGCGATGATTTTTAGTTTTCTATTTTATTTCAGGTAATTAATTTTTTTTTCAATTTTGATACACGATTTCTGAGCGCTCCGCTGCCGTCGTGTTCAGGATTTTCTTTTCAGGCATGCCAAATTTCACCGAATAATCCTTTTTTGATAAAGCTGTCCCTCGCGGGAGCAACTGTCCGGGCACTCATTTCGATTTTTCCGTCGAGTTATCACTCCACATGGTGTTTTTCGCCGACAAATTTGTTCATTTTTACAAACTAGTCGGCAGCTGTGTTGTCGCAGTTTTACAAAAAAAGACAATTTGTCGTTTGTTCTGTACGAAATTGTAGTGAAATGAATTCCGGTTGCTCAATCGGTTTTCTTAATACCCCGATATGAAATGATTTTTTCTTGTGGCACCGTCCTTGCTCATATCCGACAAAAATGGAGGTGCATTGTGAATCCGACAGATACTGCTTTTATCATCATTTGTGCTGCCCTGGTCATGTTCATGACCCCAGGGCTCGCTCTCTTCTACGCGGGCATGACCCGTTCCAAAAATGCCCTGGGGACCATTATGCAGAGTTTTGCCGCCCTTGGCGTCATCACCCTGGTCTGGATTTTCTGGGGATATTCCCTGTCGTTCGGTACGGATATGAACGGCCTCATCGGCGGCCTGGACTTCGTGGGCATGGCCGGAGTCGGCATGGAACCGCACGAGTCCATAGCCACCAACCTTCCGCACATGGTCTTCATGATCTTTCAGTGCATGTTCGCCATCATCACTCCCGCCCTGATCTCCGGCGCTTTTGCCGAGCGCATGCGTTTTTCCGCCTTCATCATTTTCATCATCCTGTGGTGCACGTTCGTCTATGCTCCCTTGTGCCACTGGGTCTGGGGCGGCGGCTGGATGGCCCAGATGGGCGCCATGGATTTCGCGGGCGGAGCGGTCGTACACATGAGCTCGGCCAGCGCGGCCCTGGCGGCGGTCCTGGTCATCGGAAAGCGCAAGGGCTACGGCAAGCGCTCCTTCCTGCCGCACAACCTGCCCATGACCATGATCGGCACTGCGCTCCTGTGGTTCGGCTGGTTCGGTTTCAACGCCGGCAGCGCCCTGGCCGCCGACGGCCTGGCCGGCAACGCCTTTGTGACCACTCACATCGCGGCCGCCACGGCCATGCTTGCCTGGGTGTTCGCGGAATGGAAGTTTCACGGCAAACCCACAACCCTGGGCGCTGCTTCCGGCGCGGTAGCAGGGCTTGTGGCCATTACTCCGGCAGCCGGTTTTGTCGGCATCATGGCTTCCGTGCTCATTGGGCTTGGCGCGGGCGTGCTGTGCTACCTCGGCGTGAGTCTGAAGGCCCGTTTCGGTTATGACGACAGTCTTGACGTGGTCGGCATTCACGGTGTTGGCGGAGTCTGGGGCGCACTTGCCACCGGGCTTTTCGCGAGCCAAGCCATAAACCCGGCCGGCTTCAACGGTCTTTTCTACGGCAACCCCGGCCAGCTCTGGATTCAGTTCGTATCCGTCGTGGCCACCTGCGCCTTTTCATTTGTAGTATCCTATGTTTTGCTCAAGATCGTTAACGCCATCGTGCCCATTCGTGTCACCGAAGAAGAGGAAGAGGCCGGGCTTGACGTGGCCATTCACAGCGAATCCGCTTACCAGGCCTGATTTGCCAACCACTCGAGGAGGAATCATGAAACGAGTAGAAATAATCACCCGGCCCTACAAGCTGGACGAAATCAAGGAAGCCCTGACGGGCATGGGCATACAGGGCATGACGGTCACCGACGTGCGGGGTTTTGGACGCCAGCGCGGCCACAAGGAAGTCTATCGCGGGGCCGAATATCAGGTCGATTTCGTGTCCAAGGTCAAGATTGATGTCGTCATCGATGACGACATGCTTGACCAGACCCTGGAGGTCATCCAGGAGGCCGCCAAGACCGGCAAGATCGGCGACGGCAAGATCTTTGTCTCCACCATCGACAACGCCATCCGCATCCGCACCGGAGAGTCCGGCGGATCGGCCCTCTAGGAACGGGCAGCTTCGGCTGCCCATTTTCGTCATGAGCATCGAATCCTTACGCCAGGCCCGGGACCTTTACCGCAACGTAAATGCGGCCCCGGGCCATTCTCCTGCCTGGTTCTCCGCCCGCATGGATGATTGGGTACGCAGGGCCTGTCAGATCCGACTCGCCTCCGGCGGAGGTACGCTCGTCCTGGCCCTTGGTGGGTATGGGCGCGGCCGGCTTTTCCCTTATTCAGACATCGATCTACTGGTCTGCCTGCCGGAATCGGGCGCTCCCGATCCCGAGCTTCTGGCCCAGGACCTGTTTCTTCCGCTCTGGGACAGCGGTTTTGACGTCGGGCACGGCATCAGGACCGTCTCCGAGACCATCGCGCTGGCCACCGCCGATTTCGAGGTTCTGTGCTCGCTCCTTGATGCCCGGCTGCTTTATGGCTCCGTGGATCTGTTTTCCGATTTTCAGGCCGCCGTTGCGCGGGATCTTGTCATTCCCCTTCGCGCGGAACTTTTATTCTGGCTCGCCGAACGTCATGAGGCGCGGCACGAGCGGTTCGGCGATACCGCGCATCTCTTGTCCCCCAATCTCAAGGAGGGCAGGGGAGGGCAGCGCGATCACCAGACCACGCAGTGGCTGGAAACCGTGTGCCGCATGGGTGGGGATTCGTTGCCCCTTCTTTCGCCTTCCGAGCAGGAGGCATTGTCGCGCAGCGCCGAGTTCACTTCAATGGCAAGAGTGGCCCTGCATCGCGTCAGTAAGCGCAAGAATGATGTCCTGCATCTGGAATTGCAGCCCGAGATAGCGCAGCTCATCGGTTATGGCCCGGCCACCGACAGGGATTCGGTGGAAAGGTTTCTCTCCGGGCTGCACAAGGCCATGGCCGAGACGAGGCTTTTATGCCGACTCTGTCTAGACAAGGCGCGGGTTGTTGCCGGAGGCGCTGCTTCCGGAACGCCCAGCGCCCCGGCTGGCCTTGATTTTTCCATTCTTGTCGCCGATCCGGCCAACGTGCTGGAATTGTTCAGGCACAGCGCGCAGACCGGGATTCCCATTGGCTGGCATACCCGGCGCATCATCCAGGACCGTTTTCCCGCCTTGTCCCGGGATTTGAACTGGCAGAAGCCCATTGTCTCACGTTTTGAAGAGATTCTGTGCAGCGCTCACGCAGGGCACGCTCTCGACCAGATGCTTGAGGTCGGTTTCTTGAACCTTTTTGTGCCTGAGTTTTCAGCTATTGAACATCTGGTTCAGTTTGACGCCTATCACAAGCTTCCCGCCGGTCCGCATCTGGTCGAGACGGTGCGCAACCTCGCAGCCTTCACTCCGGAGCATGAATTTCTGGGTGGTTTTCTGCACTCCCTGCGCAGCGATCCCTGTCTGCGCTGGGCCGCGCTGCTGCACGACATCGGCAAGGGGAACGGGGATCATGCCGTCAAGGGCGCGCGTCTCTCGCGCCTCATTCTTGATCGTTTGGGGTATGACCATGATTTTGTTCAGGAATGCGCCTTTCTGATCGAGCACCATCTGCTTCTGGTGCATACCGCCACGCGTCACGATCTGGGAGAGGAGTCGGTCGTCATGGAGCTTGCCCAGACGCTTGGCAGCGTGAGGCGCCTCGACCTGCTGACCCTGCTGACCTGGGCCGACTCCATGGCCACCGGGCCCAAGGCCTGGAATCCCTGGATCGAGAATCTTTTGCGGGAAACCTATTTCAAGACGCGCAAGGTCCTTGAACATGGAATAATGTCCGATGAAACCCTTGTGCACAGGCTCAGCACCCTGCGCGATGCCCTGCGCTCCAGCCGTCCTTCCCATTTTTCCATCCGCGATTTCGAGCGCTTTCTCTCCGTCATGCCCGCCAGATACCTGATGCAGACCGCGCCCAAGCGCATCATCGAGCATATCGAACAGGTCCATGTTTTTCGTGAAAGCCCTGATTGCGGACCGTTTCACCTTTCGTGGGAGCACAGGCCCCATTCAAGGTCGTTGCGCGTGACGCTGGTCTCCACCGACCGGCCCGGGCTCTTCGCCCGAGTGTGCGCGGCCCTGGTTCGGCACGGGATGTCCGTGCTTGGGGCGGAACTTTGTGTCTGGGATGACAAGACGGTCGTGGACGTGTTCTGGGTCACCGAACCTTTGGACATGCTCTATGCCGACCAGACAGTCGAAGCATTTCAATCCAGCCTTTTTGGCCTGCTTGCCGATGAGAATCGGCTGGATCAGCTCCCCGTGCAGATCACCACACGGCTCCGGAAGGTTTTTGCGTTGGATCGCGATCTGGTCAGCGTCCGCCTCGACAACGGAGTTTCGGATTTTTACACGGTGCTTTCCATTGAAGCTCCGGATGTGCCCGGACTTCTGGCCACGGTTTCGCTTTGTCTTTACCGGCTTGGCGTTGACCTCGTCTTTGCCAAGATCGCTACGCAAAAAGACAAGGCCATGGACATCCTGCACATCCGCGAAGGCGGGGAAAAGATTCCCGACTCCGAGTGCGAATCACTGGAACGCACCCTGTGCCTGCTCATCCGCAGCCTGTACGCCTGAAGTTTTAGGAGTGATTGGGTTGCCCGATCCAGTCTTCCAGGGTCAAGGGTTCCGAGAGGCATTGGTACCTTGGTTCCCAGTCGCACCTGGCCTTGATCTCGGCGCCATGCTGGATGATGGAAATGGGACGGTCCGAGCTGACCACAACCAGGATGACCTGATCGTGTTCGGCCGTGAATCTGAGGGCGGAGTTGTATCTGGCTCCACGGGCGCGGTTTTCTCCGGCTACCGCGCGGCCATCGAGCAGGGACGCGAATGCGTGCAGTTTGAGGTACATCATGTCTATGTGCAGCGCTCCGTCCACTTTGGCCAGCGAGGTCGCCAGATCAAGGTCCATGTGGCGCTTCAGATCAAGCGGCGTTTCCAGATGCTGCCCCGAGATGTTGGCCAGGGGGCTCCCGAAGTCGAGCACCAGGGCGCAGCCGTGTTTTCTCTCCTGGGCGCTGCGCACCAGCGTGCTGACCACCTTCATGATGGTGTAGAGCTTGCTCGAATCAAGGTTGAGTTCAAGCAGCACCTCTTCAAGCTGCACCAGATTGGCTCTTCTGGTGGAAGAGTGGAAACCGCCGTCGGAAAAGCTGCATATGGTTTCGTCCAGGACCTTGATGAAGCCATGATTCCCGCGAAATTCCGCTGTCACGGAAAAGTCCGGCATCCTTCCCGTTCCGATTCCGATGATTTTCTGCCCGTTGCTGACCAGCTTGTGCTTGTTGCCTTCCACGGCCTGCAACAGCTTTCGGGTGTGCTTGAAATCCTTCATGGCAGGTCTTTCGAAATCGCCGAACGTGGCCAGATAATGGATTCTGTGCACTTGAGAGGGCTCGACGAAGATGAGATCGCCAAAGGCCCATTTGCCTTCTTCCTGCGTTTTCGAAATATTCAGGATCGAGTCCAGTATGGGGTAGATGCGTAGCCGCGTGTCCGGACCCATGCTCAGATTCCGCATGTCGACGATGTGATCCCGGACGGCGTGGGTCGCAAAATTTTGCAGTACATATCCCGACGTCTCAAGGTCCGTGATGCTTTTTGTTCCCAGATCCTGGGAGAGGAGCCTGCACGCGTACTCCAGCCAGCGCTGCGTGGGCCCGGTGGAACACATGTCCACATGGTGCTCGCTGAACCATGTCTGGTAGAACATGTTGTGGAAATGGCCACCACAGGCGATTATTCCAGCCAGCTCGGGGTTTTCGAACTCTCCTTGAGCATGTTTTCCAATCCGGGAAGGGTCCTGCATCCACTTTCCATGTCTGAGGTAGAGTTCTTCCAGACGCGGCTCGTGTCCGCGCAGCAGATCGCAGGGGTCATAAATGCGCAGCGGGCTGTTCCTGTTCAATGCATAGATCAGCGCGGCTCGGCTTGGCCCCGAGAATCTGGCCAGCCCATTGCACAAACCGTCGTGAATCTGGTCGATGCATTTGATCAAAAACAGTTCTTCCATGAGTATTTTTCCGATATTTTTTTCTTTTTTCGCTATCTCAGGCCAGGTTTTCGGTCAACGCATCCTTTATGAAGGCCCTTGCTTGCTTTTTTTCAGAGCTTAGAGTGTACCTTGAAAAGCAAGGAGGTTCACATGCATGAAGTAAGTCTGAATCGCGTCATTACGGATTACCTGACCGGCCAGGAGATCATGGATACCACGTATGAGGACTTGCGACAGGCGCTGGCCAAGCTGCTTGTTGAAGACAGGAAGTATCCGCGTGAAAATATCCAATCAAAATATGCTCTGGATTACTCGATAAACGGAGAGCCGCATTCGGTCGCGATCGATCTGGCGGTCTTTTCCCCTGCGGGCGACCCGCTTTTGGCGCTTGTGTTCTGCCCCGGAGAGGTCGGAACATTTGTGCGCGAGAGTGTCGCAGCGGCCCGCATTCATTTGCCGTCTCCCTTTCCGCTGGTCATCGTCACGGATTCGATGGAATTGTTGCTGGTGGAGACCAAGACCTCCGAGGTGATCGGAAGCGGCTTCAATGCCGTGCCCCGCTGGAGTGATCTGCAAGACCTCGCGCATGCGCATCCTTGCCCATTGCCGGGCGAGGACCGGCTGGACAAGGAGCGCAGGATACTTGCGGCCTATGATGGCCTGGGCGGGCCTTGCTGCGGAAGTGAATGCGGCATCTAGGTGGTCATGCGTCCCATGGGCGGGAGCGAGCACCATTTCTCTTGTTGGGCCGAAGGCCAGGACGCCAGGGTTTCGGTGAGTTCCTCTTGGGTGATCCCTACCGCGCCAACCTGCCCGACCACCAATCCGGCGGCGCAATTGGCCAGTATGCAGGAGCTGAGCAGGTCAAGGCCCGAGCTCAGACCAAGGGCAATGACCGCGATGACGGTATCTCCCGCACCGGTCACGTCGAACACCTTCTTTGCCGTGGTTGGCAGGTGAAAGACCCCCTGGCCGGGCAGGAATACCGCCATGCCTTCCGCGCCCAAGGTGATGACCAGGCTTTGTAGGCGTCGCTGCTCGATGATCCTCTTGCCTGCCTCAAGGATCTCTGCGCGGGTTGTGATGGGCATCTCAGCGCCTTCGGATGCTTCCTTCTTGTTCGGCGTCATGCAGTAAAAATCGTCGTAATGGGGGAAATTGCATGTCTTGGGATCCAGAATTATTTTTTGATTCGGCTTTTTCCGTTCGCGCAGCCAGCGCAGGAATTCTTCTGAAATGACGCCCTTGCCGTAGTCGGAGAGGATGATCGTATCAAAACCGTCGAGCCTGCATTCCACCGTTTCCAGAAGGGACGAGAATTCCCCTGCATCGAGGGGCCGGTTCGTTTCCCTGTCCACGCGCAGCATCTGCTGGTGCTGGGCCATGATACGGGTCTTCAGGGTCGTTTCACGTGACGCTGACCTTATAAGATGACTTTCAACGCCGAGCGTGCCGCAGAGGTCCTGCAGATTGTCTCCATAGAGATCCTGGCCGCAAATGCTCACCAGAGTGGGGCACCCGCCAAGGGTGGCCACGTTCTGGGCCACATTGCCGGCGCCGCCGATCTTGAAGACCTGGTCGGTGATTTTGACAATGGGCACGGGCGCTTCGGGTGAAATTCTTTCAACCAAGCCCTTTTGGTACTGATCGAGCATGATGTCGCCGATGATGAGCACCTTGGAGCCGATCATGCGCGAAGCATTGAACGCCAGATTCATATTTCCTGCTCCTTTGCCATGCGTTCAAGGAAGGACGCTATTTTTTCCCTTTCTTCGTTGCTTGCGTAAGCGAACACGATTTTTCCTTTTTTGGGCGTTCCCGAGTGTTTGACGGTGAAGGTGCCCGCCAGGGCCCTGACCACGCCCGCTATGTCTTCGGCCATGGGTTTGGCGCGGCGCGGCTTTTCTTCTTCCGGCTCATCTTGGTTTTTGATTTTTTTGACCAGCTCTTCCGTGGCGCGTACGTTCAGATTTCTTTGCAGAATCTTTTCAGCCAAGAGGATCATGCTCTCGGGATCATCGAGCCCGAGCAGCGCTCTTGCGTGTCCGGCGGAGAGGGTATTTGTCTCCAGCAGGTTCTGTACCTTTTCCGGCAACTTCAGAAGCCGCAGGCTGTTGGTAACGGCGGGTCTGCTTTTGCCGATTTTGTCGGCCAGCTCTTCCTGGGTGATCCTGAAATGTTCCTTGATCTGCCCCAGAGCCCGCGCTTCCTCGATAGGGTTGAGATCCTCGCGCTGAAGGTTCTCTATGAGCGCGATGGCCATGCTTTCATGGTCGTCCAAGCGCCGGACTATGCAGTCGATGGTATCAAGCCCGGCCATGCGGCAGGCTCGCCAGCGCCTTTCCCCGGCAACGAGTTCATAGTGTCCTGGCGTTGGCAGCGGTCTGACCAGCACCGGCTGGATCAGGCCCTGGTTCTTGATGGAGGCGGCCAGCTCTTCAAGCGCCGCCTGGTCGAAGTGGTGGCGGGGCTGGTGGATGTTGGGTTCAAGCGCGTTTATGTCCAGCGTCACTATTTCTGCTTCGTGTTCGGGTTCGACATTGCGGCTTTTGATGAGTACATCAAGCCCGCGTCCGAGCCCGCGTTTTTTCATGGTCATGCTTTACCCGCGGATGTTTGCGTCAAGGGCCGTTGACCCGTGGCGATTCGTATTTAAAGACAGATGATTGTCCCAACCTTCAACTTCCGGAGTCACAGTGAACAAGGATACGGCCATCAGATACGTAGTCGATGCCAAGGGCACGCCCCAGGGTGTTTTTATCGAAGAGGAAATGTGGCAGCATGTCTGCCGGCATGTTCTCTCCGTGGTGGAAAAGCTCTATCCCTCGGAAGATCCCATTGTCGAACCCATGGCTGACCTGCAGCTCCTCGAAAAATATTGGGACCTCCGTTACGAGCTGCCCACCGACGTGTCGTGTGAAACCTGCGGATCAACCACCGAGGACTGGAAGGGCGATGAACCCCGCAAGTTCATGCTGCGTGCCGCCAACATGGGCGGACTGCTTGCATTTCAGTGCGTAGGTTGCAAGTCGCGCATCACCAAGCGTCATTTCAAGGACAAGGTCACTGTGACCTGCACGCCTCAAGTCGTCTGCTCCTGCGATTGATCCAGCTTCTTGTCGATCAGTTCCTGGGCCAGCGTGATATATGACTGGGTGCCCATGGACCTGATGTCATAGAGAATGGCCGGAAGGCCATGGCTTGGCGCCTCCGACAGGCGCACGTTTCTCGGTATCGATGTTGTGAACACAAGCTCTTTGAAGTGGTCGCGCACCTCGCGTTCGACCATGAATGAGAGCTTGTTGCGTTTGTCGAACATGGTCAGCAGTATGCCCAGAATGTCGAGGTCGGGGTTCAGCCTTTCCTTGACCAGTCCGTAGGTTTTCATGAGCTGCGCGATCCCCTCCAGCGCGTAGTATTCGCATTGCAGCGGAACGAGCAGCCATCTGGCCGCGCACAGGGCGTTGATGGTGATCAGCCCCAGCGAAGGAGGGCAGTCGATCAGGATGTAGTCGTACTCCGGGCTCAGCAGTTTCACGATGCCGCGCAGTATGAATTCCCTGTCCTTTTCTTCGCCAAGTTCGATCTCCGCGCCCACAAGGTCCGGCGTTGAGGGGAGTATTTTCAGGAACTCCATGTCCGAATCCACAATGCCCTTGCGTGCCTCTTCCGGAGAGAAAAGGGCCTGGTAGATCGAGCTTTGCACCTGGCTCACGTCAACGCCAAGACCGCTTGATGCATTGGCCTGCGGGTCGCAATCAATGACCAGTACGCGCTGTTCCATGGCCGCCAGTGATGCCGCCAGGTTGACGGTGGTGGTGGTTTTGCCCACACCGCCTTTCTGATTTGCCAAAACGATTGTCTGCGCCAAAAGTCTTCCCTCCAGATCCTGTTGTTTCACGGGGAACTAAGGACGGTAGTAATCTTTGTACCAGGCGATGAACTTCTCTATACCTTCCTCGATGCTCGTGGAGGGCTTGAATCCGACTTCCTTGATCAGGTCGTCGATGTTGGCGTAAGTCGCCGGCACGTCTCCGGGCTGGATATCCATGTAGTTGCGCACCGCTTTTTGGCCCAGGGCATTCTCAAGCACGGTGATGAACTGCTCAAGTTCCACGGTGTTGTTGTTGCCGATGTTGTAGAGCTTGTAGGGCGCGGGGGAGGTGCTTGGATCGGGATTTTTCCCGTCCCATGCCGGATTGCCTGCCGGAACATGACTCACGATCCGGAACACTCCCTCGACGATGTCGTCGATATAGGTGAAATCCCTGCGCATCTTGCCGTGATTGAAGACGTTGATCGGCTTTCCTTCGCAGATGGCCTTGGTGAAGAGGTACAGCGCCATGTCGGGTCGCCCCCAGGGGCCGTACACCGTGAAGAAGCGCAGGCCAGTGGTTGGCAGCTTGTAAAGGTATGAATAGGTGTGCGCCATGAGTTCGTTTGATTTCTTGCTGGCCGCGTACAGACTCACGGGATGGTCCACGTTGTCGTGGACGGAAAAGGGCATGGATGTGTTCAGCCCGTAGACCGAACTCGACGAGGCGTACACCAAGTGCTTCGTACCGTTGTGGCGGCAGCATTCCAGCAGGTTTGCAAAGCCTACTATATTGGAATCAATGTAGGATTTTGGATTCAGAAGGGAGTATCTGACACCCGCCTGAGCCGCCAGATTGACCACGTGTGTAAACTCGTTGGCCTTGAAATACGCATCCAGGGCTACGCCGTCAGCGAGATCGATGGGCTCGAAATGGAAATTTGAATCCTGCTGCAGAAGCTTCAGGCGGTCTTTTTTCAAGTCCACCGAGTAGTAGTCATTGAGGTTGTCCAGGCCAAATACGGAAGTTCCCGTGGCGAGAAAGCGTTTGGCGAGGTGAAAACCGATAAATCCCGCCGCACCCGTGATAAGAATTTTCATGCAATGCTCCATGTGAAACAAAATATGAAAAACACCTAACCTAAGGCTGTTTGGTGGGCAATACGGAATTTGAGTTGTGCGGCTGCTTTTTTGTGAATTGAATTTTTAACGATCCGCCAGGGGGGATCAGATGCTTTGCAGGATTTTCCAGGCTTTATTTTTGATTTGCTGATTGCCTTGCGCCATCTCTTCCAGGCTTGGCAGGGTTACGACCGTGCAGCCTGCTTGTCCCAGGAGACTTTGGATACGGGCGTGGACCGCTTCATCTGCGGTTTCGCGGTCCAGAAAGAGCAGGATCAGTTGTGGCCTGAAGTGCTCCAATCCTTTGCGGAAAGTTTCGGAGTCCAGATCGAGGGGCCATGAGCTGATTTCCCTGGCTTGCCATTTAAGGTGCTGGCAGACGGACTCCTGGATTTTTTTGAAGACGACCAGGCGGGGCGGATTTGTCGCTTTTTGCATGTCTTCGTAAAGGCCGAGGTACGTCCACATTGTGCGAACAGGTGATTGTTTCCCGTGAAACAATGACCGAAGTAAAATGGGAAGCGGTTCACTTGCGGGTGAAGAGGGCTTCTGGGCTGTTGGTCTTTGGGTTGGTGATTCAGGTTGTTGAGTCGCCTTCAAAGGGACAGGCGCGGGCGGAGTCTCTTCGAACGCTTCGATCCGAGGACGCAGGACATGGGTGACGCCAAGGCGCTTCAAGGTGCGCTGTGCTTCGGTCAGGGTGTGTTCATTGAGATCCAATCCCAAATCCTCCAAGCAATTTCAGTTTTGGGCAGCTGCGGCCACGCTTCCTGTCGGCCGTGCCGATCCATGACCAAAACCCTGTTGGTGGATGCTGCAAAGCCGGCACCGGCCTCGTCTATGGGATTGGCTACGAGCAGATCAAGATTTTTTTTGGTGAGCTTGAGCGCAGCATTTATTTCGAGGTCTTGCGCTTCAGCGGCAAAGCCGATGGTTTGTTGCCAGGACTTTTTGGCGGTGCTCAGGGTCGCGAGGATGTCGGGGTTGGACTCAAAAGTCAGACTCAGGGTTTCTCCGCTTTTCTTGAACTTGCCCGTGGAGCAGGCCGGTGGGCGAAAGTCAGCTACGGCTGCCGTAAAGCATCCTATGTCCTGTGATGGAAAAATATCCTGCGCGGCTTCAAACATGTCGCGGGCAGTGACCACGGGAACGCGCTGGATCATTGACGGCAGGGCGATGTCCACCGGGCCGGTGATGGCGGTGACTTCAGCGCCACGCAGAGCTGCCGCGACAGCCAGGCTGGCTCCCATGATTCCGCTTGAGGGATTGGACCAGAAGCGAGCCTTGTCAAAGTATTCCCGCGTCGGTCCAAGCGTGAGCATGATTTTCTTGCCACGAAGATCCTGAGGCGAAAGCGCGGCCAGGGTGCGGATGAAGATCTCGTCCAGAGGGGCGAGCCTGCCCTGGCCCGTGTCCCCGCAGGCGACATTGCCGCACTCGGGCTCAATGCGTGAAACGCCGCGTTCACCCAGTACGGACCAGTTGTGTCGAGTCGCCGGGGCGCTCCACATGCGCGGGTTCATGGCCGGAGCCACCAGCACCGGGCCGCAGTAGGCCAGAAGCTGACAGCTGAGCAGGTCGTCGGCGATGCCGCAGGCCATCTTGGCGATCATGTTCGCCGTCGCTGGAACAACGACAAAGGCATCGGCCACCGATGGTTCGAGATGATCGAAATTGGCACCACCGGAAAACATGTCGGTGTAGAGAGGATCAGCCCCGAGTGCCCCAAAGGAGAGGTCGGTCACGAATTTGCGAGCTGATTCCGTCAGGGTCACGCCTACCTGAAGGTGCAAATGCAAAAAGGCCCTGGTCAGATCCAGGGCCTTGTATGCAGCGATGGAGCCGGTGACTCCCAGGTGGATACGTTTCCCGTGAAACGTGTCGAACAGGTAATGTGCGGGAATCACTGTGACAACGTCCTTTCAGAGTCCAGGCCCGTTCCCGCAGGCGGGTAGGTCTGGTAGGGATCAGCGGGAGGCGGGGTGCCGATGGAGTAGGCAGGTTCGCTGCTGCCCGCGACCTTGGGGGATACCTTGATCTCAAGCCATGTGTACCACATGGGGCTTTCCTCGATGCTAATCATGCAGACACGGTTTTCTTTTGTAAAAACAAGGTGATAGCGTTGGTACTTCTGGTAGGTGACCATGCTCCAGCCGTCTTTGGGCATGTTGTTGAAGAAGAAGTCGAAAAGCGAAATGGGTTCGGCTCGGCCACGGAAGACGATGGTTCCGTATTTGCCGCTTTCCATGGGAGAGATGATGGACTTCTTGGGCTGAATCTCCATCTCTTCAGGGACGCGAATGTCTTTGAAATCATAGTAGAAACTGTTTTGCGTCGGGGCAATGCCGGGATCTTCGGCGGTGGTGTCGTTGAAAGTGGCGCAACCCCAGGAAGAAAGCAGCAATGCTACGAGAATCAATTTAAGATAACGCATGGGTGTAATCCTTTCAGGAACGTTAAAATTGGAGATCGCAAGTTCTTGGGCTGAAAATCTAGCAACATCGGCAGTGAGATCAAGTTTTTTTTAAGTCCCGGAACTCTCTCCGAGTCGTCTGGCCTTGGCCGCTTCGTCAAGCCAGCCTCCATCCTCCAGAGATTGCGCGGCCAGAGCGTACATGCGGTGTGTCCCCTCTGTGTAGACGGCGTGGATCAGTTCTTCTGCATATCCCTTGAACACGCCGTGAACGAGATCGCTTTGAGCGTAAAGAAATCGAGCCAGAAGAGGGTTTTCATGATGAAGTGGAAGATATAGGATGAAAAGGCGCTTACAATGAAAGATGATGAAGCGGATACGGCGGACCTCGCGCTCTATGCTTTCCGAAGTCTGCCTTATGACCGCATAGAGTTCCGAACCAATATGCTGTTCTTCCGGCGTGAGGCCCACGCCCTGCTGCAGTTGTTTGAACCGGGGTTTGTAGTTCAGCTGCTGATAGGCATCTTCCTTGAGTTTTATGCATTCATGGAAGATGTAGCCTAGCGCCCAGTCCAGGTATTCGCCGAGAATCGCGAACGAGGTCCGGTCTTCGTTGCGAAAAAGCAGATGGGAGGTGTCTTTGAGCCTCCAGAGCAGGCCCTTGCTGTTTTGACGACCGAGAATGTCGTCAAAGAAATGGAAGCTCACGGAGCCGCTTGCGTCGTACTCGGAAAAATGGTTTTCCAAAGCAATGGCGATCTGGCAGAAATCGCGCAGAACGTCGCGTACGAAGGAATCATGTTTGGACTTGAGCCAGCTTTTGGACATTGCACATCCCGTACTCATTTTTCGCGTCATGTACGGCACCCCCAGGCATCCGTCAAACCCACAAGAATCGATGAATACCGAACAAAAAATCATTTCTCCCGAACAAATTGCAAGGCCCGGCGGCAAGGTCGTGTTCACCAATGGCTGCTTCGACATCATCCACCCAGGCCATGTGGACTACCTGGAACGAGCCAGGAGCATGGGTTCCTGCCTGGTTGTCGGCCTCAACAGCGACGCTTCGGTCAGGCGCCTCAAGGGAGCGCTTCGACCGGTCAACGACCAGCAAAGCCGGGCACGGGTGCTGGCGGCCCTGGCCTGCGTGGACTTTGTCATCATCTTCGATGAGGACACGCCGCTGGAACTGATCCGCAAGGTCAGCCCGGACGTGCTGGTCAAGGGCGGGGACTGGAGCGTGGACCGGATAGTCGGGCGAGAGGTGGTGGAGGCGGCGGGCGGGACGGTCTGCTCCATCCCGCTGTTGGCGGGATATTCAACTACGGGGACGGTGGAACGCATCGTGGCCATGCATCAACGAGGCGGCAATGGATAGTTTGAACACAAAGCGCGTGGTCTATTCCCTGACGTATCTGCTGGAGATTCTGACCGACGCGGGCGAGATAAGCGAGGCGCAGGCCCGGATCATCATGGACCACGCCGTCAAGAACGGGATCGATGTGGAAGGGCCGGACGGAATCGACGATCTGATCCGCTTCAATATCCGAAAGCCCCCCAAGGAACCCGGACACCCGGAAGCGCGCATCACGGAAGATGTCATCCTGAAGGCCGTGGCGCGTCGGGAGGGGCTTGAGTTTCGGCGGGTGGACCCCTTTGATCTGGATCTTGAGGTCACCACCAAGACCATCTCCGAGAGCTTTGCCCGCATGAACACCCTGGTGCCGATCATGATCCGCGACGGTGAGCTTGAGCTTGCCGTGTTCAATCCTTTCCGGCCGGAGCTGTGGCAGGACATGGAGCGCGTCAGCGACCTGCCTTATAAGGTGTTTCTG
Organism: Desulfomicrobium apsheronum; assembly: GCF_900114115.1. Lineage (NCBI taxonomy): Bacteria > Pseudomonadati > Thermodesulfobacteriota > Desulfovibrionia > Desulfovibrionales > Desulfomicrobiaceae > Desulfomicrobium > Desulfomicrobium apsheronum. The sequence continues at coordinate 297,598 of NZ_FORX01000003.1, read as the reverse complement.
AGCACCAGGCAGGACATCAACCGCCTCATCGACGATTATTACCAGTTCCGGACAGCCATCCAGGCCGCGCAGATCGAGTTCATGGACTCAAGCGAGATCGGCAATCTCGAAGCGCGGGTCAAGGTCTCGGAAAAATCCGATCCCGAATCGCAGCGGCACATCATAAAGGCCGTGGATTATCTGCTGCGCTCAGCCCTGCGCGAGCGCGCCAGCGACATCCACATCGAGCCCAAGAGGGATTTCGCGCTGATCCGGTTTCGCATCGACGGCATTCTGCACGATCTGCACAGGCTACCCATGACCGTGCATCTGGCCATGATAAACCGTCTGAAGGGGATGAGCCGGCTTGACATCTCCGAGAAGCGCAGGCCCCAGGACGGGCGCGTGCAGTTGGTCCTGGCCGGAGTGCCGACGGACGTGCGCGTTTCGACCATTCCGGTGGCCTTTGGCGAGAAGATGGTGCTGCGGCTCCTTTCCAGCGACAGTACGCTCAAGAATCTCGAAGAGCTGGGCATGGGGCCCGATCATTATGCGACCTACAGCAAGTTCCTGGGCAAGACCTACGGGCTCATCCTGGTCACCGGGCCCACGGGGAGCGGAAAGTCGACCACGCTGTACTCGACCCTGAAGGTGCTGGCCAATCCCCAGGTCAACGTGGTCACGCTCGAAGATCCCATCGAGATGGTGGTCGACGATTTCAACCAGATTGGCGTGCAGTCCAAGATCGGCGTGACCTTTGGGCAGATGCTGCGCCATATCCTGCGCCAGGACCCGGACATCATCATGATCGGTGAAATGCGTGACCTTGAGACCGCCGAGCAGGCCATGCAGTCGGCCCTGACCGGGCATATCGTCTTCTCGACCCTGCACACCAACGACGCCAGTGCCGCCCTGACCCGCCTGCTGGACCTCGGCCTTGACGCATATCTCATCAATGCGGCCGTCATCGGCTGCATCGCCCAGCGCCTGGTGCGCAACATCTGCATGCACTGTAAGGTGCAATACACGCCGGATTACGAGGAGATAAAGGCCCTGGGCCTGGACAGCTACATCCGTCCGGGACAGGCCTTGTGGAAGGGGCGCGGGTGCGATCACTGCCGGCAGACGGGCTATTACGGGCGAACCGGCATCTTTGAGATCCTGCCCTATGACACTGAGGTCAAGGACGCCATCCGCAAGAATATCGATCTTGGCGATCTGCGTGAAATGGTCCGCAAAAAAGGGGTTCGTTCCCTGTTCGACGACGGCATGGCGAGGGTCGTGCAGGGTGTGACGACGGTGGAGGAGGTTTTGCGAGTGGCCGGGAGCTCTGTCGATTAAGTACGGGGCTTTACAGACTTTGGAAGGTTTTTGCCGGTCAGTTTTTTGATATCCTCGAATGCCTGATCCAGGGTGGAGCGTTCTTCGACGCTTTGCTGCAAAAAAGAGCGTATGGGATGGACCATGCCCAGGGCCTGGTCGATTTCCGGATTTGAACCGGGGGCGTAGGCGCCGATGTTGACCATGTCCTCGACGCGCTGGAAGGTGGCCATCATGCGGACCAGGTCCCGCCCGGCTGCGATTACGGGCGCGGGAGCAACATCGGGCGCCAGACGGCTGACGCTCTTGAGCACGTCGATGGAAGGGTAGTGGCCCTGATCGGCCAGGTCTCGCGTGAGCACGATGTGGCCGTCGAGGATGGAGCGCACCGCGTCGGCCACGGGCTCGTTGAAGTCGTCGCCTTCCACCAGCACGGTGTAAATGCCCGTGATGCTGCCTTTGGACGAGCGTCCGGCGCGTTCGAGCAGGCGCGGCAGGTGCGAGAAGACCGTGGGCGTGTATCCGCGCGTGGTGGGCGGTTCGCCGGCCGCAAGGCCTACCTCGCGGGCGGCCATGGCGAAGCGGGTCACCGAGTCCATCATGAGCAGCACGTCCTTGCCCTCGTCACGGAAAAACTCGGCCATGGCCGTGGCCGCATAGGCGGCGCGCATGCGCACCAGCGGCCCCTGATCCGATGTGGCCACGATGAGCACGGACTTGGCCAATCCTTCCGGTCCCAGATCCTTTTCGATGAAATCCACGACTTCCCGGCCACGTTCGCCGATCAGCCCGATGACGTTGACCTCGGCCGACGTGTAACGTGCGAACATGCCCATGAGCGTGCTCTTGCCGACGCCGGAGCCGGCCATGATTCCAACGCGCTGCCCTTTGCCCAGGGTCAGGAGGCCGTTGATGGCCCGGACACCGACATCAAGGGGTTCGGTGATGCGCGGTCTGGTCAGGGGATTCGGGGGATCCGTGTGCAGGGGATTGTAGCGGGCAGGAAAGATGTTCTTTTGCGGGTCAAGAGACTGCCCGAAAGCGTCCACAGCGTGTCCGAGGTAGCGATGGCCGACCGGGAAAACAGGCGGAGTGCTGGTGTTGCGGATGAGGCTTCCCGGGCGGATGCCGCGCATCTCGCCGTAGGGCATGAGTAGCATGACGTCGTCGCGGAAGCCGACCACTTCGGCGTTGATGACCTGCTTGCCGCTATCCCCCGGCAGAAGCTGGCAGACCGAGCCAAGCGGGGCCTTTATGCCGCGACCCTCGGCCACGAGCCCCACGACCTTGGTCACCTTGCCGTAGGCTTGCGCAGGTTGCAGTCCGGCCAAGAGATGCAGGGTGCCGTCAAGATCGGCTGTCATGAATTTTCCACGTATCCGTCAAGAATGGCGCGGACCTGTTCAAACCGGGCGGCAATGGAATTGTCCACCAGGCCGTCGCCGCTCTCGATGCGCACGCCGCCGGGAGCAAGTTCGGGGCTGGCGCAGATGCGCAGTTCCGGGAGGTCGGAACGCTTTTCCCTGGTCTGGTCGGCCAGGGATTTGGCCAGTTCGAGGTCTTCTGCGCAAACATGCACGGTTATGCAGGTCTTGGCCTGGAGCTGCGAGACGGCCTCCTCGAAGAGGGTGTTCAAGACCTGTTCGCGTTGCTCGTCGAGCATGACGCCCAGGGTCTTTTCAAAGGCGAGGCGCAGGATCTGAAAGAGGCTTTGCTTGTGCTCGGAGTAGATGCGTTCCTTCTCGGCGACCATCGCCGCCTGGATCGTGTCCATGAAGGAGCAGACTTTCGCGGTTTCCGCCTGTGCCATGGAGTTGGCCTGCTCTTGTCCGGCGGCAAAGCCTTCGGTCTGGGCGCGGGAACGAATCTGCTCGGCTTCGGCCAGAGCCTGGGCCAGAATATCCTTGGCCATTTGCTGGGCGCGCTGGCGTACCTGTTCCATATAGTGGTCCTCGGTCTCCGTGTTCCAAGTCAGGGTGGGCGGGCGATTGAGCCCGACGCCGTCGCGGCTGTGCAAGCCATAAATGACCCTGCACGGGTTTTGCGCGTGCTCAGACAAGGACTTCGCCTCCGCTGCCGGCGATGACGATGCGGCCTTCGGCCTCCAGGCGTCTTACCTGCTTGACGATGTTCTGCTGCGCGGCCTCGACCTCGGACAGCTTGACCGGCCCCATGATCTCCAGATCCTCGCGGATCATGTTGCCCGCGCGTTCGGACAGGTTCTTGAAGAACTTCTCGCGCAGTTCCTCCGGCGCGGTCTTCAGGGACATGGTCAGGTCCTCGTTGCTGATTTCCTTCAATACCTCGCGGATACCGCGATCGTCGATCTTGGTGATGTCCTCGAAGACAAACATGAGCTGCTTGATCTCTTCGGCCAGCTGCGCGCTTTCTTCCTCGATGTCGGCCATGATCTCCTCTTCCGTGGCCCGGTCGATGGCGTTGAGGATTTCCGCCACGGAATTGACGCCGCCGACCTTGCGGCCTTCCTTGCCGCCGATGGCAATGAGCTGGCTTTGCAGGACCCGATCGACCTCGACCAGCATTTCCTCGGCAACGGCTTCGAGCTTGGCCAGGCGGATGAGTACCTCGGCCCGCACTCCGGGGGCCATGTTCTGCAAAAGATTCCCCGCGCTGTCGGACGGGAGGTGCCCAAGGATCAGCGCCAGGGTCTGGGGATGCTCGTTGCGCAGGATCTGGGCCAGAATCTTGGGGCTGACGTTGCCAAGCTCCTTGAAGGGCACGGGTCCGGAATCGAAATCAAGCTCGTCAAGGATGTAGCGTGCCGTGTCGGAATCAAGGTTCGAGGAGATCATCTTGCGCACCTGCTCGGGGCCGCCGTAGAGCATCTCCTTGCCGATGGTCATGGCCTGGTTGAACTCCTTGAGCACTTCCTCGGCCTGTTCTTTGTTTACGGTGTCGAGTTTGGCCATGGCCCGTGACACGGCCGTGATCTCGGCGCGTTCGAATTTCTTGAAGACCTCGGAGGCAAACGCGTCGCCAAGGGCCAGGATGAGGATGGCCGTCTTCTGCGGCCCGGTCAGTTTTCCAGTAGGTGCTGCCACTTATGCTTCTCCCTGAGTCATCCATTGGCGCATGATCATGACGGCCTGATCCATGTTCTGTTCGACAAGCTGCTGTGCGAGGTGCTTGGCGTTTTCGATGCGTTTGACAGCGTCCACGGCCGCCATGTCCTCTTCGTTCAATCCTTCGGTCAGGGCCATGAGCTCCTGGGCCGCGCCCAGTTCGTCGGACGTCTGCACCGTGGGATTTTCGACCTTCGGGCGGATCAGGGCCAGAACCACGGGCCGCGCCACGAAGAGCAGGAACAGAAGGATTATGAGTGTGTTCAGGAGCGGCTTGCCCAGGAGCTGGAAGTAGCGCGAGGCAACATCCAGAAGCGGGGCCTGTTCGGCTCCCATGGGCTCGCCAAAGGAGATCGAGGAGACCTCGATGGCATCGCCGCGAGTGTCGTCAAAGCCGACGGCGCGCTGGCTGAGCTGGCGGATTTGTTCCATCTGCGCGGCATTGAGCGGCTCGAAGGCGAACGTCCCGTCCTGCTGCTGAGTGTACTTGCCGTCGACGAGAACGGCAACGCTTAAACGCTTGATGCTCCCGACCTGGGAGATGATCTGTTGCTCTTCCTTGTTGATGTCGAAATTCGTGGTGGAGGAAGTGCGGGTGCTTTCCTGCGCCGTACCGGAGGCCATGCCGTCGTTCTCGCCCTGGTAATTGGGATCGGGGGTGCCGCCGTCGACATTGGCCGAACCCTTGCTTTCCTCCTCGCTCCTGACCTCGCTTCTGACAACGGCGGACTTGGGATCAAAAATTTCCTTGCGGATGGTCGTGCGATCAAAGTCGAGGTCGGCATTGACCCTTGCGATGACACGTCCGGGGCCGACAATGGGCACCAGGAGCTGTTCGATGCGCTGTTCCAGACTGCGCTGCATGCTCATCTGGTATTCGAGCTGGGTCGAGCTCAGGCCCGTGAAGTCCGTGTCTGTCTTGGGTTCGTAGAGGATCTTGCCCCGGCTGTCGGCCAGGGTGATGTGTTCGGTGGTCATGCCCTCGACGCTGGTGGAGACGAGGTTGACGATGGCCTGCACCTGCTGCGCTCCGAGGCTGCGCCCGCCCTTGAGCTTGAGCATGATGGCTGCGGAGGGCGGGGCCTGTTCCTCTACGAAGAGGCTCTTGTTGGGCAGCACCAGGTGCACGCGGGCGCTCTCCACCTCGGACAGCTCGGAGATGGTGCGGGACAGCTCGCCCTGGAGGGCCCGCTGGTAGTTGATGCCCTGCACGAAGTTGGTTTGCCCGATCTTGTTTTCGTCAAAAAGCTCGAAGCCGATGCCCTGACCATGCAGGGAGCCTTCGCCGGCAAGTTTGAGCCGCGCTTCGTAGACCATGTCCCCCGGCACCATGATGGTGGTTCCGGAATCGGTGATGCGGTAGGCGATTTTTTCCTTTTGCAGGTAGCTCACCACGCTGGACGCGTCTTCCTGGTACAGATTGCTGTACAGGACCCTGTAGTCGACCTTGTTCATCCAGAAGATCATGGCGAAGAACGCGATCAGGAGCGAGACCAGCAATCCTCCGAGGAGGATGCGCTGGGCCAGGGATTTATCGGTCCAGAAGTCCGTGGCCTTGGCCAGGGTGCTTTGCAGAAAGGGGGGCATGGTGAATCCTCGCGTGTATTAGAATCAGAACTGGATGCGCATTATTTCCTGATAAGCCTGCATGACCTTGTTGCGGACGGCGGAGGTCATGTCCATGGCCAGTCCGGCCTTTTGCAGGGTGATCATGAGCTCATGCACGTTCTGGTTTTTGCCAGAGACAAAATCCTGGATCATGAGCGATTTTTCCCCCTGCATTTCATTGACCTTGGCCAGGGACTCTTCGATGGTCTCGGCAAAGGACTGGGTTGCTTCCTTGGTGGACGTGTTCTTGGCGTCAATGCTTTTGGGGTTGCTCAAAAGCTCGCTTGCCGCCGAATAGGCCTTGATGGCCAAGGGTGATACCGCCATGGAATGTCTCCTTGTCTGTGTCTGCTACTTTATCCGGTCCGGGTCATGGTCCGGGCTAACGTCCGATTTCAAGGGCTTTGGAAAACATGCTCTTGGACGTGGTGATGGTCGAAACGTTGGCCTCGTAGGCGCGCATGGCCGAGAGCATGTTGGTCATCTCCTCCACCACGTTGATGTCCGGATAGCTGACGTAGCCTTCCTCATCAGCGTCCGGGTGCCCCGGTTCGTAGACCTGCTTGAGCGGTCGCCTGTCGTTCTGGACGGATTCGACCCGCACTCCCTTGACATCCTGGTCCAGGGCCGAGTTCATGGCCTTGGAGAAGGGGCTCTGTACGTCGGTTTCCTTAAAAACGACTTCCTTGCGGCGGTACGGTCCGCCGTCCGCGGTTCTGGTCGTCTTGGCGTTGGCCAGGTTCATGGAGATGACGTTCAAATGGGTGCGTTCGGCCTTGAGCGCGGACGCCCCGACATCGATGGCGGTCATGAAGTCCATTATTTGCCTCCGTCAGCGATGGTTTGTTTCAGTCCGGTGAGGCTTTTCTGCATCACCGTCGCAAGCGTATTATAAAGGAGGTTGTTCTTGGCCATGGCGGCCATCTCCTTGTCCAGGTCCACGTTGTCCACGCCCTGCACCACTCGCGGCGTCAAGGATTTGGTCACGGTGGCCTCGGCGGTATCGGCGGCGAAAGCGAGAGGAAAGTGGTCCGGATGCGTGCGGGCCACGGCTCCGGTTTCGGAAAGACCGAGGGCGGCCTGCAGGTCTTTTTCAAACTCCAGGGTGCGGGCCTTGTAGCCGGGCGTGTTGATGTTCGCCAGGTTGGTGCTGACGATGTTTTGACGCTGGAGCTGAAAATCCATGACCTTGGCCGTCAGATCAATGTGATCGGGAAACAAGCTTTTCATTCGATAACCCCTTGTCATACCGGCGTTTGTTATTCATCTTGAGACAGAGCCGGGATGCTGACGAGGTCTGGTTTGCAATGACCATTCCAGATTGCGCAGAAGGCAATATGATATTTAAAATCATCATGTTGTCAGATGAGAGGCGTGTTCGGGGAGAAGTTTTGCTGAGTGGCGAAAGGAGTGGCACCAAAGTTGCTAAGCCGTTGGCAGACAGTCAACGCATACTAGATTTGCCGACAAGGAGGAGGAACCATGAGTTCACATCTGGATTATGAAATCAACAAGGAACTTGGCGAATGTTATCTTTTCATGGGTGAATTGGACAAGGCCGAGAGTTATTACCAGAAAGCCGCAAGCAGCAACGGCGTCCACCCGGATCCGTATCTGGGCCTGGCGACCATTGCGGTGCAGCGCGGGGATCTTGATCAGGCCTTGACCATGTATCAAAAGGCCGACGATATCGCATCCTCGGACAAGTCCATTGCCGGGATAGCGCTCATCAGCGCCCAGCAGGGTCAGGAAGACAAGGCGTTCGAGCTGTATCAGAAGGCCCTTGGGGTCAATCCTGAAAACATTGTCGCTCTTTTCGGGCTGGTTCAGGTTTCGCATGTGCTCGGGCGCACTGCAGAAGCCATCGCCCCCCTTGAGCTGCATCTGGAAATCAATCCGGGCAAGAGCGAAGTCCGCTATGCCTTGAGCGGTTGCCTTGTGTCCTGCGGCCGCAAGGACGAGGCCAAGGCGCATCTGCATCGGCTTTTGGAGATGGACCCCGGCAACGCGTCGGCGAGTGAACTTCTGGCCCAGCTTTAGAACGTTTCCGTTCCCCTCCCTCAAGGCAGGCCGAATCCCGGTAATCCGGGATTCGGCCTGCCTGTGTTATTGCATATTGCGATCAAAGGTGGCAGTGCACGGCGAACATTCTTTTGAGAGGGGGACACCATGAACATGTTGCCGATTCGCCGGGCCATCCTGAGCGTCACAGATAAATCAGGCCTTGATGACTTTGCCCGTTTTCTGCAAGAGCAGGGCGTGGAGCTCGTTTCCACCGGGGGCACCCGCAAGAAGCTCGTCCAGGCGGGCCTCAAAGTCCGTTCCGTCAGCGACGTGACCGGTTTTCCGGAGATCCTGGGCGGTCGGGTCAAGACCCTGCACCCCCACGTGCATGCCGGAATCCTGGCCGACAAGGACGATTCCACCCATATGCAGACCCTGAAGGACCTGCGGCTGTCTCCCTTCGACCTGATCTGCGTCAATCTCTACAATTTTGCCGAAGCCGTGCGCCAGACCCTGGAAGACAAGCAGGCCGTGGAACAGATCGACATCGGCGGACCGACCATGCTGCGCGCTTCGGCCAAGAACTTTCATTCCGTGGCCGTCATTCCTGATCCGTCCTACTATGCCGAATGCATGCAGGAGATGAAGAGCAACGGCGGTTCCCTGTCTCTGGACTTCCGCAAGCGCATGGCCGTGGCGACCTTTGCCCTGACCTCGGAATACGACCGCATGATCACCGAGTACCTGAGCCGCTCCTGACGGAGCGGCCCGGCCGGCCCACACCGGCCACGGAGAGAACACCATAGCATCAAAACCTCTCGGCAACCTGACCGGCCTCAAACCCAGCCAGATCACGGCCATTTCCCGTCTCTACAACAGACGCTTTCCCGACCAGGGCGGGTTCACCCCCGACCAGGCCCGGGAGCTGGCCATCCTGAGCCGGGGCGTCAGCCGTCAGATCGGCGTGCTCATAAACCGCAAGGGCGTGCCGGTCATGGTGCTGGTCGGAGAGCAGGACGGCATCCTGATCCCCGAGCTTTCACGTCATCGTCAGGCCGACTCCCGGCTGTCCGGCCTGCGCCTCCTGCACACCCATCTCGATTCGTCCCTGCTGACCCAGGAAGATCTCATGGACATGGTCTTTTTGCGTCTGGACGCGATCAGCGTGCTGACGGTGTCTTCCGACGGGGCGCCCAGGACCTGCCAGATCGCTCACATCCTGCCGCCCAACACTGACGAGCTGCCCTATCAGGTCCACCCGGCCATGATCTGGGATGATGTGGATTTCGATTTCGGGGCAAGCGTCAAGGCCCTGGAAGACGAGCTTGCACGCACGGGCCAAAGCGTGGCCGCCACGGCCCGCGAGGGCTCGGCCATACTGGTCAGCGTGGCTTCCGAGTCCAGGGGAGCGCAGGAACGGTCGCTGGCGGAACTGGCGGAGCTGGCGGACACGGCCGGACTTGAAGTGGTGGGGCAGGTCGTGCAGCGGGTGACCCGGGTCAATCCCAAGCTGATCCTTGGCCGGGGCAAGCTTGCCGAACTCGAAGTGCTGGCCTTGCAGAAGAATGCCGCGACCCTGGTCTTCGATCAGGAACTGACGCCCACGCAGCAGCGCAACCTGAGCCAGATCACCGAGCGCAAGGTTCTGGACCGCACTCAGCTCATCCTCGACATTTTCGCGCAGCACGCCCAGACCCGCGAAGGAAAGCTGCAGGTCGAGATGGCCCAGCTCAAGTACATGATGCCGCGCCTGGTGGGGCAGAACCGGGCCCTCAGTCGGCTGGCCGGCGGCATCGGCGGACGCGGTCCGGGCGAGTCGCGCCTGGAGATGGATCGCCGCAAGATCCGCGAGCGCATCGCCCAGATCAAGACGGAGCTTGGCAGCGTGCGTAAGCACCGCAAGTCCACGCGCAGCCGCCGCGACAAGGCGGGGCTGCCCATCGTTTCGCTGGTCGGGTACACCAACGCGGGCAAGTCGACACTCCTGAACACCCTGACCAAGAGCGTGGTCCTGGCCGAGAACAAGCTTTTCGCCACGCTCGATCCCACCAGCCGCCGGTTGCGCTTTCCCGAGGACCGGGAAATCATCCTGACCGACACCGTGGGCTTCATCCGTCACCTTCCGGCCGACCTGCGTGAAGCCTTCATGGCCACCCTGGAGGAGCTTGAGAGCGCGGACGTGCTGGTGCATGTGGCCGACGCCTCCCATCCGGAGATGGACGCCCAGATCGAAGCGGTGGAGTCCATCCTGCGCGACCTCTCCATCGACGGCATTCCACGCATCCTCGCCCTGAACAAGACGGACCGCATAAGCGAAGAGACCCGCCAGACCCTGCGCTTCGTCCATCCCGACGCAGTCTTCATCTCCGCCCTCGAACGCCCGACCCTGGCTCCGTTGGTCGAGCGCATCAAATCGCTCCTGTGAGGCTTTGCCAGTGCAAAGCCTCCTCCGGTAAAGGCATGGATTCCCGCCTGCGCGGGAATGACACATGAACAACGCCTGAATTGGTGGTTACGGATCGACGACGGCCAGGAATTTTCGCCTTGCGACCACGTCATTCCCGCGCAGGCGGGAATCCATGCTTCATCTGGCGCGAACCCTTCGTCCCTCCAGGCATCTGCCCTGAAAAGCGAAAAGCGCGAAAACCCTTGAGGTTTCCGCGCTTTTCGCGTTGCATTCGAGATGAAGGCTACTTCATTTTCCAGGGATGCTCTTCGCCTGCCATGAGGCGCTGAATGTTTTCGGAGTGTTTCCAGAAAATCAGCGCCATGAGCACCAGGGCCAGGGGAATGGCGCCATAAAGGCCCTGGAAGAGCAGGACGACCGGCATCAGGGCGACCATGACCAGGGAGGCCAGGGACACGAAATTGTAGAAGTACAGGGCCGCGAGGAATCCCAGGCCGCAGAGTATCGTCCCTGAGGTGGAGATGGCCACGAAGGCTCCCACCCAGGTGGCCACACCCTTGCCGCCCTTGCCGTGCAGGAACACGGAGAACATGTGACCGCAAATCGCAGCCGTGGCGACCAGCGTCAGAAAAAAGTAGGAATCCGAGAAGCTCGCGGCCAAGGCCACGGGCACAAAGCCTTTCAGCATGTCCAGGGCCAGGGTCAGGGCTCCGTACTTGGTTCCGCAGAGGCGGCCGACGTTGGTCGCCCCGATGTTGCCGCTGCCTTCATTGCGCGGGTCGATGCCGCAGCAGGTTCTGGAGATCAAAAGGCCGAAGGGCATGGCGCCCAGAAGATAGCTGATTGCGAGCCAGAATATTGTCACCATGTGCAGTCTCCTTGGTCTTTGGAAAGTTGGATTGGCATGTGCCGAAATCCCCTACGTGAAAATGGCCTGCCGGACAAGTTCATTCCTCCTCCCAGGCCTCGACGATCTTGATCTCGTTGTTAAGGGGATCGACCTTGCCGATTCTGATGGAAAAACCCTGGCCGAGCCGGATCTTGTCCCCGAAGATCTTGCGCGGAGCCTTCAGGAAGAGTTGCAGATCCGGCAGGGAGATGGTCACCAGGTGCGAGCCCGGATCGACGATGATCCCGGACCAGCGCATTTTTTTGTGATTTTGCCTGAAATATTCGTATTTCCAGTATCGTGGGCGCATGCGCTGGACCTGGCCGACCAGCTCGGCCCTGCTGGACAGCAGCGGGAGCAGGCTTTCGAGCTCGGCCTGGTTCAGCAGGCGCCCGTGTCCGGTCAGTCTGGCCATGATCTGGGCCATGTTGATGAAGTCCGAATAACGCCTGAGCGGCGAGGTCACCGGGGCATAGGCCTTGGCTCCGATGGTGGCGTGACGCCGGGGCTCGCATTCAAGAATGGAGGGGCCCATATTGTTGATGATGCGATAGATGTCCGTGGGATCGGTCCAGACTCCGGCGCTTTCGGCGGGCAGCGTGATATTCTGGGTCCTGAACAGCAGGGCGGTGCCGGTCTCCCGGGCCCACGAGCCCATGGCCTTGTTGGCCAGGATCATGAACTCGGACACGATTTTCTGCGCTTCGGGCGTGGATTCGGATTGCACGACCTCGACTTCCGGGTTGACCGAATCCTTGCACAGGACCATGCGCGGATCGGGCTGGTCCATGATCACGGCGTGATCGCGGATGCGTGCCTGTCGCAGCAGGGTGGCCAGGTCGCGGGCGTGATGCAGCATCCCGGGAGCGGCTGTCGCGATTTCGTTTTCAACGCCCGTGTAGGTCAGGTTGGCCTTTATGCTGATCCAAGCGATTTGCGGGTCAAAGGAGCGCAAGGCTCCCTCCGGATCCAGATCGAAGGAAATGATCAGAGCCGGGCGTTCCTGTCCGGCACGCAGACTGAAGAAATCCTTGCCCAGGGTCTCGGGCAGCATGTGGCTGGTGCCTTCGGGCAGATAGAGGGAGGTGAAGCGGTGCAGCACCGCCTTGTCCAGGGGACTGCCGAACTCCCAGCCAAGACAGGGGCAGGCCAGGGCCAGATGCAGCTTGAACCCGTCCTGGTCGCGTGTCAGGTCGAAGCCGTCGTCGATGTCCTGGGTGCTGGATGAGTCGATGGTCACGATTTCTGCGGCGGGTTCGGTGCGCGTGGCCAGGACCCTTTCCTGCAGGGCCGTGACAGCCTCGGCGTGGGCTTCGGCCCAGTCCGGCTCCCAGTAGTATTGGGCGCGGCAGAGGTGGAAATTGAAATGCGGCGGCACGATGCCCCAGGCCTGGGCCAGAAAGAGCGGCAGGTGCGGGTCTTCCGGCATGCCCTGGCACATGGTCTTCCACAGGGCGTCCGAATCCCGGTCGTCGGGGTTGCACAGACGGGTCATGAGCAGGTCGCGGATGCGGCCCGCCTGCTCCTCGTCGGGCTGGGGCAAGGTGCTTTTGCGCTTGCAGAAGATGTCCCACAGCCCGCGCAGAAAGACCTGCCCGAAGCCGACCAGGCGTTCGCGCTCCTGAGCCTTGCGCAGCTCTTCCTGGCGTCGCTCCACGGTCTCCTGCGGATAGATCTCGAACTGAGGCGGGGAGAACTTGAAATGGGTCTTGGTCTGCAGCAGCTTGCGCCCGAGGGCCGACAGCTGGTCGGGACTCGCGTCCTCGAAGACAAGGCTTGCGAACCATTCAATGCCCGCTTCGTCCACTTCGCCTTGGGCCAGATCCCAGATTTCCAGCGCGTCGACGGATTCTGCCAGGCGCTCCCGGCGGCCGTTGTGCGTGCGCAGCAGGTCGAGCATCTCCTGACGGCTGCTATCCGCCGGGCATTGGGGGCCAATCCATGGCAGGACGCGGGACAGGGGGAGCTTGAGCTCTCGCTGTCCCGAGGTGAAGACCCGCAGGCGAGGTCCCTGGACGTCCAGGACCCAGGCCGTGACGGGCTGGTTATCCTGCAGGAATTCCATGATGCACCCTGGCTGCAGGGATAGAGAAGAGGACATAAAAGGCCTTATGCGCTGTGCGCGTGAGCCGGCCTGGCCGGCTCGGGTGAACGGCCCTTGGGCCGTGTTCTAGTGTTTGAAGGAGCGCTGGCCGGTGAAGACCATGGCCACCTGCGGGGTGGCGCTGTTTACGGCCTGGATGATTTCCCAGTCGCGGATGGAGCCGCCGGGCTGGGCGATGGCGGTCACACCTTGGGCAATGGCCAGATCCACGCCGTCACGGAAGGGGAAGAATCCGTCCGAAACGAGGACCGTTCCGGGCAGGCCGCCCTTGTCCTGTTCGGTTTGGGCCAGGATTTCGGCCAGGGAAGAGGCCAACTCCTGGTCCGCCCGGGCTTTTTGCTTCAGCTCGTACAGGGAGAGACTGTGGCGTTCGAAGGCCTGCTTGTCGGCGTACTTGGTGTAGGCCTTCTGGATGGTCAGTTCGACGCAGCCGACCCGGTCCTGTTCGCCCGTGCCGATGGAGACGGTGGCCCCGTCGCGGGCGAAGATGATGGAGTTTGAGGTCACTCCGGCTTCCACGGCCCAGGCGAAGAGCAGGTCCTCGGCTTCGCGGTGGCTGGGCTTGCGGGCCAGGTGGGTGGTGCCGTCCTTGATCGCCTCGGCGGGCAGGAAATCTTCCTCGGTCAGGATTCTGTTTCTGAAGGAGGCCTGGATGATGAGCCCGCCATCGACCAAGGACTTTATATCCAGAAAAGGGGTGCCGACAATTTTTTCCAGCTCGGCCAGCGCCGGGATGCCGATGATGCGCAGGTTCTTTTTCGCGGTCAGGACGGTCAGGGCCTCGGCCGTGAAATCCGGGGCGGCGATGACTTCGAAGTAGCTTCCGCTTATGAACTCGGCGCAGTCCTTGTCTAGGGCGCGGTTGACGATGATGGTGCCGCCGAAGGCTGCGATGCGGTCGGAGGCGAAGGCGCGTGTCAGGGCCGTGAACAGGCCCTCGTCAGACCAGGCCGCACCGCAGGGATTGTTGTGCTTCAGGATGATGGCGGCGGGCTTGGCCGTGAGGTACTGGAGCATGTTGATGCCGTTGTCCACGTCGGTCAGGTTGATCTTGCCCGGATGCTTGCCGGACTGGATCAGGTTTTCCTCGGTCAGGCTCGACACGAGTTTGTGCTGTCCCTGCTGGAAGGCGACGCCGTCCATGTTGAAGGAGCTCTCGACCACTTCATAGAGCGCAGCGGGCTGGTCCGGGTTTTCGCCGTAGCGCAATCCTTTTTGTTCTCCACCGATGTTCCAGGTTTTCTTGGCGTAGCGGATGGTCTGTTCGCCCACGGTCAAGGTCAGGTCGGCGGGAAAGGAGTCCCGGTTCAGTGTATGATACATCTTCTTGAGATCACTCATATATATTCTCCGAAAAGAGGATTTGGCGTTGTCCGGCGCAGGTCCGGGCCGTGTGAATCCATGTGCCCCTAGCACAGGCCCGGATGGACGGCAAATCCCGTGCCGTGCCGGGGCCTGGGGCCTGACGCGCGGCCGGCGCGAATTGGCTGGTTCGAGTTTTCCCGGACCAATCGATTGCGTAAATTGACTTCGCCCCAGCCTTCTCATAAAGAAGGGAGCCATTTGCCATTGCGCTGACGGCGAATATACCAAAGACGAGGAGATCGGATTCATGGCGAATATCGTAGTCATGGGCGCCCAGTGGGGCGACGAAGGAAAGGGCAAGATAGTCGATTTGTTGACCACGGATGTGGCCGCCATCGTGCGCTTTCAGGGCGGAAACAATGCCGGACACACGCTGGTGGTCAACGGCAAGCAGACCATTTTGCACCTCATTCCGTCCGGCATCCTGCACCAGGGCAAGAAGTGCATGATCGGCAACGGCGTTGTGCTGGACCCCGCCGTGTTCTGCCTTGAGATGGACAAGCTGGCCGCGTCGGGCATCGACGTCAGCCCCGAGCGGCTTTTGATCAGCAAGAAGACCCAGCTCATCATGCCGTATCATTGCGCCATCGACAGCGCGCGGGAAAATTTCAAGAGTGGATCGGACAAGATCGGCACCACGGGCCGGGGCATCGGTCCCTGCTACGAGGACAAGGCCGCACGCATCGGCATCCGCGCGGCGGATCTGGCGGACGAAGCCCTGCTCAGGCAGAAGATCGAAAAAGCCCTGGTGGAAAAAAACGCCTTGCTCACCGGCCTCTATGGTCAGGAGCCCATGTCGGCGCAGAAGATTTTCGAGCAGCTCCTGCCCGTGGCCAAACGCCTGACGCCCTATCTTGGCGACGTGTCCTCGGCCATCCAGGAGGCCGCCGGACAGGGCGTTCTTTTCGAGGGCGCGCAGGGCACCCATCTTGATATCGATCACGGCACCTATCCCTTTGTGACCTCATCCAACACCGTGGCCGGAAACGCCTCGGCCGGATCTGGATGTTCACCGCGCATGTTCGATCGCATCGTGGCCATCGTCAAAGCCTACACCACACGCGTGGGCGCGGGCCCGTTTCCGACCGAGCAGCCCGAGGGCGCCGGAGCCTACATGCAGGAGAAGGGCGCGGAATTCGGCGCGACCACTGGCCGCAAGCGCCGCTGCGGCTGGTTGGACATGGTCGTCCTGCGCGAATCACAGCGCCTGAACGGCCCCACGGAGATCGCCCTGACCAAGCTCGATGTCCTGGGCGGGCTTGACGAACTGAAGCTCTGCGTGGCCTATCGCTACCGGGGCGAAGAGGTCGCCTATCCGCCGCAGGAAGAGAACGGCATGGCCCATGTCGAGCCGGTCTACGAGAGCATGCCCGGCTGGACGGAAGACATCACCGGATGCCGGACCTTCGCCGAACTGCCTTCGGCTACGCGCGACTACATCGCACGCATCGAGGAAATCCTGGGCATTCCGGTGTCCATAGTGTCCGTGGGCCCGGACCGGGATCAGACCATTCTTCGCTGACAATGGGAGGTTCGCCTCCCATTTTTTCATCATGTCCACACCCTGGCAGCATATCATCTCCTCCCAGCCCCGCATCGCGGGGTTTCTGGAACGCCTCGCCCAGGCTCCGCCCAATTCACTGCTCCTGGAAGGCGGAAACGCTTCCGAACGTCTGGCCTTCGGTCTTTTCTGGGCCGCGCGGCTGATGTGCCGCGAGGCGGCTCCTCCGTGCGGAGAATGCCGCATCTGTCTGCAGATCGCGGACAACGCCTGCCGTGATCTTTTTCTTCTGAACGGGGCCGAGGGTTCGATCAACGTGGATACGGTGCGCGAAGTGCGCGCCGTGCTCGGCGATCCGCCCGCTGGTCGGGGACCGCGCGTGGTCATCCTGGCCGAGGCGCAGGCCCTGGGCGACGGCGCGGCCAATGCGCTGCTCAAGTCCCTGGAGGAGCCAAGCCCGGGCAACGTCTTTGTACTCTTGGCTCCGAGCCGTGAAATTTTGCTGCCGACCCTGGTGTCCCGCAGTTTCGTGCTTACCTTGGGTTGGCCCAAGGGCGGGTTCGAAGACTCCGATCTGGGCGAGCGCCTGCGCGCTCTGTGCGAGTTCATCCAGAGCGGCAAGGGCGCCTGGCTAGAATGGACGGGGCGCAAGGGCAACGTGGACGCGCGGATGGCCGACTCCATCCTGCGCGAGGTGCAGCGCAGCCTGGTCCAGGCCGGGTATGGCAACCCCCTGACCGAGCTGGCCCGTCTGCTGGCCGCGCGGCTGGATGTGGTCGCGGTGCGTCAGGTGGGCGTGATCATCGAGAATGCCCTCGAAAGTCTGGAAGTGGGGGCCAATCCAGCCGTGGTGCTGGAGTGGGTCGCCATACGCATGTGGAACCTCCTGCACAAATAAGAAGATGCGCGAAATCATTCTCATACAAATCGCCGGCACGGACCGGGACGGCCTGCTGGCCGGAATCATGGGACAGCTGGCCGAATCCGGGGTGACCATCCTCGACATTAGCCAGTCCGTCATTCACGACGACCTCTCGCTTGGCGTGCTCATCGAGGTGCCGCGTGAGAACGAATCGTCGCCCATTCTGAAGGACCTCCTCTACTGGGCTCACAATCAGGACCTGCACCTCAAGTTTTCGCCCGTGACCGAGGACGATTACGAACGCTGGGTCGGTGTGCAGGGGCGCAAGCGGCATATCGTGACCGTGCTCGGACGAACGATATCGGCGGCCAATCTGGCGGCCATGGCCGAGGTGATCACCTCGCACGGACTGAGTATCGACTGTATCACCCGTCTTTCGGGTCGCAGATCCCTGACCAACCCCCCGGCCATGCCCCGGTCCTGCCTCGAATTTTCCGTGCGCGGAACTCCGGAAGACATCTCCGGCATGCGCGCCGCTTTTCTGGACCTCTCCCGGGAACAGGGCATCGACATCGGCTTTCAGGAAGACAACGCCTTCCGTCGCATTCGTCGGCTGGTCTGTTTCGACATGGATTCGACCCTGATCCAGGCCGAAGTCATCGACGAACTGGCCAAGCGGGCCGGAGTGGGCGAGGAGGTCGCGGCCATCACCGAGGCGGCCATGCGCGGGGAGCTGGATTTTTCCCAGAGCCTGCGTAAGCGCGTGAGCCTGCTCAAGGGTCTGCCCGAGTCCGTGTTGCAGGATGTCGCCGCGACCCTGCCCATGACCGAAGGCGCGGAAAGACTCATCCGCACCCTGAAGAGCCTTGGCTACACCATCGCCATCCTGTCCGGCGGTTTCAATTATTTCGGGCACCGTCTGCAGGAGCAGCTTGGCATCGACTACGTGCACGCCAACGAGCTTGAGATAAAAGACGGAGTCCTGACCGGCGGACTGGTAGGCGAGATCGTCGACGGCGCGGGCAAGGCCCGGCTGCTGAAGGCCATCGCCGCCGAGGAACATATCTCCCTGTCGCAGGTCATCGCCGTGGGCGACGGGGCCAACGATCTGCCCATGCTCGACGTGGCCGGGCTCGGCATCGCCTTTCACGCCAAGCCCGTGGTCCGTCAGGGCGCGGGGCAGGCCATATCCAACGTGGGACTTGACGGCGTGCTCTATTTTCTGGGCCTCCGGGACCGCGAAACCGTGGATCAACTGGCCGGAAGGGAGGGATAATGTTTGGAAAGCTGTTTTTGCTCTTTGTGTTGGTGCCGGTGGCCGAGATTTACGTGCTGGTCACCGTCGGCAGTTCCATCGGGGCCTTCCCGACCGTCGCCCTGGTCATCTTGACGGCCCTGGCCGGAGCGCATCTGGCGCGCATGCAGGGGCTGTCGACCATGATGCGCATCCGCGAGAATCTGGACCAGGGCTTCATGCCCGCCGAAGAGCTCCTCGACGGCGTGCTCATCTTTCTGGCCGGAATGGTGCTCCTGACGCCGGGTTTTCTGACGGATATCGCAGGTCTGCTCATCCTTCTGCCGGCAACGCGCAACCTGTTCAAAAAGTGGCTGCGCAAGAAGTTCGACGAATGGCGGCAAAATCCCAACGTACACATAACGTTCCACAGATAAAGGCAAGCCTCCGGCGCAACCACCCAAGCCGTCCGTCCAGTCCATTCCGTCCATAACGTCCGTAGAGTCCACCAAAAAGCTTACAAAGCCCCAGTCCCCGGAGCACCCCATGATCTACCGCAATCTCAAAACCTGCCTCGACGATCTGGAGCGAACCAAACAGCTGGTCCGCATCAATGAGCCCATTGACCCCTTTATCGAGGCCGGAGCAATTCAGCGCAGGGTCTTTCAGGCCGGTGGACCGGCACTGCTCTTCACCAACGTCAAGGGCACGAAATTTCCCATGGCCGCCAATATTTTCGGTACACTGGCGCGGACAAAATTCATTTTCCGCGCCACCCTGCGCCGCGTGGAGGCCATGCTTTCGGCCAAGGCCGATCCGGCGAGCGTTCTGAAAAAGCCCGCGCTCTGGCCAGGGCTGGCCCTTGGTGCCTGGCACACCCTGCCCAAGACCGTCAGCAACGGCCCGATCATGGCCCACACCACCAGCATTTCGCAGCTCCCGCAGCTCGTGTCCTGGCCCATGGACGGCGGGGCCTACGTGACCCTGCCGCTGGTCTATTCCGAGAGCCCTTCAAAGCCCGGATACATGGGTTCGAACCTTGGCATGTACCGCATTCAGCTCTCGGGCAACGAGTTTGAAAAGGACCGGGAAGTGGGGCTGCACTACCAGATCCATCGCGGCATAGGCTATCATCACGCCGAAGCCATCGCGCGCAAGACCCGCCTGCCCGTGAACATTTTCGTCGGCGGACCTCCGGCCATGACGCTGGCCGCCATCATGCCCCTGCCCGAGGGCATCGCCGAGATGCTCTTTGCCGGTGCGCTGGGCGGGCATCGCGTGCCCATGGTCAAGCGGCCCGGGGAGCTGCCGATCCCGGCTGAGGCGGATTTCTGCATCCGTGGATACATCGACCCCGGCGTGCAGAAGCCCGAAGGCCCCTTCGGGGACCATCTCGGCTACTACAGCCTGGCGCACGATTTTCCGGTCATGCAGGTTTCCGAGGTGCTACACCGCGAAGGCGCCGTCTGGCCTTTCACCACGGTGGGCCGTCCGCCCCAGGAGGATACCATGTTCGGCGCGTTCATCCATGAACTGACCGCAGAACTGGTGCCGCAGGTTTTCGGAGGCGTGCACCAGGTGCACGCCGTGGACGCGGCCGGGGTGCATCCGCTCCTTTTGGCCGTGGGCAGCGAGCGCTACGTGCCCTATGCGGGCGAGCGCCAGCCTCAGGAGCTCATCACCAACGGGCTTTCACTGCTGGGCACGACCCAGACCTCCCTCTCCAAGTACGTCATCCTCGCCGCTCGCGAGGACGATCCGGAACTGTCCTGCCACGATGTGCCCCGGTTCCTCGGACATGTGCTGGAACGACTCGATCTGTCGCGGGATCTGCATTTCATCACCCGCACGACCATGGACACGCTCGATTATTCCGGCATCAGCCTCAACCAGGGCTCCAAGGTGCTCTGGACGGCCGCCGGAAATCCCAAACGCGAACTCGGCACGGCCTTGCCCGCCCTGTCCCTGCCGGACGGGTTCTCCAATCCGCGCTTTTTTGCTCCGGGCATGCTGGTCCTCTCCGGTCCGGCCCATGCCCAGCCGCGCGACACCCACGACCCGGCCATGGAAAATCTGTGTCAGGTTCTGGTAAAAGCCGACCTGCGCGGCTTCCCGCTCATCGTTGTCGCCGATGACGCCGAGTTCACGGCGGATTCCTGGGACAATTTCCTGTGGGTGACCTTCACCCGCTCGGACCCAGCCACGGACACCTACGGACTGAACGGATTCACGCACTGCAAGCATTGGGGATGCACGAGCATGGTCGTCGACGCCCGGCTCAAGACCTATCATGCCCCGGCGCTGGTCAGTGTGGCGGAAATCGAAAAAAGAGTGGACGAACTTGCCCTGCCCGGCAGACCCCTGTATGGAATCATCTAATCACCCAATCAACACCAGCGGGGACATGCACATGCGTACAAAGATAGTGGCCACTCTGGGCCCGGCTTCCATGGATCAGAACGTCATGAAGGAAATGGTCCTGCTTGGCGTGCGGGTCTTCCGTCTCAATTTTTCCCATGCCGACGCGGAGTATTTCGGGCCGGTCATTCAGAAGATCAGGCAGGTCGAGAAGGAGACCGGCATCCCGCTCACGGTCATGGGTGACCTGTGCGGCCCCAAGATCCGCATCGGCGAAGTCAAGGGCTCGCCCCTGCAGATCCGCAAAGGGGCCTATGTATGCCTTGGCGGGCCGTCCATGGCGGCGACGACCGAAAGCGACATCTTCATAAGCCTCGACGTGCCGGAGCTTCTGGAGGGCCTGGAGGCGGACATGCCCGTGTCCCTGTCCGACGGCATGCTGCAGTTCAAGGTCGTGAAGGTCATCGAGCGTGACCGGCTGGTCCTGATGGAGGCCCTGAACGGCGGCATCCTGACCTCCAACAAGGGCATCGCCTTTCCGGGCAAGACGCTCAAAGTGGCGGCCATGACCGACAAGGATCGTCGCGATCTGCACCAGGGACTCGATATCGGCATTGACGCCGTGGCCCTGTCCTTCGTGCAGAGCAAGGAGGACATCGAGGATATCAAGGCCGAGATCGCGCGGCACGGGACCTGGATTCCCGTGGTGGCCAAGGTCGAGCGCAAGAATGCCGTGGACAAGCTCGACTCCATCCTGGAAGTGGCCGACGCCATCATGGTCGCCCGCGGCGACCTGGGCCTTGAATGCAGCCCGGCCGAGTTGCCCATCATCCAGAAAAAGATTTTGCGTGCCTGCCGTCATGCCCAGAAGCCGGCCATCGTCGCGACCCAGATGCTCTTGTCCATGGTCAAGAATCCCATCCCCACGCGTGCGGAATCAACGGACGTCTCCAACGCCATGATCGACGGCGCGGACTGCGTCATGCTCTCCGAAGAGACGGCCATCGGCAGCTATCCCGTCGATGCCGTGCGTTTCATCAACGAGATTGCGCAGTATTCCGAGCCGTACTACCTGGAGCGTCTTGGCGGCCCTTACATGCCCAAGGCCGAAAAGAATCCGCCCAAGTTCCTGGCCTACTCCGCCTGTCTCATGGCCGACAACGCCGACAGCGTGGCCCTGGTCTGTCACTCGACCACGGGGGCCACGGCCCGGTACATCAGCTCCCGTCGTCCGGCCCAGCCCATCTACGCCATGACCACGGACGCGCGCATCATGCGCTGGATGAACTTCTTCTGGGCCATCACCCCGGTGGCGAGCCCGCTTGAGCCCCGCAGTCATCAGAAGAGGGCGGAAAAGTTCGTGCAGGAGTACGCGGGTTTCAGGCCCGGCGAAAACGTGATCATCGCCAGCGGCCAGGCCACCCCGGGTATGGGTACGGTCATGACCAATGAAATCAAGGTGTATTACAAATAGAGGAAGGAAGAAGCCTCCGGCGGGCAGGGGACTTGTCCCCTGCACCCCTTGCAGGGGGGGGCATTGTGTGGATGCAATAAAAAACGGGCGACCCAAATTGGGCCGCCCGTTTTTTTATTGAAGTAAGTTGAATGGGGTGCAGGGGACGAGTCCCCTGCCCGCCGGAGGCATGCCTTTAAAAATCCAGCGTCTTTTTCCAGGCTGCGGCCAGGTCTTCTACCGAAGCGTTGGCCAGGATTGCGCTTCCTGCGCGCAGGGTCAGCTTTTCGTCGGACGTGGTCCGGCCGATGGCGGCCATGAAGTCTTGGGCGAAGAGGGCTTGGAAGGCGTCGCGCCTGTCATCCGGCACCGTGACAACGAAGCGGCTGGCCGATTCGCTGTAGAGGCGCTGTTCGGGCAGCGGGCAATCAAGGGCCGGGATCTTGTCCACGTCGATGTCCGCGCCGATCCGTCCGGCCAGGGCCATTTCAGCCACGGCCACGGCCAGTCCGCCGTCGGAGACGTCATGGGCCGCGCTTAAAAGGCCGGTGGTGATGGCTTCGTGCATACGCTCGTAGCGGATGCGCGCGGAAACCGCGTCGACCTGCGGGACCGCTCCGCACAAGCCCAGGGCGTCGGCATATTCCGAGCCTCCCATCTCGTTTTTGGTCAAACCAAGGACGTAGACGTTTTCGTTCGGACGCTTGAAGTCGGAGGTCATGGTCTTGTTGCAGTCGTTTATCACGCCCATGACCGAGAAGAGGACCGTGGGCGGGATGGAGATCTTGGTGCCACCGCCGGTGTAGTCGTTCTTCATGGAGTCCTTGCCGGAAATGCAGGGCACTCCGTAGGCGAGGCAGTAGTGGGCCAGGGCCTGATTGGCGCGGACCAGCTGGGCCAGTTTGTATTCGCCGTCCGGGGTCTTTTCGGACTGGACCGGGTCGCACCAGCAGAAGTTGTCCACGCCGGCCATGTGGCGGATGTCGCCGCCGGTGGCAACGGCGTTGCGTACTCCTTCGTCGATGGCGCCCGCCATCATCCAGTAGGTATCAAGGTCGCTGAGCTTCGGACAGATGCCGTTGGCCACGACCAGTGCCTTGTCGCTGCCCAGCTGGGGGCGGATTACGGCGGCGTCGGCCGGACCGTCGTTCCGGGCTCCGATGAGGGGCTTGATCACGCTTCCGCCCTGAACCTCGTGGTCGTACTGGCGGATGACATACTCGCGGGAGCAGATGTTCAGGCGGCCGAGCATGGCTTGCAGAAAGTCCTGATGGTCCGTCACCTTGGGATGCGGCGTTTCGCAGCCACAGCAGACCTGCGGTTGCCGCCAGGCGGCGCGGAGCTTCATCTGCGGACAGCCGTCATGCAGGAATTGCATGTCGAGGTCGGTCACGATTTTGTCGTTGTAGCGCACATGCAGGTAGCCCGAGTCCGTGAAGCAGCCCAGATCCGAGGCCTCGACGTTCATTTCCTCCGCCAAATCCATGAAGGCCTGCAATTTGGAAGGGGGCACGGCCAAGGTCATGCGCTCCTGGGCTTCGGAGACCAGGATTTCCCAGGGGCGCAGGCCGTCATACTTGAGCGGGGCCTTGGCCAGGTCCATGTCGCAGCCGCCGCAGTCCTGGGCCATTTCGCCGACCGAGGAACTCAGTCCTCCGGCGCCGTTGTCGGTGATGGCGTTGTAGAGGCCCAGATCGCGGGCACGCATCAAAAAGTCGTACATGCGGCGCTGGGTGATGGGGTCGCCGATCTGGACGGCCGTGGCCGGAGAGCCCTCGTGCAGCTCTTCGGACGAGAAGGTCGCGCCGTGGATGCCGTCCTTGCCGATGCGGCCGCCGGTCATGATGATGCGATCGCCGGGCCGGGCTTTCTTTTCGTAGCTGGGATGCCCGGCCACGGTGGCGGGCATGGTGCCGACGGTGCCACAGAATACCAGCGGCTTGCCCAGAAAGCGTTCGTGAAAGACGATGGCTCCATTGACCGTGGGAATGCCGGACTTGTTGCCGCCATGTTCAACGCCTTCGCGCACGCCCTCGAAAACGCGGCGCGGGTGCAGCAGGCGGGGCGGCAGTTCGTCGTCATGAAAGGGCGAGGCAAAGCAGAACACGTTGGTGTTGCACAGCAGGTTCGCGCCCATGCCGGTGCCCATGGGGTCGCGGTTTACGCCGACTATGCCGGTCAGGGCTCCGCCGTATGGGTCCAGGGCCGAGGGGCTGTTGTGGGTTTCGACCTTGATGCAGACGTTTATGTCTTCGCTGAAGCGGATCACGCCGGCGTTGTCCTTGAACACGGACAGGCAGAAGTCGTCCTTGCCCATGCGCTCCCGCATCTGTTTGGTGCTGCCCTGGATGTAGGTCTTGTAGAGACTGTTGATTTCGGCCGTGGTGCCGTTTTCAAGGTTCTCGTAGCTGATGCGGGAACTGAAGATCTTGTGCTTGCAGTGCTCGGACCAGGTCTGCGCTAGGCATTCGAGCTCCGCGTCCGTGGGCGCGGCGGGCAGCCCTTTGGCCTTGCGGTGGGCGACGACCTCGGGGCTTGCATAGTAGTCGCGGATGCAACGCATTTCTTCCAGGTTCAGAGCCAGGATGTTTTCGCGGCTGAGCTGCATGAGTGCGGCGTCATCCATGCTGTTCAAATCCACGATATCGACGGTGCTGGAGGCTTCGCCCGTTACCGCCGCCGTGCGGGCCGGAAAACCGGGGCTTGCGGTCCAGTCGTCCTTGCCCGCGATCTGGAAACGCTGGATCAGCTCGTTGGCCAGAAGGTCCTTGGCGATGTGCTCCACCTGGGCCCGGCTCAGGTCGCCGCTGATCAGATACTGGGTGGATGTGTAGACCGCAATGTCCGCGTTACGTTCCCCGAGCACTGTGCGCAGGGTTTCGCGGGCGGTGCGCCCCTCGTTGTCGGTCACGCCGGGGCGGAAGCCGACCTCGATGATCCAGTCGAAATCCGTGGCCGCCGGAGCGGTCTGGGCCGTATGCAGGACCGGGTCATGCAGGGCCCCGGCCTCGATGGCCTGGTTCACCTGGGCCTGGCTCAGTCCGTCGACGGTGAAGATCCGGATGATCCGGACCTGATCCACGGTCAGACCGAGCTCGTTTTTGATCTTGTGGGCGGTCTTGTTGCCCTGGGTATCGGTAACTGCCTTGCGCAGAGCCACTTCGACTCGGATCGGCATGTTGTTCTCCTAAGGTGGCGCTTATGGTTCAGAGGTACTGGTTGGCTGCAGGTGCACGATGGTGTTTCCGCCCTGAGCCTTGGCTTGATAATTGGCTTTGTCGCAGCGTTCAAGCAGGGATTGCGAGGTATCCTCGGGTTCGAGCATGCTCATGCCAATGCTCAATGTGACCTGGTTTTGATGTAATATACTGAATTCTCTTTGAATTCTTTCAGCGATCGTCAGCAGGTTGTCGACGGTGGAGTTGCTGGAGATGACGACGAATTCGTCTCCTCCGAAGCGGCAGGGAAAGTCCAGCCCTTTGCGCAGAATGCGGCGCAGGAGCTGCCCCAGCTCTTTTAAGGCCTTGTCGCCCCCGTGGTGCCCATGGGTGTCGTTGAAGAGCTTGAACTTGTCGATGTCGAAAAAGATCAGTCCGAGCGGGGTCTCGGTGCGTTTGGCGCGGGACATTTCCCTGTCGAGAAGCGGCTGGAGGTGATGCCGGTTGAAAACCTGGGTCAAGGAATCGAAAAGAGCCTGTTCCCGGATCTTGCGTTCCAATCTGCGAATGGCCGAAATGTTGCGGCCGACTATCAGCCCGTAGTCGGTTCCGAACGAAAAGCGTGAAAAGACGAGCTCAAGCTGCAAGTGTTCGTCGTCAAGGACAATCTGCACTTCCACCGCCGCCTGACTCTGTTCCAGAAATTCCATGTCCCATGCTTCTTCCTGCGCATTCATGGGACGGGTCAGCTGGAAGAGGTTGCGGCCGGTCAGGAACGTGCCGTGGCGCCCGGAGGCAAAGGTGATGTTTCCGACTTTGTCCGTGGTCAGGACCAGGTCCTGCATGGATCCGAGCAGGGTGTTCAGGAAGTCCCGCTGGTGCAGCGCCTCGAATTCGAGCACCCGGATTTCCGTCAGATCCTGGACCATGGCCAGAATGTTCGTTTGCGAGCCGTGGCTGATTTTGTAACCGGCCAGGGAGAAGGATGAGGTCGCGGGCTCGTTGCCTGGGCCCAGCGGGCAATGGATGGAGCAATGCCCGCTTTGGGACGGCTCGCTCAGGAAATTGCGCCACCCTTGCAGGGCCTGCATGCCCTGTTGCGTATCCTTGTCCTGGGTCAGGCGGTCTTCGAGCTGTTCCGCGTCGCCAAGAAATTTGGTGAAGGTGGGGTTGGCCCGCAAGATGCGTCCCTGCGTGTTGAGCAACGCCACCCCGGTGGGAAGAATGTCGAGCAGTTGGGCCTTGATCTCAAGCAGCCCCACGGTGCGCGACTGATGCAGAATGCCGCGAGCGAGGAGGCGCGTGTAGAGCGTGGCCTCGGCCTTGGTCCGGCAAGATTCGTTGGCGCCATTCAGGCGGAGTTCTCCGACCAGCTGTCCCTCGGCTTCCAGTGGGAAATCTGCGTCCGAAAAAATTCTGAGCTTTTCGAGGGCTGGGGCGATGTCAGGTCCGTGCACCCCGGCATCGTTCAGGACAAATCGTTCCCAGTGCCTGTTGGCGGGAGCGTGCAGGATGATCTCGGCTTTGCGGCAGCCCCAGTTCCAGCGCAGATGTCTGCCGACGCAGGCAGCAATGGCCGCGTTGCCGCCGGTCAGGCCCTCGACTTCCTTGGCCTGATGATGAAAATCCTGAATGGATTGCAGGGAGTGGGCGTATAGTCTGTCTTCCGGATCCAGGTCCTTGACGTTCATGGCTGCGGACAGTTCCGAAAAAAGAGTCGCACACTGCCGGCGCAGGCCGTCCATGCCCTCCGGTGGCAGGGCGCCGGCCTTGGCCAGGAGAAAGCTGAGTTGGTTCAAGCTGTCCGGGGCTGGATCGGTGCGAAATTCCGCCTCCGCCCATCTGGTTCCGAGGATGACCGCCTGGGTCAGGGGCGGGTAGTCGAAGACATGTTCCAGGTCGTGGTGTGCGGTGATGGCCGCGATCATGGGCTCGGGAAAATTCCACTGCGTGAGCAGTTCGGCGGTGAGGGCTGAGTGATCCTCTGGAAGATGGTCCTGCCAGGACATGAAGGTCGGGCCGGTGTTGACGAAATCCGGCCGCACGAGATGCGGCAGGAGATGTTCGGGAAAATTGGCGGCGTAGAGAAGCAGGGAAAGATCCTTGACCAGGGCGCAGATGTAGGCGGTTTCCGCTTCTTCCGGTGCCAGGCGCTGGGCGATGAGCTGCGCGCCGAGTGCCGCCCAGATGATGATGCGCCAATTGGCGAAGGTGTCGAATCCGTTTTTTTTCAGAACCGAGTTCAGGTTTTTCTGCAGGGACAAGGATAGGGCGATGCGCAGGATCTCGTTGTCTCCGAGGATGATCGCGGCACGCTGCAAGTCGGAAATCTTGCTGGTCTGTCCGTAGTAGGGCGAGTTGACAAGAGAGAGGATGGCCGTGGCCAAGGCCGGATCAAGCCGCAGTATGGAGGCGATGACACCGAAGTTCGGCTCGGATTTGACCGCCTCCTGGAGGAGTTGGGCCGTGGCCGGCGAAAAGGTCGCTTTCAGGCTTGCACGCAACGAGGTCGCGAGGTTGCGAGGGGGAAGGCGATCCTGGTTTGGCATGCTTATTTATCTCTTGTCAGGACGAATTCGATCATGGCTCCGAGCAGCTTTTTCTCCAGGCATTCGGGTAGCACGGCAAGAGCCTGGCTGGCTAGTGTCAAATAGGATTTGGCTTCGTCCCGGGTCTTTTCGGCGAAGCCCTGGTCCACGACAGCGGCGATGATCTGATCTTGCCTGACCGCGTGCAAGTTCACGTCCGTGAGTTCCCGGGTGATGATCGCGCGCTGGTCCGTGGGCAGGGATTCAAGATATAAAAGCAGGGGCAAGGTGAACTTGCCTTCGCGCAGGTCTCCGCCGAGCGGCTTGCCCGAGGTGTCGGCCCGTGACGTGTAGTCCAGGGCGTCGTCCACCAGCTGGAAGGCGATGCCAAGATTCAGGCCGAAGGTCCTGGCGCCCGTGCGCGCGCGTTCGGAGCCTCCCGCCGCGATGACGCCGAATTCGCAGGCCGACTGGATCAGGTAGGCCGTCTTGCCGGTGATGATTTCGATGTATTCGGCCCGGGTGATGTGTGCCTTGCGGATGGCGGCGATCTCCATGATTTCGCCAGTGGCCGTCTGCATAATGGCCTTGGAGATACATGAGGTCAGGGCCGGATTGTCCGTGCGGGCCACGATTTCGTTGGCCAGCGCCAGGAGCACGTCTCCGGCCAGCACCGTGGGCGTGATGCCGAAAAGGGTGTGGGCGGCGGGCTTGCCTCTGCGCAGTTCCGCGTTGTCCAGGATGTCATCGTGCATGAGGGTGGCCGAATGCAGAAATTCCAGGGAGCTGGCCAGGGTCTGCAAATTGTCTCCCCGGAAATCCAGGGCGCGGGCAAAGAGAAGCGTAAGCATGGGGCGCAGGCGCTTTCCTCCGGCCTCCATGACATGCGCGGCCACGGGTCTGACCAGTTCGGGCAGGGCGTCGATCTCTCGCGCGATGGCGGCATTGATGGCCGGCAGCTCTTTGAGGAAGGTTGCTTTGAGTTGGGCGAAGGCTTCGTTCATGAAAGATCCCGCAATGTTTGCAGCGTGTTGAGAGCGGCCTGGCCGTCTGGGCCCATGTCCAGGCTGTATTCGTTGACGTAGGCGGTAATATGTTGCTCCAGCGTGACCGCGTCAAGCTCTCTGGCCAGGGATGCGATAAATGGCATGACGGAATCCTGCCGTGCCCTGGCGTGAAGGATGCTCGCGCGGATGCTGTCCGCGATATGTGCGTGGAGGTCCGCGCCGAGTTCGTTTTTGGCCACGATGCAGCCTAGGGGAAAGGGCAGGGCGTTTGTGTGCTCGCGCCACCAATGTCCAAGGTCGAGGTGCAGGGCAAGATCGTAGCGGTCATGGACCAGCGCGGTTTCGTGGATGAGCAGCCCTGCGTCCACATCTCCGGCGCGCACGGCGTCGACGATGGCGTGGAAGATCATGGGCACCGGGACAAACTTTCCGCCAAGGGCCGCGCGCAGCACGCAGGCCGCCGTGGTGTCGAGACCGGGTACGGCTATTCTGTGCGGAGTGCCCGAAAAATCCTTGCGGGTCACGAGCTTGGGCCCATGTTCGAGGCCGAAAGCCCCGCCGCAGGGCAGGGTTGTGTACGTGTCCCCAAGACGCAGGGCCGTGGCCGCGCTGACCTTGATCACGTCCCAGGCGCCGGTGAAAGCTCCCTGGTTGAGCTCCTGCACGTCATGCCAGAAAAACCGGCAGTCGCGTCCGGCCGGGGATGCCGTGAGGCCGAGCACCCAGGCTCCAAAGATGAAGCTGTCGTTGGGACAGGGGGAAATGGCGATGCTTAAGGGAATCATGCCGAGTCTCCGGTGAGAACGGGAAGAATGTTTTGCAGGGCATTCAGCGCCAGCTTGAAATTCCAAAGGCGCTTGTCGCGGGCGCCGACAGGGTTGGACACGGTGCGGATCTCCAGAAACGCGATTCCCCGCCGCCGTGCCGCCAGCGCGAGGCTGAATCCTTCCATGTTTTCCGTGAGCCCACCATGAAGGTCGCGGAGCGATTGCGCCCGCTGCGGGTCCCCGCTCACTCCGGCCACGGTCAGGCTCGGGCCGATGACCCACTCGGAATGCAGGGTCATGCCCATGGCTGCTGCCTGAGTGACCGGATCAAGATCAAGCCGGTTGGCAGGATCAAGGGGCAGGTCGGCGAACATCCGATGCCCGAAGACTTCCTCCTCTGCCGGTGAGGAATGACGTACTCCGTACTCCGGCCAGATTTCGGCGTCGGCAATACAGGTCGAGCCCAGGGACGCGCGGGCCATGTCGAAACTGCCGCAAATGCCCAGATTCAGCACGCCGGTCACCTCGGGATGGCGCTCAAGCAGGGCCCCCACGCTGAGGGCAGCGGCCACCGGTCCGATCCCCACCGGGCAGGGCAGAAAGTCGCGGCCCCGGATGTGCACAGGCTCGAAAGTATCCGCCGGAGAAATTGTCGGCAGGTTCAGCGCGCTCCGGCATTCCAGCAGGGTTGCGCAGGCCAGGAGAATCATGGGTGGAGCCTTGTTTTAGAGACGCCAGTATTTGAATTCGCGCGACAGGGCGTCCCGGTCCAGAAATCCCTTGACGTCGATGACGATTCCGCAGGCCGGATTCTTGAACATGGCCCCGATGCGGGCCGCGTCAAGCTGTGCGAACTCGGCGTGGGAGACCGCCAGGATGAGGGCGTCAAGCTGTCGCAGTTCCGGCAAGGGCAGAAGATCCACCCCGTATTCCTCGCTGGCTTCCCGCGTGTCGGCCAGGGGGTCGTGCACCAGGACATCGACGTGATAGTCGGAAAGTTCGTGGATGATGTCCTCCACCCGGCTGTTGCGCAAATCCGGCACATTTTCCTTGAAGGTCAGGCCCAGAAGGCCAACGCGTGCGCCCTTGATCAGGCATCCGGCATCGATCATGGCCTTTATGGTCTTCTCGGCGATGAACTTGCCCATGCCGTCGTTGATGCGCCTGCCCGCAAGAATGACCTGCGGGTGGAAGCCGATGGATTCGGCTTTGAAGGTCAGGTAGTAGGGGTCCACTCCGATGCAGTGTCCGCCGACCAAACCGGGCCGGAAGGGCAGGAAGTTCCATTTGGTGCCTGCAGCCTCAAGCACCTCGTTGGTGTCGATGCTCATGCGGTCGAAAATCAGGGCCAGTTCGTTCATGAGGGCTATGTTCAGATCGCGCTGGGTGTTTTCGATGACCTTGGCGGCTTCCGCGACTTTGATGCTCGAAGCGCGGTGTACGCCGGCCTTGACGATGGACGCGTAAAAACGATCCAGAAGCTCCGCCGTGGGCTTATCCTGGCCAGCGACCACCTTGACGATGCTCTCCAGGGTGTGGACCTTGTCGCCGGGATTGATGCGCTCCGGAGAATAGCCCACGGTGAAATCCTTGCCGCAGGTCAGGCCGGATTTTTCTTCCAGTAGAGGTACGCAGATTTCTTCCGTCAGTCCGGGATAGACCGTCGATTCATAGACGACGATGCAGCCCTTGCGCATGTGCGCGCCCACTGTGGCGGTGGCTCCGACCACGGGCCGCAGGTCCGGCTTGCGGTTGCCGTCTATGGGCGTGGGCACGGCCACCACGATGACTCCGGCCCCTGCGAGCCGCGCGGGATCGTCGGTGTATTCAACCCGGGCGCAGGCCAGCCTTTCAGGCTCTACTTCCCGTGTGGAATCCTGGCCGCCTTGCAGTTCTTCGATGCGAGAGCGGGAAATATCAAAACCGATGACCTTGAAGTGGTCGCCAAGGGCCACGGCCAGGGGCAGGCCGACATAGCCCAGTCCCACCACGGCAACTTCCGATGCGCCGGATGCGATGTCTTCGAAAGTGATCATGGGAGTTCCTCGTTACAGCATGTCCCAACGGGTTGAGGGGTGATGGCAAAGCGCGGCCGGGAGGGCATCAGGACGGTTTTTGGGCCACGTGGATATAGACGATTCCCGAGCTCAAGGCCTGATAGCCGACCTGGTCGAAACCGGCGTCCCGGAGCTCTTTGGCCAGAGCCGAGGCGTTGGGAAAGGCCAGGATCGTGTCCGCCAGGTATTGGTAGGCTTCGGGATTCTTGGAAAAAAAGCGTCCAATGCGGGGCAGGACCTTGCCGAGATAGAAATTGTAGGCTCCCTGCCAGATCCTGGCCTGTCCCGTGCCGAATTCAAGAATGCACAGCCGTCCTCCGGGCGCCAGGACGCGCAGGATCTCGCTGTAGGCCTCGCTTCTGGGCAGGATATTGCGGATGCCGAAGGCGATGGTCACGGTGTCGACACATCCGTCGGGCAAGGGCAGGGCGCGTCCGTCGGCTTGGACCGGAAAAATGGCCGGCTGGCTCACGACCTTTTTCTTGCCGCTGCAGAGCATGGCTCGGGAAAAGTCCATGCTCAGGATCCTTAGCGTGGGATGACGGCGCAGAATTTCCCTGCTCACGTCCAGGGTTCCGGCCGCAAGGTCGAGCACCGCGCCCGTGGAACCGGTCCGCAGCGTGCGCACCAGACGATAGCGCCAGTAGATGTCTTGGCCCAGGCTCAGGAAATGATTGAGAAAGTCGTACCAGGTCGCGATGTTGTCGAAAAGGCTGGAGACCCGCTTTCCGTGCTCATTCGGGTTCAACGGCGCTGTCCTTCTCGATGTCCGGAATCTGACCGGTCTTGGTCACCGTGCGGTAGACGTCGTCGTAGATGGGTTCGAAGTATTCGGAAAAATTGGAAGGGGAGATACGTCCGACTTCAATGAACTTGACGACGATTTCCTTGGCGACCTGCAGGGCTTGTTTTTGGATCTGATCCATGAGTGTCTCGCTGGGTTGAAATGCAACAAAAAAACCGCCCGGGGGGAATGGTATCGACCTGCTTTGGGGGAAAACCGGGCGGTAAAAAAAGAAAGAAAAACCCTGAAGCCATCCCTTCGTTTTTTTCCTAGCTAGCACAGCCCAAAGTGGGAGTCGAGAGCCTCCCGGAGCCTTGACCCCGGGGGCGGCTCAGTCTTCCATCTCCTGGAGCAGGGCCTGAATTTCCTCGCGGATGATTTTGGCCGCGGCGGCGGGCATCTGCTGCTGAACATATTCCTGAAGTCCGCTTCTGATGGCATCCAGATCCGGGGTTGCGGCGGCCTTGGCGGCCAGGGCGTCGAGCTCCGCGCGCAGGCGATTTGCTTCGTCGCCAAGGGCGGCCATGGCGGCATCCTTGTCCGACAGGGCTTTTTGCAGGGCGCTCAAGGTTTCTTCCTGTCCGCGCACCAAAGCTCGCAGGTCCTCAAGTTCGGCTTCCATTTTCTGCATGGCCGACGCGGGCAGGGTCTTGGCCAGTTCGGCATGGATGTCCGGAATGGATTCGACCTGGCTTTGTAAGGCGTTCACTGATTCCTGCAATCCGTCCACATTGGCCGAAGACGCCAGTTCAGCAACCCTGGCCTCGACATGTTCGAGGATTTCCTGGCGCAGGGCTTCGGCCAGGGGCAGATCCTTGGGGGATTGCGGCAGGAGGGCCAGGATTTGTTCGGGCCCGGGTTCTTCCCGGTTCTGGACCAGTGAGCGCAGGTCATCAAGATCGGCCTCGATTTTCTGCATGGCCGAGGCGGGGAGGGTCTTGGCCAGTTCTGCGTGGATGTCCGGAATGGACTCGACCTGGCTTTGCAGGGCATTCACGGATTCCTGCAAGCCATCCACGCTGGCCGAAGACGCCAGTTCCGCCACCGTGGCCTCGACGTGCGCGAGGATTTCCCGGCGCAGGGCTTCGGCCAGGGGCAGGTCCTTGGGGGACTGCGGCAGGAAGGCCAGAAATTCTTCAGGACTCGGTGCGGGGGCGGCTTCGGGCCGGGATTCGAGGGCGTCGAGCCGGGCGCTGAGGATTTCGAGCTCGGCACTTGAGACCGTCGGTTCATCGGCAAGCCGCGTCTGCGCGGCTTCAGGAGCCGCCTCGGCCGGAGAGGCCGCTGATGGAGCCTGCTCTTTTGCCGGTTCAAGAGGCGCGGGCTCGTCCAGTTCGGCGAGTTCGCCCTCGTCCCCGAGAGGGGCATCAAGCTGGATCACGGGAGCCTCCGCAGGTTCTTCGGGGGCGAGGGGTTCGGGCTTGTTCGTTGATTCCAGGAGCACGGTTTCCGGGATGTCCGTGAGCAGGTCGTCGGTCAAGTCCTGGATGCTGGCGGTTTTTTCATCGCTCTTCATGCCCGGGATTTCGAGCTCGAGATCGATGGAGTCGGAGGGATAAAAAGTCTCGTCGCCTTTCTGCTTCGGTTCCGGCATGTCCCCGTCGAGAATGATGTCGAGCGCGGTATCCTCGGTGTCATTTTCTCCGATGCCGAGGGAATCGAAAAGATCGTCCAGATCCGAGATGTCCATGCCGGGTTCGGGCGCCTGAGCTTTGGTCGGGGCTGCGGGAACCTGGGGCCGGGACGGGGCGGGAGCCGGTTCGTCGAAGAGGATATCCAGATCGATTTCATCGCCGGTATCCTTGGCGGGCGCGGACTTGGGTTCGGCGTCGCGAAGCAGGTCGTCAAGTTCCTTGTCCAGGCTTTTGGCGTCAACGGCCTTGTCCATGGCGAAGTCTTCGAACTTTTTATCCAGCGGAATTCCTTCTTCCACGATCTCCGTCAGTTCAATGATATCGTCCGTCGGGTTGGTGCTTGTGGTCATGGCGTGATCCTTTCTTGGCGTTGTGGACATCGGCTTTTCCTATCAAGAAGCCTTGGCAAGGGCAATGCACGGGGCGGGTTATCTGATTTCCGACCGAAAAAAAAGCCCCCGCCACAGGGTCTGTGGCGGGGGCAACCAAAGGCCGGCCTTTGCTTGTGCTGATGTGCGGTCTCTAGCGTGAACGCTAGTTGGTGTGACACTTGCCACAGGCGGTGGGGCCGGTGGGCTTCTTGTCTTTTTTCAGAGCCTTGTGACAATCGATGCACTGGGCGTGGAACGCGTTTTCCACCAGCTTGATGTCCTTGGCATTGTCCTTGTCGCGGAACTCCAGGGAGTCGTGGCAGCCGGAAGTGGTGCACTTCTTGACCGCGCCGCCGTCGGCTTCCAGGGTGTGATGGCACTGAGCGCATTCAACCGTGGCGTGTTTGGAATGGGGGAAGGGTACAGTTTTCTGCAGAGTCCCGGGTTTGTCACCCTTGGGTTTTGCCTTCATTCCCTCGGGGGCGCTGATGACGTAGTCGTCTCCGGGAGCGTCGGCAGCGCTGACGCTCATGACGGCGCCCATGCACAGGAAAGCCGCGCAGATCAGGCTGATCAACAATTTCTTTTTCATCCTCTTTCTACCTCCAGAAAGAAAAGTTACAAAAAGCACAAGCAGGGACGTATATATCGACGGTCTTGGTCTTCAGTCAAGGACGCCCGGGAAAAGGGTTTTTGATTTTTCTAGAACTCAACCTTCCGGGCCGCCTCCAGGGTGCGTTCAAAGTCCTGCTCGGAGTGGGCGAACGATGTGAAGGCGCACTCGAATCCTGAAGGTGCAAGATAAATGCCCTGCGCCCGCATCTGCTGGTAAAAAGACACGAAAGCCTTGCTGTCGGCCGTCTGCGCCGAGGGAAAGTCGACGACCGGAGTCTTGGTGAAGAAGAGTGTGAAAATGGAGGCGATGTGGTTTCGGGTCACGGGCACGCCCTTGCCGCGCAAAATGTTCTCAAGTTCCCCGGAGAACGCATCGGTGCGGGCGGCGAGGGCGGAGTAATCCTGCCGGGCCAGCGCCTTCAGGGTCGCAAGGCCCGCGGCCATGGCCAGGGGATTTCCCGAGAGCGTTCCGGCCTGATAGACGTTGCCGCTGGGCGCGATGTGGCTCATGATCTCACGTTTTCCGCCATAGGCGCCAACCGGCAGGCCGCCGCCGATGATCTTGCCCAGGCACGTCAGGTCCGGGTCGATGCCGAAGGCCGCCTGGGCTCCGCCGAAGCTGACCCGAAAGCCGGTGATGACTTCATCGAAAATGAGCAATGCCCCATGCTTGCGGGTCAACTCGCGCAGCCCTTCCAGGAATCCGGGCTTCGGCAGGACCAGGCCCATGTTGCCGGCCACCGGTTCGACGATGACGGCCGCGATGTCGTCTCCCTGCCGTTCAAACAGGGTCCGCACGGCGTCCAGATCATTATAGTGGGCCAGCAGCGTGTGCTTGACCACGTCGGCGGGCACGCCGGGGGTGCCGGGAATCGACTGGGTGGCGACGCCTGAACCGGCGCTGGCCAGAAATGCGTCGGCATGGCCATGATAGCCGCCGTGAAATTTTATCACACCGTTTTTGCCCGTGTAGCCTCTGGCCAGGCGCAGGGCGCTCATGGTCGCCTCGGTCCCGGAACTGACCATGCGCACCATGTCGATGCCGGGGACCGCGTCTACCACGGCCTGGGCCAGCTCGACCTCAAGCCTGCAGGGCGCGCCGAAACTTGTGCCCCTGGTGGCCGTCTCGGCGATGGCCGCCGCCACTTCAGGGTGGTTGTGGCCGAGCAGCATGGGCCCCCAGGACATGACGTAATCGATGAATTCGACACCGTCTTCGGTCGTGAGCTTGCTGCCGCCAGCCGAGGCGACGAAGAGCGGATCGCAGTGCACGCTCTTGCAGGCCCGCACGGGGCTGTTGACGCCGCCCGGGATGAGGGTTCCAGCCTTCTGGAAAAGTTCCTGTGATATGGTCATGTCATCCCTCCGTGAATGCGCTAGAAATATTCCATTGATGTCTTTTTCAGCTCTTTTATGCTGAAAAGCATTTCGTACTGGGTAACCCCTGTCTGCTCCATGAGCGCCTGCACGACCTGCATGCAGTCGTCGCGGCTTTTGCCGTGGATCATCGTGTACATGTCGTAGGGCCAGTCCATGCAGTTCGGACGCAGGTAGCAGTGCGAAATTTCTGGTCGCGTGGCCATGATGCGGCCGACCTCGTCGGGATCGAACCCTTCCTCGATGTACCAGGCTACCATGGCGTTGAATCCGTAGCCCGCCTGCTGATGGCGCAGCGTTGCACCGAAGCGGCGAATCTGGCCGCCTTTTTTGAGTTTCTTGAGCAGCGCGAGGACTTCCTCTTCGGTGCTGCCGGTCTGACGGGCAATGTCCGCGTAGGGCGTGGCGCTGTCGGGCAGGGTATCCTGGACGATGCGCAGTATGTCGTGTTCGCTTTGGGTAAAATCCACTTTTTCTCCTGAGGGAGCCCGAAACTCCGGGTTTGTTTCGCGTCGGTCCTTACCTGTTTCGCCATATGCTGGCAATAGCGCCCTTTACAGAACGCGGAGCATCTTCGATAGTGGACGGGCTTGCCCAAAGATTTGCATGGAGGTTTTTTCGTGAAGATTTCAATACTTGGAGCCGGGAGCTGGGGTACGGCCCTGGCCAATGTGCTGGCCTGCAAGGGCGAGGAAGCCTGGCTTTGGGCCCGGCGGCCGGAGATCGCCGAGGACGTGAACGAGCGCTCCGCCAACAGCCGTTACCTGCCTGGTCTGCCACTTAGCCCGAGCTTGCGGGCGGATACGGATCTGGGCCGGGTGCTGGCCGGGGCCGCCTGCGTCGTGCTTGCCGTACCGTGCCAGAATCTGGCCCTTTTTCTGCGCGAACATCGCGACCTTTTTCCGGCGCGGATCGGGATCGTGTGCGCGAGCAAGGGCGTCGAGCTGGGCACGTTCCGGACCATGGGGCAGGTGGTGCGCGACGAGCTGTCCGGCCTTGAGCCTCGCTACGCCGTGCTTTCGGGGCCGTCCTTTGCCTCGGAGGTGGTGGCGAACATGCCCACGGCCGTAGCTCTGAGCTGCGCCGATGCGGCGCTGGCCGATCTGGTGCAGGGGCTTTTTTCCACGGAGAGCTTTCGCGTCTACGTCAACAATGACGTCACGGGTGTGGAACTGGGCGGGGCGGTCAAGAACATCATGGCCATAGCCTCGGGGATTTCCGATGGCCTGGGGTTTGGAGAGAACGCCCGCGCGGCGCTGATCACCCGCGGACTGTCCGAGATGTCGCGCCTGGGCGCGGCCATGGGCGCACGTCCGGCCACATTCATGGGCCTGTCCGGCATGGGCGACCTGGTCCTGACCTGTACCGGGGATTTGAGCCGCAACCGGCAGGTGGGACTGGCCATCGGCCGGGGGCAGACCCTGGAGGAAGTCCTGGCGGGAATGCACAATGTGGCCGAAGGGGTGAAAACGACCCAGGCCGTGCACGCGCTGGGGGTGAGGCAGGGCATCGATTTGCCCATCACCGGGCAGGTCCACGCCGTCCTTTTCGAGAACAAGAATCCCGCCGAGGCGGTGCGTGAACTCATGACCCGGCCGCTGCGGGAGGAATGAGTCAGCCTGTGATCCTGACCCAGAGCGTGCGCGTTCTGGGTCCGTCGAATTCCCCCAGAAAGATGCGTTGCCATGTGCCGAGCATGAGCCGCCCTTCGTGCACGATGATCTGCACGGATGATCCGAAGAGCGTCGCCTTGATGTGCGCGTCCGAATTGCCCTCGGCGTGGCGAAAGCCTGCATGTTGCGGGATCATGGTACGCAGGTGGGCCAGGATGTCCCGGCAGACATCGGGGTCGGCCCCTTCGTTTATGGTCAGCCCCGTGGTCGTGTGCGGTGTGTAGACCGTCATGAGCCCTGAAGTTGTCTCCCGGCTTTGCAACAGTTCTTCCAGGCGGGCGGTGATGTCGATCATTGCCTCTCTGGTGCCTGTCGTGATCTGAATGGAGTGCATGGCTAGCCTCGATATTCAAGCGTCAGGGCGTTGCCCTTGGTGTTGTAGCGGGCTGCCTTGGCATAATTGCGGAAAATC
This sequence comes from Desulfomicrobium apsheronum, assembly GCF_900114115.1. Taxonomy (NCBI): domain Bacteria; kingdom Pseudomonadati; phylum Thermodesulfobacteriota; class Desulfovibrionia; order Desulfovibrionales; family Desulfomicrobiaceae; genus Desulfomicrobium; species Desulfomicrobium apsheronum. The sequence continues at coordinate 259,048 of NZ_FORX01000003.1, read as the reverse complement.
TCGTGTCCGCGGCCGCTGACGTCGTCGGCCTGGCTGCGGGCCTGCATGTGCCTGTCCCAGGCAAATCCGGGGCCTTCGTCCATGACTTGCAGATCAAAGCCGTCTGCGCGGGCCAGCAGCCGAAACGTCACCGTCTTGGTGCGATCCAGGTTGTTGCCGTGGATCATGGCGTTGTTGAGCGCCTCGCGCGCCAGGAGCGAGAGGGGGAAGAGATGCTCGCTTGCGTTTCTTGCCTCCAGGAAGATGCGGATCTGGTCCACGCAGCGGTCCACGTTTTCAAGGATGGTGCCCATTTCTAGGGCGAATCCCTGATCAAGGGGCGTCAGTTCAAACATGTCAGACCTCCAGGCCAAGGAGGATGGTGTCATCTTCCCGCGTTGCCCCCGGCTTGGCCAGCGTCTCGTGGATTGCATTCACGGCCTGCTCCAGGGGCAGATTCCGGTGCGCTTCGCAGACCGCGCTGAGCCGGGCCTGACCTTCCTCGCGCGTCATCTTCTTGTCTCCGAAACCTTCGATGAGGCCGTCGGTGTACATGAACAGCCGGTCGCCGGGTTGCACCGAAAGCTCCAGCGCTTCGAACCAGACGGAATCGAAGACGCCCAGAATGTCTCCGGAAGGTTGCGGGATTTCCGCGCCGCCTCCCGCCCTGAGAAGGACTGGCGCGGGATGACCCGCGTTGACGTAGGTCAGGGTCAGCCGTTCGCGGTTCAGACGGGCGAATCCGGCCGTGATGTGGGTGCCGCCGGTCAGGATGCGGGTGAGGACGCTGTTGATCATGGTCAGGCTCTCCGTCGGGGAGGTGACCAGATTGCAGTTCTGGCTGAGCAGGGCTTTCAAGGCTGAGGTGATGTAGGATGTGCCGAGGTCGTGTCCGCTGACATCGGCCACGACGTAGTCGAAGGTCGTGCCGCCGACATGCAGCACGTCATAGAAATCTCCGCCCGCCTCAAGGACCGGTTCGAAGCGGACCGCGAATCCCGCTTCGGGCATCTCGGAGGGCAGGACCAGCAGGGCTTGCTGCGCGTCTTGGACCTGGGCCAGCCTTTGGGCCTGGGCCTCGATGAGGGCGCGATAGGTGAAGCGCAGCTTCAGGTGCACCTTGACCCTGGCCAGGACCTCGGCTTTCTCGAAGGGCTTGGAGATGAAATCGACTCCGCCCACTTCCAGGCCGCGTACCTTGCTTGAGGTGTCCGTCAGGGCGGAGATGAAAATGATCGGGATTTCGGAGGTCAGCGATTGCTGCTTGAGCAGTTCGCACGTGGCGTAGCCGTCTTCGCCAGGCATCAGCACGTCGAGCAGGATGAGATCGGGGGCGTGCTCGGCGGCCAGGGCTCTGGCCGAGGGGCCGCTGGTGCAGGAAAGGGTGCGGTATCCGTTTTTTTTGAGCACGATATCAAGAAGCTTGATGTTGAGCGGCTCGTCATCGACGATGAGAATGCAGGGTGTGGTGTCTTTCACTGGCGCGCCGTGTTGCAGAGGTGTGGGATGTCATGGGGGATAGCTGAAATCGGGGGGAATGCAAAGGTTCGGACCCGGCTTTGTCCGGTGGGCCTTGCGTCAATCCAGATTTGCGATCATTATAATTGATACGAAGCGGAGTGGATCGGCCTTTGCGTTCATGAGCCTGATGCGATGTCCGCCAGACGAAGGCACGGGTTTTCGGGAGAAGTTTCAAAAAAATTGCACAACATGCAAAAGAGATATTGACAGGAGTCGAAAAGCGAAGATATATGCGGCTCTCCATTTAGGTGCGTAGCTCAGTGGGAGAGCACTTGCTTGACGTGCAAGGGGTCAGGAGTTCGACCCTCCTCGCGCCTACCAAAAAAGAACTCATAGGGAGGCACAGCCTCCCTATCGTGTTTGTGAGGCAGGGCATTATGGTTCAGATACAAGGTCAGGACGTCGAGGTTCAGGCTGGTCAGACATGCGCGGATGTGTTGCGCACTGTCCTTTCCGGCAAGAAGATGAAGGCAGCGGTGGCCTGCGCTTGCGACGGCGCGCTGCTCGATCTGGCTCGCCCGGTGCCTGCCGGAACCGCCGTCATGGAGCCCATCTTCACGGATTCCGCCCAGGGCCTGACCGTCCTGCGCCACAGCGCGGCCCATGTCATGGCCGAAGCTGTCAAGGAGCTGTTCCCCTCCGCCAAGGTGACCATCGGTCCCGATGTCGAGAACGGCTTCTACTACGATTTCGATTTCGAGCGCCCGTTCACTCCCGAAGATCTGGAAAAGATCGAGGAGCGCATGGCGCAATCCGTGGCCGCGAACCAGCCCTTCACCCGCGAGGAGATGAGCGCTGCCGAGGCCAAGGAGCTTTTTGCCTCCATGGGCGAAACATACAAGCTTGAAATCATCGATGACCTTGGCGCCGATCAGGTGTCCATCTATCGCCACGGCAATTTCGTGGATCTCTGCCGCGGACCGCACCTGCCGTCCACCGGCTTTTTGCAGGCCGTGAAGCTGACCTCCGTTGCCGGAGCTTACTGGCGCGGTGATTCAAACCGTCCCATGCTGCAGCGCATCTACGGGACAGCGTTTGCCACCCCCAAGGATCTCAAAGCCCATCTGGCCATGATCGAAGAGGCCAAGAAGCGCGATCACCGGAAGCTCGGCCCCCAGCTTGACCTGTTCAGCTTCCACGAACGCGGCGGCGCGGGCATGGCCTACTGGCATCCCAAGGGCGGCCTGCTGCGGACCATCCTTGAAGATTTCGTGAACAAGGAAATGATCCGTCGCGGCTACGGCATCGTGCGTACCCCCCAAATTTTGAAGCGCGACCTGTGGGAGACCTCCGGACACTACGCCAACTACCGTGAGAACATGTATTTCACGGAGATCGACGAGGTGCCTTACGGGGTCAAGCCCATGAACTGCGTGGCGCACATGCTCATCTACAACACCACCCAGCGCAGCTATCGCGATCTGCCTGTCCGTCTGTTCGAATTCGGCGTCGTGCATCGGCACGAGCTGTCCGGCGTTCTGCATGGCCTGATGCGCGTGCGTCAGTTCACCCAGGACGACGCGCACATCATCTGCCGTCCGGACCAGCTTCTGGACGAGATCAAGGGCGTCATGACCTGGATTCAGGATCTCATGGGAGTCTTTGGTTTCGAATATTCCATGGAGATCAGCACCCGGCCCGAGAAGTCCATCGGCTCCGACGAAGACTGGGAGCGCGCCACTGCCGCCCTCATGGACGCCATGGGCCAGATGGAGCTTCCGTATACAATCAACGAGGGCGACGGCGCCTTCTACGGTCCCAAGATCGACGTGAAGCTGCGTGACTGCCTTGGCAGGCAGTGGCAGTGTTCGACCATCCAGGTCGATTTCACCTTGCCGGATCGTTTTGACTTGTTATACGTGGGCGAGGATGGTGAGCGGCACCGGCCTGTCATGGTGCATCGCGCCATCATGGGCTCTGTTGAGCGTTTTATCGGCATCCTGACCGAACATTTCGCCGGAGCTTTTCCGGCATGGCTTGCTCCTGTCCAGGCCCGTATCTTGACAGTGACCGACAACCACAACGAATTCGCCCGCAATTGCCAGGACGCGTTGCAGCGGGCGGGAGTGCGTGTGGAACTCGATCTGCGCAACGAGAAGCTGGGATACAAGGTGCGCGAGGCGCAGATGGAAAAGGTTCCATACGCGCTGGTCATAGGGGATCAGGAAGTCGAGCAGGCCTGCGTCAACGTGCGCATGCTGGGCGGCAACAATCTGGGCGCCATGCCCATTGATGCGTTTGCCGACCTTTTGCGGCAGGAATGCGAAAAACCATTTAAACATGGAGGAATGAGATATTCTTTCAGCTGCTAAGGCCCGCCGGAACAAGCAAATCAGGGCCAAGGAAATCCGGGTTGTTGGAGATGATGGGAATCAGCTAGGTATCATGACCGTGCCCGAGGCCTTGGAACAGGCCGAGGGAAAGGGACTTGACCTGGTTGAAGTGGCGCCCAACGCCAAGCCGCCAGTCTGTAAAATTATGGACTACGGCAAGTACCTCTACGAGGAAAAGAAAAAGTCACAGGAAGCCAAGAAGCGTCAGACCCAGATCCAGGTCAAGGAAATCAAGTTCCGTCCGCATACCGACGATCATGACTTGATGACCAAGATCAAGCATATCCGCAGGTTCATCGAGGACGGAGACCGCTGCAAGGTGACAGTGTTTTTCCGGGGCCGCGAAATGGCGCACAAGGATCGAGGGCAGGTCATTTTGGACCGGATCGTGGAGATGGTTTCCGACGTGGCCAAGGTCGAGCAGACCTCCCGAGTCGAAGGCCGGACCATGTTTCTCCTGCTGGCAGGGCTTCCCAAAAAATAAGCTAGCTCCCTCTGCCGCCTTTTTAAGAAAAATTTCCCGCCACATTGGCGGGAGGGAGCAGTATTGCCGGTCGCTCACGCGGCCATTCAAGTCTGTTTGAGGAGGAACTATGTCAAAGGTGAAAACCAACAGAAGTGCGGCCAAGCGTTTTCGGGTCACGGGCACAGGCAAGGTAAAAAGAAGCCACGCCAACATGCGCCACATCCTGACCAAGAAATCCGCGAAGCGCAAAAGACAGCTGCGTCAGTCCACCATGACTGCCCAGTCCTGTGTCGGCGCGATTCGTCGTCTGGTACCGTACATTTTCTAGTTCCGGCATTGTGCCGGGACGGAACGACTCAGCGTATAGTCATTTCCCACTATGCCTGATTGCGAAAGGAGAAGATCATGAGAGTAAAAAGAGGAAAGACAGCCCACAGAAGGCACAAGAAGTACTTGGCCCTTGCCAAGGGCTATCGCGGAGCACGCAGCAAGCTGTACCGCACCGCCCGAGAAACCGTTGAGCGCGCCTTGTGCTTCGCCTACCGCGACAGAAAGCAGAAGAAGCGTGCCTTTCGGAGACTGTGGATTGTGCGCATCAACGCCGGCGTGCGTGAATACGGCCTGACCTACAACCGTTTCATGCATGGTTTGAAGCTCGCCGAAATCAATCTTAACCGGAAGGCCCTGGCCGACATGGCTGTCTATGAAAAAGACGCCTTTGCCGCGCTGTGCCAAATGGTAAAATCCAAGGCGAACTAGTGGCTAACGATATTATTCGCAAGCTTGAAAGCCTGGTCCCGGAGCTCAATGAAGCCCTGGGCCAGGCTTCTTCATTGGAAGAGTTGGAGGAACTGCGTGTCCGTTTTCTCGGGCGCAAGGGACTCCTGGCCGATCTGATGTCCGGTTTGACTGCGCTGGGCCCCGAAGACCGCCCGGCCGCAGGCAAGGCCGCCAATCAGGTCAAGGTCGCCATGACGACCCTGTGGGAAGAGCAGGTCGCCGCCCTGAAGTCGCGCGCGCGCGAGCAGGCCCTGGGCGCGTTTGACGCCTCGGTGCCGTCCTGGCAGCCCGATCTTGGCTCGCTGCATCCGGTGACCCTGGTCACCCGCGAAATCTGCGCGGTGTTCACGAGCCTCGGGTTCGAGGTCGTGTCCGGACCGGAAGTGGAGAACGACTTCAACAATTTTGAAGCGCTCAACCTTCCTCCCGAACATCCCGCCCGCGACATGCAGGACACCCTCTACATTTCGGATTCGATCCTGCTGCGCACCCACACCTCGCCGTTGCAGGTGCGAACCATGCTGGCCCGCAAGCCGCCGCTCGGCGTCATTGCGCCCGGCAAGGTCTATCGCCGGGACTCTGACATCACGCATACGCCGATGTTTCATCAGGTCGAGGGGTTGCTCGTGGACACCCATGTGACCATGGCTGATCTGCGCGGCATTCTGACCGCCTTTGTGCAGAACGTGTTCGGGCACGACACGAAGGTCCGCTTCCGTCCGAGCTTTTTCCCCTTTACCGAACCCAGCGCCGAGGTGGATATCAGCTGCGTGATATGCGGCGGTAAGGGCAAGGTGAACGGCGAGCCGTGCCGCGTGTGCAAGGAGACGGGCTGGGTGGAGATTCTCGGATGCGGCATGGTCGATCCGGCCGTGTTCCTTAAAGTCGGTTACGATCCGGAAATCTACACGGGTTTCGCCTTCGGTCTGGGTGTCGAACGTATCGCCATGCTCAAATACGGCATCGGCGATCTGCGCATGTTTTTCGAGAACGATCTGCGGTTCCTCCGGCAATTCGCCTGAGCGGACATAAGGTTTTGCCATGCTGTTAAGCTTGAACTGGTTGCGGGAATTCGTGCCCTACGAAGGGGACGTCAAGGCGTTGGGTGACAGGTTGACCATGCTCGGTCTGGAGGTGGAGGAGATCGCGAATCCCTTTGCCGCGCTGGAGAAGATCGTGGTCGGGCATGTTCTTGAAAGGGCTCCGCATCCGTCTTCGGACCATCTTTCGGTCTGCAAGGTGGACATCGGCACGGGCGAGATCCTCGACATCGTTTGCGGCGCCCCCAATGTCGCCGCCGGCCAGAAAGTGCCGGTCGCCCCGGTGGGCACGACCATGCCCGGCGGCCTGGTCATCAAGAAGGCAAAACTGCGTGGGCATCCGTCCTGCGGCATGATCTGTTCCGAGCGCGAACTGAACCTGGGCGAGGGTCATGAAGGCATCATGGTCCTTGACCAGGACCTCGTTCCGGGTACGCCGATCTGCGAGGCCCTGGGCCTGGATCAAGTCGTGCTGGACGTGAGCATCACCCCCAACCGCGCGGACTGTCTGTCCGTGCTTGGTCTGGCCCGGGAAGTGGCGGCAGCCTTCGGCTTGCCCCTGACGATCCCGCAGGCCGAACTGGTCGAGAGCGGGAAGCCCTTCGAGGGTTTCGCCATCGAGCCGGACGCCGAGCTGTGTCCGCTCTATCAGGCACGGCTGATCCGGGACATAAAGATAGCTCCCAGCCCGGACTGGCTCAGGTATCGCCTCCTGGCCGTCGGCTTGCGTCCGATCAACAACATCGTCGACGTGACCAACTACGTGATGATGGAGTGCGGTCAGCCCCTGCACGCCTTTGACCGGGATCTCCTGCGCGGAAACCGCATCCGGGTGGAACGCGCCCAGGACGGCATGACCCTGACCACCCTCGATGGCCAGAACAGAATTTTGACGGAAAAAGACGTGCTCATCTGGGATGACGAGCAGCCTGTCGCCCTGGCCGGCGTCATGGGCGGAGCCAATTCAGAGATCGGCGACGCAAGCACCACGGTGCTGCTGGAGAGCGCGGTCTTTGATCCGGCGTCCATCCGCAAGACGGCCCGGCGCCTGGGGCTTTCCAGCGACGCCTCCTATCGCTTCGAGCGCGGCGTCGATCAGATCGGGAATACGCACGCCATGAACCGGGCCGCAAGCCTCATGGCCGCCGTGTCCGGCGGCACGGTCGCTCCCGGTGTGGCCAAGGCCGAGCCCCGTCCGTTCTCGCCCAGAATCATTTCCTTCACTCCGGCCAAGGCCACCCGGCTTCTGGGCGTCGAGATGTCTCCCGAATTCTGCCGCGAGACCCTGACCCGCCTCGGCTGCACCGTTGTCGACGGAGAAACTTGGCAGGTCACGGCGCCGTCCTTCAGACTGGACCTTGAGCGCGAGGTCGATCTCATCGAAGAGGTTGCGCGGGTTTACGGAATGGACCGCATCGAGGCGGTGCTGCCCACGGTCAAGAAGAGCCTTGCAGATCTGGACAAGGCCGATCCCACCTTTGCGTTTTTAAGCCAGGTCAAGGACTGGGGACGGGGCGCGGGCCTTTCGGAAGTCGTGAATTACAGCTTTGTCGGCACGGCGGATCTGGACCGTTGCGGACTGCCCCTTGAAGGCCGGGTGAATATCTTCAATCCGCTGAGCGAAGAGATGAACGTCCTGCGCACGGAACTTGCGCCCGGGATGCTGGGCTCGCTGCGTCAGAACATGAGTCAGGACAACACCCGCATCCGCATCTTCGAGGTCGCGCATTCCTTCGTGCAGGACCCAGGCAGCGACACCTTGACCCGGGAGAACAACCGTCTTGGCGTCCTGCTGCACGGTGGCCGTTTTCCCGCCCGCTATCCTTACCCTGAGGGCCGCTTCGGATATGCCGACATCAAGGGCTTGGTGGAGCATCTGTTGCTGACGCTGGGCGTCGGCGCCGCAAGCTTTGAACGCGGCGGTGAGCATGCGTATCTGGCTCCCGAGATTTTGGTGCGCGCCGGAGAAACAGTTGTGGGCCGTGTCGGCATGATCCGCGAGGATCTGGCCGATGACTATCAGGCTCGCGGCGAGGTCTGGTACGCGGATCTCGATCTTGATCTGCTCATGGGCATGCGTCTGAACGTCGCGTTCAAGGCGATCCCCAAATTTCCGGTGGTTCGCCGGGACATGACCCTGGTCGCGCCCGAGAGCCTTGCAATCGGTGCGGTAGTTGATACGGTCAGGGCATTGCAGGAACCGCTGCTTGCGGATGTCTTTCTGGTCGATGTCTACGCCCCGGAAGGGAGTGCGGAGCGCAATTTGACCTACCGGTTTGTGTTCCGTCACGCAGAACGCACCCTGAAAGACAAGGAAGTGGAAAAAATCAATCTTCGTATTGGTCAGCATCTGGTCGAGAGGTTGTCTGTCCGTTTTTCCTGACAGGCTTCGCGGGCCAGGAGGGAACGTGCTCAAACCCGTTACGCCCGACACCGAAAAACGTTTGCGCATTGGACAGGTTGCCCGGCGGCTTGGCGTGGAGCCCTATGTGCTGCGTTTTTGGGAAGAGGAATTCCCTCAGCTGACCGCTGCCCGGACCTCCAAGGGACAGCGCTACTACACCGAGGAGCACGTCCGCGTTCTGGAACGGATTCGCCATCTTCTGTACGTTGAGAAACTGACCATCAAGGGCGCACGCCAAAAACTCGAAGGCGCGGAGTCCATCCGCGCTCCGCTGGATGCGATTCGGCGCGAGTTGGAAGAGATTCACCGCCTGCTGACCAAAAATCCCTGACTCGCATAGAGATCGGGGTTTTTTTGTGCATGGTTGGCCCTGCCATATATCTTTACATGGCGAATTCGAGACCGTAGCATTTTGTGTTGTCGGTTTTTCGAAAAGCCGAAAAAATGTCCTCAAGGAAGGCCATGCTGAAAGTTTATGCCGACAAAAAGGGTAAAGCCGTATTTCATTGTCCCCACTGCGGCTTCGTAACCAATTTTGATGCCTCGGCGTATCGGGACCGCGACAGCCGCATCAGGATCAAGTGCCGCTGCGGCGAAAGCATGACCATGCTGGTTGAATTCAGGGAATACTATCGCAGGTCCGTGGCCCTGGCGGGTTGGTGCACAGTGCATAGGACCGGAGATGATCTGGAGATGAGGGTGCGCGATCTGTCCATGAGCGGATTGTCCTTCTCCCTTGAGTCGTTACAGGAAGAAGAGCAGGCGGTTCTACAGATCGGCGACGTGGTGACGGTGCGGTTTCGTCTCGATTCTCCGCCGGAGAATCTCATCCAGCGGACGGCCTCTGTCCGCAATATCCGTAGCGGGACCATCGGCGCCAAGTTTTCCAGGAGCGAATATGACAAGGAACTCGGTTTTTACCTTCTGCATTGATCCTGTCCGGAGGGGTGCATGAACAGGGATTTTGACAACGGTAACGGCAACGGGACCGAAGAGGCCATCAATCCCATCATCAGGCTTCTGATTCGCGAAGGGCATCTGACCGTCGAGCAGGCGCAATATGCGCGGCGGGTCACGTCCAAGCTGCACATGAGCAAGCCACTGACCGACGTCGTGCGGGAGCTTGGTTACGTAACCGACGAGACGATCCGCCAGACGGTTCGGCGCAACCAGGGCGAATTGCGCATCGGCGATCTGCTGAACGGCCTGGGTTATCTGACCGACGAGGAGCTCAACCGCGCCCTCGATTTGCAGTTGCAGGGCGGGCGCCAGCAGAAACTGGGCGACATCCTCATCCAACACAAATTTCTGGCGGACGAGAAGCTGACGGAAATATTGGCCATGCAGCTCGGCTTGCCGATCCTGGAGCTTGCGGCCAAGGATCCGGATCCGGGGCTGATGGCTCGCGGGCCCGTGGAATACTACGAGCAATACCGCTTTGTGCCCTTCGACATGCAGTCCGACGGTTCGGTGCGCGTCGCCTTCGCCGATCCTCTCGATCCACGCAGTCTGGACGCGGCGCGGGATTATTTCGGCAAGAACATTGTCGTCTGCATCACCCGGGTCAGCCAGCTCAACGATGTGCTGACCAAGCGCAAGGAAGAGCTGCGCATCGGGAACGGGGCGGACCTGAACCGTCTGAACATCGTCGAGATCGCCAACTCCATCGTACTGGCCGCGTTCAAGCGTGGGGCCAGCGACATTCATGTCGAGCCCATGGCCGACCGCTTGCGGGTCCGCTTCCGCGAAGATGGCGTCATGGTCCATTTCCGCGATTATCCCATCGGTGCCGTGGCTCCGCTGGTCAGCCGTTTCAAGATCATGTGCGGCGCGGACATCGCGGAAAAAAGGCGGCATCAGGACGGGCGGCTCATTTTCAATCACATGGGCGTGCAGATCGATCTGCGCATGTCCTTTTATGTCACGGTGTACGGCGAACAGATCGTCATGCGCCTGTTGAAGAATCAGGAAGAGCTTTTGCCCATGCACGAACTTGGGATGCTCCCGGGCATGCTCAGCCGGTTCATGGAAGAAGCCCTGGACGCGCCCTCCGGGGTGATCATGGTCACCGGACCCACGGGGTCCGGCAAATCGACCACGGTCTACAGCTGCATCAATTATCTGAACCGGCCCGAGGTGAGCATCATCACGGCCGAAGATCCGGTCGAATACAAGGTGCGCGGCATCGGGCAATGTTCCATCATGCCCTCCATAGGCCTGACTTTCGAGGAGACCCTGAAGCACATCGTCCGTCAGGACCCGGACATCGTGGTCATCGGCGAGGTGCGCGACCATTTTTCGGCGGAGATGTGCATTCAGACCGCCCTGACCGGACACAAAGTTTTGACGACCTTCCACACCGAGGACAGCATCGGCGCCCTGGTCCGCCTGCTGGATATGAACATCGAACCGTTTCTGGTTTCCTCGACCCTGTCCTGCATCCTCTCGCAGCGCTTGGTGCGACGGGTCTGCCCGCACTGCGCGGTCCCTTATCAGCCCGACCTCAGCCAGCTGAGGCGCATGGGTTGCACCTACGGGGATCTGGCCGGCGCGGAATTCCGCAAGGGCCGGGGGTGCGCGATCTGCAGGCACAGCGGCTACAAGGGCCGTCTGGCCGTGTACGAGATGCTCATCCCGGAAGTTTTTATCCGGGACGCGGTCCTGCAGCGCAAGACTACCCACGATCTGCGCGTTATCAGTGTCGAGAAGGCCGGCATGATTTCCCTGATGGAAGACGGCATCACCAAGGCGGCCATTGGCCTGACCACGGTGGAAGAGGTCCTGCGGACCTTGCCCAGAGTCCAAAAACCCAGGCCTCTGGCCGATTTGCGAAGGATACTCGGAGTTTAGGAATGTTTGAAATTGCCTCCATTCATGACCGTGTGCGTGAATTTCTTGATGAACCCGGCAACGATCTGCCGGTTTTCGATCGCACGGCACTCCTGGTCCATCAGGAAGCTACCAAGGCCGACCCGGACACGGACAAGGTCATCAGCTACATCGCCCAGGATCAGGTCCTCGCGGCGGAAGTGCTCAAAGTCGCCAACTCCTCCTTTTTCCGGGGCATCAAGAAAGTCAGCCGGATTCAGGATGCCGTGGTGCGCATTGGCCTGCGCGAGGTGGTCAACAGCGTGATGATGGCCACGCAGCGCAAGAACTACAGCTCTCGCAATCCGTTTGTGCAGCAGTACACGGCCACTTTGTGGAAGCATTCCGTGGCCTGCGCTTTTGGCGCGCAGTGGCTGGCCAAGCGCTGCGATCACACCGAGCTTGCGCCGGAGGCCTTCATTGCCGGTCTCATTCATGACGTGGGCAAGCTCTTGGTGCTCAAGGCTCTGGTTTCCGTCGGCGAGAAAGACAAGGACGCGCCCCGGATCACCAAGACAGCGGCCGATGAATTCGTCGAAACCATGCATCCCGAATGCGGATTTCTGCTGCTCGAAAAATGGAATCTGCCCGAGTCCTACTGTTATGTGTGCCGGGATCACCATCGCCGGGATTATGACCAAGGGAGCATCCTGCTGGTTCTGGTGCGACTGGCCAATCTTGTATGCAGGAAGCTCGGCATCGGCCTGCGCCAGGATCCCGACCTGATCCTGGTCACCAGCAGCGAGGCCGGGATTCTCGGTCTGTCCGACATTACACTTGCGGAACTGGAGATCGCGATGGAAGACCACGTAGCCAACGCGGAAATCTGACCTTCATTCACCCCAATCGTCCCAACGGAGACACTACGACAATGAAGCTGGCGCAACGCATAACCAGGATCAAGCCTTCCGCGACCCTGACCATCAACACCAAGGCCCAGGAGCTGCGCGCCGCAGGGCGGCAGATTGTCAGCCTGGCCGTGGGCGAACCCGATTTCCGCACGCCCGAGCATGTTTGCGAGGCCGCCAAGGCCGCCATGGACGAAGGCTTCACCCGTTACACCCCCGTGCCGGGCATTCCCGAGCTGCGTACGGCCGTGGCCAAATATTTCAAGACCTTTTATGGCGTGGACGCGGCCATGGAGAACGTGGTCGTGACCAACGGCGGCAAGCAGAGCCTGTACAATCTGTTTCAGGTGCTGCTCGACCCGGGCGACGAAGTCATCATCCCTGCGCCGTACTGGGTCAGCTATCCAGCACTGGTGCAGCTGGCCGACGGAGTGTCCGTTTTCGTGGCCACGGAGCCGGAAAACAATTTCCTGGTCAGCGTGGAGCAGCTGGAGGCGGTCCGCACCCCGCGCACTCGTTGTCTGGTCATGAACACGCCCTCCAACCCCACGGGCTGCCATTACACCCAGGAGCAGCTTGACGCCATCGCCGCCTGGGCCGTGGAAAAGGGCGTCTTTGTCATCTCCGATGAAATCTACGATCAGCTGGTCTATGCTCCGGCCAAGCCTGCGTCACTGGCATCCTGGTGGCAGCGCTACCCTGAAAATTTTGCCGTGGCCAATGGCCTGGCCAAGAGTTTTGCCATGACCGGCTGGCGGGTGGGCTACACCCTGGCCCATGCGGATCTGATCAAGGCCATGACCAAGATTCAGGGGCAGTCCACGTCCAACATCTGTTCCATCGCCCAGAAGGCGGCCCTGGCGGCCCTGACCGGCGGGTGGGAGTGCCTGACCCCCATGCGCGAGGCTTTCGTGCGCAGGCGGGACCTCGGTCTGGCCATGATCCGCGCGTGGGGACATGTGATCTGTCCAGAACCGGCCGGCGCGTTCTATCTTTTTCCGCAGGTGGACTGGTTCTACACTCCCGACGTGCCGGATTCCACCGCCCTGTGCGGCTTGCTGCTGGAAAAGGCCGGCGTGGCCCTGGTGCCCGGGGCCGCTTTCGGCGACGACCGCTGCATTCGCATTTCCTATGCGCTCGATGACGAAACCCTGTCCGGTTGCCTGGACAGGATCGGCCAGGTTCTGCACGGCTTGAAAAAATGATTGGAGGTGAACTCTGTGATTGACCAGTCCCCCCCGTGGAAAGCCCTTGTCGAACATGTCGCGGAAGTAAGGCCCATGCGCGAGCTTTTTGACCGCGATCCCGGCCGGTTCGATCGTTTTTCGGCGGAAGGCGCCGGTCTTTTTCTGGATTACTCCAAGAACAGGATCACGGACAAAACCATGAACCTGCTTTTTGATCTGGCCGGGGAGGCCGATGTGGCCGGACGGATAGAGGCCATGTTTTCCGGCGTGCGCATCAACACCACCGAGAATCGGGCGGTGCTGCATGTGGCCCTGCGGGCGGATGCGGACCAGCTCATTCTCGTGGACGGGATAAACGTGGTGGAGCAGGTGCAAGGGGTGCTGGACCAGATGGACGTGTTCACGGGCAAGGTCCGCTCCGGGGAATGGAAGGGTTACACGGGAGCGCGCATCACGGATGTGGTCAACATCGGGATCGGCGGGTCGGATCTGGGGCCGCGCATGGTCGCGGCGGCTCTCGACCACTACCGCCAAGAGGATCTTGCTTTCCATTTCGTGTCCAATATCGACGGGACGCACATCGCCCAGGTGCTGGGCAAGGTGCGTCCCGAGAGCACGCTTTTCATCATCGCCTCCAAGACCTTCACTACCCAGGAAACCCTGACCAACGCGCACACCGCCCGCGACTGGTTTCTGCGGAGCGGAGCGGCGCAGTCCGATGTGGCCCGGCATTTCGTGGCCCTGTCCACCAATGAACCGGCGGTCAGGGATTTCGGCATCGATCCGGCCAACATGTTCGCCTTCTGGGACTGGGTCGGGGGGCGCTACTCCCTGTGGTCCTGTATCGGCCTGTCCATCGCCCTGGCCGTGGGCATGGAGAATTTTCGTGAGCTTCTGGCTGGCGCAAGGGAGATGGACAAGCATTTTCGCGCTACTCCCTTTGAGCGCAACATTCCGGTGCTGCTGGCGCTCCTGGGCGTGTGGTACCGCAATTTCCACGGTTTCGAGTCCCATGCCGTGCTTCCTTATGACCAGTATCTGGCGCTTTTGCCCGCGTATCTGCAGCAGGCGGACATGGAGAGCAACGGCAAGGGCGTGAACCGGGACGGAATACCAGTGACTCACGCCACGGGCCCGATCCTGTGGGGCGAGCCCGGTACCAACGGCCAGCATGCCTTTTACCAGCTTTTGCATCAGGGAACGACGGTCGTGCCCTGCGATTTTCTGGTCGCGGTCAACCCACTGCATGAGATCGGCGAGCATCACACCATCCTGCTGGCCAATTTTCTGGCCCAGACCGAGGCCCTCATGCGCGGTCGCACCCTGGCCGAGGCCGAAGCGGAGCTTGAACCCCAGGTCCGGGCTGCGCTGGCTCCGCACAAGTCGTTTCCGGGCAACCGTCCGAGCAATTCCCTGCTCTACGACCGCCTTACACCGCGCACGCTCGGCAGCCTGATCGCCATGTATGAGCACAAGATTTTCGTGCAGGGCGTCATTTGGGGGGTCAATTCCTTCGACCAGATGGGCGTAGAACTGGGCAAGCAGTTGGCGGGGGTGATCTTGCCGGAGCTTCGCGGCGGGACGGCAGGCGTACACGACGCTTCGACCCTGGGTCTTATTCGTCTCTGCATTGACCGGCGCAAATCTTGAAAACCAATACGGAATGTCCCGGGGCTGCGAGCCCCGGCCCTTGCTCTTCCACATTTTTGACCTCGGCCAAAGCATGAAGCTCAATCCCTTTCGCGTTGATCCGGCCCATCCCTTTCAGCTGGTGAAATTTCTGTCCATCAGCACGCTGGTGCTGATTCTTGCGTCAAGCAGCCTCATGTCGGTGTTCATGACCAATTACGCCAAGAGCGCGCTCCTGAAGAAAAATCAGGCGTTCGCCAGGCTTTTGGCCGAAAACCTGAACCATCAGATCTACAGGCGTTTCACCCTGCCCGTGGTGCTCGGTTTCGGGCGGGTCGAGCTCAAGCGCAAGGATCAGTACGAACGCCTGGAGCAGGTCATCGAATCGACCATCCATTCCTTTCATGTCCTTGATCTGCGCATCTACGACGAGCAGAACGAGGTTGCTTTCAGCACCGACGTTCAGCAGGTCGGGAACAACGAATTGGGCGGGGAGGCCGTGCAGGCGGCGATACAGAGCGGCAAGATCAGCTTCGAATTGCAGAACTCCCTGAGCATCTGGGATGTGCTTGCCGCCATTAACCTCGAAGACGGGGACGTAGTGCTGCGCACGGTCTATCCCTTGAGAGCCGAGCGCGATTTGCGCTTTCGGGACCAGCCCGGACCGCTTCTGGGCATTCTGGAGCTGACCCAGGACATAACCAGCGATTATGAGACCGTGCTGCACTTGCAGCGGCTCATAATCCTGACCACGTTCATGGGTTCCGCCGCTCTTTACGGGCTGATCTTCTTTCTTGTCCGCAAGGCCGACCGGGTGCTCGACGAAAGGCTGCGCGACAAGGATCGCCTGGAAAAGGAATTGCTCCAGAACGAGAAGCTTGCCTCCATGGGGCGCATGGTGGCCAGCATCGCGCACGAGATCCGTAACCCGCTGGGCATCATTCGCAGCAGCGCGGAGCTTTTGCTCAAACGGCAAAAGGCCGAAGGCGGAACCAACGTGAAGATGCTCGAAGCCATTTTCCATGAGTCCAAACGCTTGAGCCAGACCGTGAATGATTTTCTTGACTATGCTCGCCCCCGTCAGCCTTCCCTGGAGGATGTCGACCTGGAGAAGGTCGTGCGTCATGCCGTGGGATTTTTGACCCAGGAGGGCCAGGAGCACGGGGTGATGGTGGAGAGCCAGCTGCCGGAGGGGTATGTGATCCAGGGGGACCGGGATCTCTTGTATCGGGGGTTCTACAACCTGATCAGCAACGCAATCCAGGCCTGTTCCGATGGCGGGCAGGTGCGCATCATGCCAGCCTGCCACGAGAGCCAGATGGCCGTGCTGGTGCAGGATACGGGCACGGGCTTTGATTCCAAGCAGTTGGATCGTTACGTAGAGCCTTTCTTCACGACCAAGGACACGGGCACGGGCCTGGGCCTGGCCATTACAAGTTCCATATTTCAGATTCACGGCGCGGAGATGATCTTAAGGAACGGTCCCCATGGTGGGGCCGAAGCCTTGGTGATTTTTTCCGAGCCATGCTAGCGGGTATTTTACATGGGCAATCACATACTGATCATCGATGACGAGAAGAACTATCTATTGGTGCTTGAGGCCATCCTCGAAGAGGAGGGCTACACGGTCACGGCCCTTGGCGATCCGGTCATGGCCATGACCTACCTCGACGAGTCCGAAGTCGATGTGGTCGTGACCGACATGAAAATGCCCGGCATGAGCGGACAGCAGGTTCTGGAGACGGTGCGCAAGCGCCATCCCCATGTCCCGGTCATGATCATGACCGCTTTCGGCACCATCGACCGCGCCGTGGAGGCCATGAAGAGCGGGGCTTTTGACTACATCACCAAGCCATTTTCCAACGACGAGATCCTGCTTTCCGTGGGCAAGGCCATGAAACTCTCCCACGCGGAACAGCAGAACCGTCTGTTGCGGGAAAGCCTGGCTGAAAAGTTCGGCAAGGAAACCATCATCGGCAACTCCAAGCCCATCCAGGATGTCCTGACCCTGGCGGGCAAGGTCGCGCCGACGCGCAGCAACGTGCTGGTTACGGGCGAATCCGGCACGGGCAAGGAACTGGTGGCTCGGGCCATCCACATCGCCTCGGACCGCAAGGACATGCCGTTTATTTCGGTCAACTGCATGTCCCTGAACCCGGGTGTGCTGGAGAGCGAGCTTTTCGGCCACGAGAAGGGCTCCTTCACCGGAGCCATGGCCCTGAAGCGCGGCCGCTTCGAGCTGGCCCAGGGCGGGACGCTTTTCCTTGACGAGATTGGAGAGCTTTCCCAGGAGATGCAGGTCAAACTTCTGCGAGTGTTGCAGGAACGGGCGATCGAGCGGGTCGGCGGGACGGAGACCATTGCCGTGGACTTCAGGCTGGTGGCGGCCACCAACAAGAATTTGCAGGAAGAAATCGTGGCAGGCAGATTTCGCGAAGATCTCTTCTATCGCCTGAACGTGGTCAACATCCATCTGCCGCCCCTGCGCGAGCGGCGTGAGGACATCCCCATCCTGGCCAGCCATTTTCTGCGCAAGTTCTCGCTGGAGAACAACCGTCAGGTGCACGGCTTCACCCCTGGCGCCATCGACTATCTGTCCGCCTACGAATGGCCGGGCAACGTGCGGCAGCTGGAGAACGTCATCGAGCGCTGCGTGGTTCTCAGCAACCGCGACGTGATCGATGTGGACGACCTGCCGCCGGAGCTGCGCGACGAGGAGATGCAGTTCAAGAGCGCCGTTGATCTTTTGCCGCTCAAGGTCAATCTGTCCGAAACCCTGGAAAAGATCGAAGCGGCCCTCATCCGCCGGGCCATGGTCCGCTCCGGATTCGTGCAGGTCAAGACGGCGGAACTGCTCGACGTGTCCAAGAGCCTGCTGCAGTACAAGCTCAAGAAATACAAGATCTCGGCCAAGAACTAGCGCGTGTCCGGGATGAGCGAAGCCTCTGTCGCCGATTTGCTGGCCACGGTGGAGCAAACCCCCTGGCTGGCCGTGGATATCGCCGGGCGCCGTTTTTTTCCGGCGCAGGCCCCGCGATTCGCCGTCCCGGAGCGGCCCTGGCCGCCCCCGGTGCAGCGCGGTCTTGAGCTTTTGGGCGTGCGCGAACTCTACGAGCATCAGGTCCGGGCCATTGATCTGATTCGCTCCGGCAACCATGTGGTCGTGGCCACGCCCACGGCCAGCGGCAAGTCCCTCATCTACAACCTGCCCGTCCTTGAGGCCTGTCATGCGGATCGCCGCACCCGGGCCCTGTACCTCTTCCCCCTGAAAGCCCTGGCCCAGGATCAGCGTCGGGCGCTGGATTCCCTGGCCGCCGGTCTCTTTCCCACGCCCACATCGGCCATCTACGACGGGGACACCTCGGCCTCGCAACGCTTGCGCATACGCCGGGATCCTCCAAACGTTCTCTTCACCAACCCGGACATGCTGCATCTGGGGATTTTGCCCAGCCATGAAAAGTGGTCGGAATTCTTCGCCAATCTGAAATTCGTGGTCGTGGACGAGGTGCACACCTATCGCGGCGTCATGGGCTCGCACATGGCCTGGGTTTTTCGCCGTCTGGTCCGGCTCTGCCGCTTGCACGGGGCGAATCCGACCTTTGTCTGTTCTTCCGCGACCATCGCCAACCCGGAGGAGCTGGCCTCGAATCTGACCGGGCTGCCCATGAGCGCGGTTCTGGAAGGCACGGCCGCAAGTCCTCCGAAGCACATGATCCTCCTGAACGGAGTGGACGGCGCCGCCCGCAAGGCCATCGGCCTGCTGCAAGAAGGCATGAAGCTGGGCTTGCGAACCATCGTTTATTGCAAGTCGCGGCGCATGACCGAGCTTATCGCCATGTGGACGGGAGAACGTGAAGGTGAGGAGCGTGAACGCATCTGCGCCTACCGGGCCGGATTTCTGCCGGAGGAGCGGCGCGAGATCGAAGCCCGCCTTTCTTCCGGGGAGCTGTTGGCCGTGGTCTCCACCAGCGCTCTGGAGCTTGGCATCGACATCGGGGGCCTCGATCTGTGTATCCTGGTCGGCTATCCCGGCTCCATCATGGCCAGCCTGCAGCGCTCGGGCCGGGTGGGGCGCGGCGGGCGCGAGGCCGCGACCTTCCTGATCGGACACGAGGACGCGCTGGACCAGTATTTCATGCACCACCCCGAGGAATTTTTTGCCTTGAAGGCCGAGCGGGCGGTCATCAATCCGGACAATGCGGTCATCGCCGCCAGGCATATGCAGTGCGCGGCGGCGGAAGCCTCGTTGCATCGGTCCGATCCGCTGGTCCGGGAAAATGCCGGGCTGGTGGCGGATCTGGTCCGTGGCGGCGAGCTGCTGCAGAGCCTGGACGGGGAAGAGTTCTTCTCCAAAGCCAGGCAGCCTCATCGGGGCGTGGCCCTGCGTGGCACGGGCTCGACCGTGGTCATCATGGACATGGACAGCGGCGAGCGCATCGGGCTGGTGGACGGCTTTCGCGCGGTGCTTGAGACCCACCCCGGCGCGGTCTATCTGCATCGGGGCGTGACCTACGTGATCGCCGATCTGGATCTTGAGACCCGGATGGCCAAGGCGCGGCGAGCCAAGGTCTCCTACTACACCCGCGTGCGGCACGAGAAGAGCACCGAGATCATCGAAGTGAGCGCCACCCGACCCGTGTTCGGGGCCATGGTCAGCCTGGGGCGGCTCAAGGTCACGGATCAGGTCACGGGATACGATCGCATCAGTACGCGTGGCGGACGGAACCTTGGCACCGTGCCCCTCGACATGCCTCCGCTGGTCTTCGAGACGCAAGGGGTCTGGATCGCAATCCCCGAATCGGTGCGCAGACAGGTGGAAGGGGAGATGGCCCATTTCATGGGCGGCATCCATGCCCTCGAACACGCCGCCATAGGCATGATGCCCCTTCTGGTCATGACGGACAGGAACGATCTGGGCGGGATATCCATTCCGTTTCATCCCCAGGTCGGCTCGGCGGCCGTGTTCATCTACGACGGACTGCCCGGTGGATGCGGATTGGCCGAGCAGGCCCACGCCGAATACGAGACATTGCTTGAGCGCACCGCCCGCGTGATCCGGGACTGCGCGTGCGAGAACGGGTGTCCGGCCTGCGTGCATTCTCCCAAGTGCGGCTCCGGCAACAGACCCATCGCCAAGGGTGCGGCCTTGATGGTGCTGGAGGGAATCATGAACGCCGCCCCGCCGGTCGAAGCCGCATCGCAGGAGTTCGTGCCCCCACGCATCGAGATGACCGAGCCGCCTGCCGCCTCCGTGCAGGATACAATTTTGAACCCGCTGCCGCCGGATTTTCGCTACGCGGTGCTGGATCTGGAAACCCGGCGTTCCGCGCAGGAGGTCGGGGGCTGGCACCGTGCCGACCTGATGGGAGTCAGCTGCGTGGTTGTCTATGATTCGGGGGCCGATGATTTTCGCGACTACGGGCAGGAGGACGTGCCGCGTCTGGTCGGGGAACTGGTGGAGTTCGATCTGGTGGTCGGGTTCAATATTCTGCGTTTCGACTATGCCGTGCTGGGTGGTTTGAGCCGTTTTGATTTTTCAAGCCTGCCCACCCTGGACATTCTGGGGAGTATTCATGAGACCCTAGGGTATCGCCTGTCCCTTGATCATCTGGCCCGCGAGACGCTGGGCGCGGCCAAAAGCGCCAGCGGCATGCAGGCCCTGGCCTGGTGGAAGGAGGGGCGCATCGCCGATATCATTTCCTATTGCCGCCAGGACGTGGCCGTGACCCGCGATCTTTTTCTCTTCGGCGCGAGGCACGGGCACCTGCTCTTTCGTAACAAGGCTGAAAAGATCGTTCGTGTGCCCGTGGATTGGGGCGTAAAGTTGGGGGGATAGACGTGGCAGGGTCTTGCCAAGGGAGGCGGACAGGTTTACCGCCCTCCATGTTTTAATAAAACGTGAAAGGGAAAATTTCATGACCACCACTCCAGATACCGCCCCCGCCAATGGCCGTGCAGGTCGCAAGCGTTTCGTCGTATTGATCGTCTTCCTTATCATCCTCGGGATCGGCATCCTGCAGTACGTGCGCGGCCTGGGACGGGTGTCCACGGACGACGCCTTTGTCGATGGCCGGATCTATCAGATAACGCCACGGGTGGACGGGTACATCTTGCAGGATCTGGTGGAGGACAACCAGCTCGTGGAGGAGGGGCAGCCGCTTCTGGTCCTCGACCCCGTCGGTTACGAGGTGGGGGTTGCCCAGGCGCGGGCCGATCTGGCCACGGCCGAGGCGCAACTGGAGTCTCTGCGCAAGGGCGTGCCCCTGCAAAAAAGTCAGACCGAATTTCAGGTCATGGGCGCACGCGCCCAGCTCGACAGCTTGATGCGCAGCCTGGATCAGGCCCGCCTCGAAGAGGCCGCAGCCAGACAGATGGTGCTGCAGGCCGAGGCGGAGCTCAAGAATGCGGAGCTTGGTTTCAATCGTCTTTTCGAATTGCGTCAGGGCGGGGTCGTTGCCGAATCCGCTTTGGACGAGGCCCGCTCCGGCCTGGACAGTGCCCGCGCAAGGACTGCCGCCGCCCGTGACAAGGCGGATGCGGCGGAGCGCAATCGGGCTTCGCTGCGCGAAAATGTGGCGCGCCTTCAGGCCAATATCGGCCTGGCCCAGACCGGGCACGAGGTGGCTTCGATCAAGGATCTGGAGGTGGCGGCCCAGGAGGCGCGGGTGGACCTGGCCCGGGCGAAGGTGCGCAAGGCCGAACTCGATCTGGACTACACCCGCATCCTGGCTCCGGCAAAAGGGCATGTGACCAAGAAGCGGGTTCAGGTCGGACAGAGCGTGACAGCAGGGCAGCCCATCATGGCGCTTGTGCCCCTGCACCAGGACCAGCTCTGGGTGACTGCCAATTTCAAGGAGACCCAACTGACCAGGGTGCGACCCGGACAGCGGGTCGATATCAAAGTGGACAGCTTTCCCGACCGGGAGCTCTCGGGCCGGGTGGAGTCGGTCATGGCCGGAACGGGCGCGGTTTTTTCCCTCTTTCCCCCGGAGAACGCCATGGGCAACTACGTGAAGGTAGTGCAGCGCATTCCGGTCAAGATCGTTCTTGAATCGGCCAATGCGACGGACAGCCTGCGGCTGGGCATGAGCGTCGTTCCGACCATCCATCTGGACTAGATCCATGGCTCCCGCGCGCGCCACGGGCAAGTGGCTCATCACCCTCAGCGTCATGATCCCGACGCTGCTGGAAATTCTCGATACGTCCATCGCCAACGTGGCGCTGGGGCATATTCAGGGCTCCCTGTCCGCTGGTCAGGACGAGGTGACCTGGGTTCTGACCTCCTATCTGGTCGCCAATGCCATCGTCATTCCCATGAGCGGCTGGCTGGCCCGGATCATGGGGCGCAAGAACTACCTCATGGCCTCGGTGACACTGTTCACACTGGCCTCCATGCTTTGCGGCCTGGCTCAGAGCCTTGAAGCCCTGGTCGTGTTCCGGATCATCCAGGGCATCGGCGGCGGCGGCCTGCAGCCCATGTCCCAGGCCATTCTGCTTGAGACCTTTCCGCCCCGGCAGCGCGGGCTGGCCATGGCCATCTTCGCCATGGGCGCGGTCCTCGGCCCTATCCTGGGGCCGCTGCTCGGCGGGTACATCACGGACAACTATTCCTGGATCTGGATATTCTACATCAACGTGCCGCTGGGCATTCTGTCTCTTTTCATGTGCTGGTCCTTCATCTTCGACCCCTCCTATCAAGAGCGTCGCGTGGCCGGGGAAAAGGTGGACTATCTGGGCCTTGCACTCCTGTCCGTGGGGCTTGGCTGCTTGCAGATCGTGCTCGACAAGGGGCAGGGAGACGACTGGTTCGCCTCGCAGCACATCGTGATACTGAGCATCCTGGCTGCGATCTGCCTGTGCGCGCTGGTCTGGTGGGAGCTTCGGCATTCCAACCCGATCATCAATCTGCGCACCTTCCGCTACCCCAATTTCGCGGCCGGCAACGTGGTCATGTTTTTTGGATTTTTCGCGTTTTTCGGGTCCATCGTGCTTTTGCCCATGTATCTGCAAAACCTGATGGGCTACACATCGTATCTAGCGGGTCTGGTTCTTGGGCCAAGCGGAGCCATCATGCTCCTGCTCCTGCCCGTGGCGGGGAAACTCACGGAGAAGATCGACGCCCGTTTTCTGCTTTGTTTCGGACTGACGGTCTCGGGGTTCTCCCTTCTGTTCATGTCCAATTTCACCCTGCAGATCGACATCGATACGGCTATTCACGGGCGTAACATCCAGGCCATCGGCATCGCCTTCTTCTTCGTGCCGCTGTCGTATCTGACCATGGCCTTCATCCCGCGCGAGAGCATGAACAACGCCTCGGCCCTCTTCAATCTGCTGCGCAATCTGGGCGGTTCCTTCGGCACGGCCTTCGTGACCACGATCCTGGCCCGCCGGGCCCAGGTGCACCAGCATCATCTGGTCGAACACCTGACGCCCTACGATCCACCGTTCACCCAGGCCCGCGACGCCCTGGAAAAATTCATGGGGCTTGATCCCGTGCAGGCCGCAGGGGTCATCTACAGCCATGTGCTCAAACAGGCCGCATACATGGCCTACGTGGACGTCTTCTACATCCAGGCCCTGTTCTTTTTTGGATTGGCGGTGTTCATGTGGATCATCAAAAGGCCCAACCACGGCACGCACATGCCCGAAGGCATGCACTAGGACCCAGGCTTTGAGGGCAGGAAGACGGCGCGGATTTGCGTCTTGTGCTCCATCGGTTGGCGTCAAAGAAAAAGGGGAGCCGAGCCCCCCTCTTCAGGTTGAAAAGCCGGGTTATTCCTTGCTGATGGCTTCGACGGGGCAGGCGTCGATGGCGTCCTGGGCGCATTCGGCTGTGGAGTCCGGGGCCGTGACCATGGCTTTTTCTTCGCCGTCGATCATGGCAAAAACTTCAGGACAAAGTTCCACACAACTTTCGCAGCCGATGCATTCTTCGTGGTCGATTACTATGGTCATGATTCCTCCAGGTTGGGGTTACGTTTGGTTTTTGCCATACAGCTTTCCAGATGTCCGTGCAAGCCGTGGCGCGTTTGGGATTGGTAGATCCATTTCTTCGTTGGCATGAATTTGGCTCATGCTTAGGCGGAGGATTCCCATGCGAGAACCAACACCTGAAATCATGCGCGACGTGTCGGCGCGGCTTTCCCGGCCCGGGCCTGGCAAGCGGGCCATGGAAGGCGCGGCAGAGCCCTTTGGCGGTATAAACGGCGGTGATGGAGAGCATCCCGGCGGGAACGCTTTTGGTCAACACTTTGACATTTTTGCCCGGGAGCAGCAGTTCCGGCCCGCCAGTTGGGTCATTTGCTGGTCGGATCTGATGATGACCATGTTCATCATGTTCGCCGCCCTTTATATTTTTCAACTGCCCAAGATCCAATACAAATCGGTTTCGGAATTCTCCGTGCAGGCCTTGCCGCTGGGGACTGAGACCGTTCCGCCCCAGGCTTTGGCCGGATCGATTCTGGATCGTCTGCACGACCGGTTGCGTGACCTGATCGCGCGCG
This sequence comes from Desulfomicrobium apsheronum, assembly GCF_900114115.1. Classification (NCBI taxonomy): domain Bacteria; kingdom Pseudomonadati; phylum Thermodesulfobacteriota; class Desulfovibrionia; order Desulfovibrionales; family Desulfomicrobiaceae; genus Desulfomicrobium; species Desulfomicrobium apsheronum. The sequence goes on along the minus strand of NZ_FORX01000003.1, from coordinate 234,490 downwards.
ATGGGCTGCAAGCCGTGGTCACGGTGCAGTCGGTCCCGGGAGAATCACTGCATGTGGTGCTCCCGGGCGATTTTCTTTTTGAAGGAAGCGGCACCGTTCTGCGGGGCGATGTCAAAAAAACGCTGCTGGACATGGGCGAAATCCTGGGCAGCGCGCCGCATGTTCTGTCCGTAGTCGGCCATGCGGCGCCCGATGGCGCGGCGGTGGGTGCCATGGGGCCCTGGAAGCTGTCGGTGGCCATGGCCTCCGATGTGGCGGATTTTCTGATGCGGGACGCGGGTCTGCCCGCCGGGCGCATGCTCGTGGCCGGTTACGGGGATCAGCGCCCGTTGGTGGATGGTGACGGAATCCGTGTCGGCTGGCGGGTGGAATTGGTCTTGAGTTCGGAAAATCCGACAGAGCCCCTGCCCACGGTGAATGCCCCGACCGGAGAAGGGTTTCGGCAATGGCTTGCCGCATCGAAGCCAGGAGGGCAATGATGGAAGGAAAAACGATTCTGGGCCTGCTGCTCTGCGGCCTGATTTTTGGAGCCGGTTTCGTGATCAGCGGTGATGTGGGGCAGTATTTCAACCTGTCCGCGTTCCTGATTGTCTTCGGCGGCTGCCTGGGCACGGCCATCGCCAGCTTCCGGATGGAACGCCTCGGGTTCGTGAGCAAGGTGCTGCGCAATTCCTACCGCTCGCGAATGAAGGAGCCGGCCGCCATAGTCGAGATTTTGGTGGACCTGTCGGTCAAGAGCCGAATTCGCGGGTTGCACACCCTGGTCGAAGACGAGCGCGAGACCTCCATCATGTTTCTGCGGCGGGCACTGGGTTTTGTGGTCGACAACTACTCCCGGGAGCAAACCACCGACATCCTGAACACGGAGATGTATTTCTTCAAGCAGCGCCGCGATGAATCCGAGCGCGTGCTGCGGGTCATGGCCGACATCTGTCCGGCCATCGGGCTGGCGGGCAGCGTGGTGGGACTCATCGGCATGCTTTCCGGCGTGAATGACACGGGGGTTGTGCTGGCGACCATCCCCATTGCCCTGACTTCGACTCTTTACGGCGTCATCCTGGCCAATTTCGTCTTCCTGCCGCTGGCCGCCCGGATTCGCGAGGTCACGGACCACGAGCTTCTGCTTCAGAAGATCATCATCGAGGGCGTGCGAGCCATTCAGAGCGAACTCAACCCCCGCGTGCTCGAAGTGAAGCTCAAATCCTTTCTCACCCCGTCGGCGCGAGAGGGGCAGCTTGTCTCACTGGCACGCATAAAGGAACGCTTCCAGATCAGGGAACGCGAAGAGGACGCCCCGCGCATGGCTGCGCCGGAGGAGGTGGGAGCGGCCCTGTGATGCGACCGCTCAAACTTCAGGCGAGCTCTGTCCGGCCAGCGCCTTCAGAATCACGTCCCGGTCGACCATGCCGAGCAGGCGCCCTTTTTCGTCGGCGACCACCAGACGCTTGACCCCGTTGTCCACGAGGGTGCGGATGACTTCGCTCAAGGGGGTATCGGGACTTACGCTGAGCACTTCGTGGAACATGACTTCCTCGGCGGTGCCTTCAAGCGTCGTGGGCACGGCCTCGCGCTGAGTCAGGACGCCGAGGATCTTGGCCACCAGGGTGGGAGAGTTCTGACGCACGAAGCACTGCAAGAGATCCCAGTCGTGAATGATGCCACGGATCGTCCTGTCCGCATCCACGATGACCACTCGGCGTAGAGGAGATGCGACAAGCTTTTTCAGAATGTCGGTCAGCGGCGCGTCCGGAGCGGCGGTGGGCACGTCCGTGAACAGCACGTCACGGGCAAAGGCGTGCACGCCTTCGGGCAGGACGTCGAGATGCGCCGCCACTGCGGATGTGCGCCCGATGGCCGCGAGCACGTCCGCGCGGCTGACGATGCCCATCAGCGTCCCGTCTTCGGCCGTGACCGGTAGGCGCTTGATGTTGCGGGTAGCCATCAGCTTCAGGGCGTCCGTGACCGTGGTCGTGATATTGAGGGTCGTGACCGGAGCCGACATGATGTCGCGCGCTTTGAGCCCTTCGAATTCCAGGCAATGACTGTGCTTGTGGCGCAGTCCGGACGGCACGCGACCGTGCATGTCCAGCCGCAGGGGCATTCGCGCACGGGACAGCAGGTCGCCGCCGGTGATGATGCCGGCAATACGCCCGGCTTCCATGACCGGGACGGCTTTTACCTCCCTGTGCAGCAGCAGATCCACCACCTCGTGCAGAGGCGTCAGGGTGTCCACGGTAACGACCTGCTCGGTCATCACGTCGCGGATGCGCATGGGCAGGTGGAAGATGGCCTGGCCATCCTGGACCACGATACTCCCTTCCTCGACGAGCGCGTCGACCACGGGCAGAAAATCGGCGATGCGCGACGGCGTGTCCACGATCTCCACGATGATCGGCAGATCCTCGGCCAGCCGCAGGATCTTGGCCGTGTGCAGAAGATTGCTTGCCCCGAAGCCCATGAAGCCCCGGCAAACCGAGGCCCCGGCCATGCCGCGTCGGCGGGCCTCATCGACAATGACGTCGTGGAGCGGAGAGCCTTTGTGTCGTGCCGCCTCGCCTACGAAAATCTTGAGAATCCTCACATCGATCAACTTGACCATCGGGTGCCTCCTTTGATGAGCGCTGCCTGGACTTGTGCCGCGAACATCAGTCCCGGTTGTGCGTTCGGGGCGTGTTTGGTCCAGGAAGCCTGCGCGGCTACGGGTCCTCTGCTCAGACAATCCATTTGCGTTTGATATTCCATAGGCTCGCCGTGAACAAGACCGCGCAGAATCCGCCCAGCACCAGATAATTCAGGTTCATCGGCAGCACGTGGTTTCCGTTTACCGCGCCATGCAGGGCGTCGGCCCCGTAAGTCAGGGGCAGGGCGTAGGAAACTGGTTGGAGCAGAAGGGGCAGCTTGGCGATCGGGAGAAAGAGGCCGCACAGGAAGATCATGGGAAAGCGGAAGAAGTTGGAAAATGTCTGCGCCTCGAAGACTTCGCTTACGGCCACGGCGATGAAGAGACCCTGGAAAGTGGAGGCCACTGCGATCATGATCGCGGCCAGGGCGAAGGAGCCCCACGCTATCTGGCCCAGATCCGCAAGCCATGCGGCCAGAAGCACGGGGACGAATGCGTTCAATGTGCCGAAGACGATGGCGCCGCTGGTCTTGGCCAGCATGAGCAGGGTCAGCGGGATGGGGGCCAGGAGCAGGCGTTCGAAGGAGCGGGTCTTTTTTTCAAAGGTTATGGTCACCGCGAGCATGGAGGTCGTTCCGAAGAGGATGGACACGCACACCACGCCGGGAAGCACGGTGGAGATGCTTTCGATGCCGCTGCCGGTCTTGATGAAGAACATGCCTGTCCAGGCCAGGGGGAAGATAAGTCCCCAGCTCAGGTTGGGCGGCTTCAGATAGTAGGTGCGCACGTCCTTGAGCAGGATGTTCCAGAATGCGATCCAGCGCTTCATTGCCGACCTCCCTTTTTTTCCTTTTCTCCGCGCAGCACCTTCGCCTCAAGGCCGGTCACGCGCACGAACACGTCCTCCAGGGACGGTCGCAGCCTGCGGGCTTCGGCCACTTCGCCCCCGGCATCCTCCAGAAAGCGCACCAGCGGCCCGACGCGCACCGGAGCGCCCGAGTCCACACGTAAGAGTTCCGGTTCCAGCAGGGAAAAATCAAGATCAGCGAACGTTTCCCTCAGGGCGGCGACGATGCCGGGCGGCATGCCACTGCACTGGATGCGCATGGAATGGCAGGCCTGCACGGGCTGAAGCAGTTCCTCGACGGTTCCGGTGTGCACGATGCGCCCCTCAACAATAAAGGCGATACGGTCGCACAGGCGTTCGGCCTCTTCGATGTAGTGCGTGGTCAAAAGAACCGTGGTGCGAGTCTTCTTGAGGTTCATGACGATCTGGCGCAGCTGCCGGGCGCTGCCTACGTCCACTCCCGTGGTGGGTTCGTCCAGGAAAAGGATGTCGGGTTTGTGGATGATGCCTGCCGCGATGGTCAACTTGCGCTTCATGCCTTTGGAATAACCCGCGAATTTGCGATCCGCCGCATCCGAAAGCCCGAAGGTTTCGAGCAGTTCGCGTGCCCGCGCCACGCGTTCGGGTTTGCGCAACCCGTAAAGGGCGGCGCAGAAACAGAGATTCTCGAAGCCGGTCAGTTCCGCATACAGGTTGCTTTCGTCCGGCACCACTCCGACCAGATGCTGCGCGGCCCGCAGGTTGGCCGTGCAGTCGATGCCCTTGATGCGAAAGGTTCCGGCATCGGGCCTGGCCAGACCGGTCAGCATGTTGATGGTCGTGGTTTTGCCCGCCCCGTTGGGACCCAGCAAGCCAAAGACCTCGCCCTGTTCCACGGTAAAGGAGATGTCCGCGACCGCGTGGACGGCTCCGAAAGATTTTTTAAGGCCTTTGACCTCGATGGCGGTGGTCGATTCGTTCATGAGCAGCCTCTGATGAATGTCTGGTCTGAATGCGACAAGCTGGTAAAAATGTGACGCCGCTGTCAATGCAAAAATCTCTTTGCATGAAAGTTGATTGCCGATCAGAAGGGAACGATGGGGAAATCATGCGATTAGAGTGCGAAATAGATATTTCATCCTGACTTATTTCGGACTTATAAGGTCGTATTAATTTATTTCATTTGTGTCATAAATTGGACATATGTTGTTTTACAGTCGTATTCTTCTCATATCCATATGCGCAGGCGGTCGGCAAAAGCATGGTTCTGTGCTTTTCAGGAGGGTGGGCTCAAGGTGGTCAGCATTCGGTGAGTACAGATGGTCAATTTTCGATTGTCACGTACTGGAAAACTTGCGCGTTGTGTCGGAGATGGCGACCGGGCTACTGCCCGTTTGGGAGCATGCCGATTTCGGTGACAATGGCTTGGTCGATTCTGCGAATGAGATCGGGGTCCACGGCTTTGGAATATATGATGTAACGAAGATTGCCCTGCGGGATGTCGTTCATTGCGCGCAGCTTGAATTTGTCCTTGGACGTCTGGGCCGCCTGCAGGAGGACATCGACTTCCTCGGGCGGTATCAGCATGAAGTCGAAGCGTCTGGATTCAAGCATCTTGAGCAGACGTATGGTATCAGCCGCGACCTGTACCGTTTTGTCTTGGTACTTCGAGATCATTTCGTCGAGCAGTGCTCCTTCCGAGAACCCCTGTACCCTTCCGAAAAAAAAGCTTCCGTTCTGCAACAGCCCTTCGAGGGTGTCGTATGGGCGGAATCTTTGTTCATTTTCCCGCAAGAAGAATACCCCCACTGGCCGGTTCACGTAGATCGGTAGAGAAAAGTGGGCGAACTGTTCGCGTTCGGCGGTCTTGAACCAGCCCAGGGACGCTGCCGGACGACCGCTTTGTATCTCATGCAGGATTCTTTTGGCGGGCACGAAGGAAAATTTCGGCTCGACCCCGGCCGCAGCAAAAACTTGGCGTGCGAGATCGACAATGATTCCAGATGCCTGGCCATTCGCAAGTTGGTGGTAATAGGGAGGGTATTCAAAGTAGTAGATGTCTAGGGATTCTGCGATGGCGCTTTGGGGCCGCATGCACATGAGCAGGAATCCGAGACACATCAACGCTTTTTTCAGCATGGGCCCTCCTTGGAAATGAAGGGAGAGGTCGTCGTTTCCGAGGTGTGTCTGTTTACCATGTGCATTGTCATACGTACAGACCGGCTCGGTCGGCAACCATTAGTTCTGCAGGATCAGGTCTTGAATGTGTCAAATCGATATTCTGAATACTTCAGGGACGTGCTGCTCTGTGTCTCATGATCGCTGGTTTCTGCTGGCCAGATTTCAAGATTCAGACACGTGATTTTTCTGGGTTGATTGAAGGCAAGGGGCGCGGTTCGACAAGGATGAGAAGTATTTTGCGGGAAGGCTTGTCCATGCTGGTAGACGAGCTCGGTTTGTATCAACCATCCGTTCGCTTCAGTTTTCCGGACATGGTGGGCGTTTCTATAGCGAGTGCTGGTATTTGACGGTTACGGAGAGGTGAAGGGGGGCGTTGCCGATGATCTTGGGGCGCTTTACCACGCCGCTGGCCGCGAGGATGCCGAGCTGGGCCGTGCGGTCCAGCAGGGCATCGCCAGATGTGCGGACCAAGCGAATCTCGTTAAAGGAACCATCTGGAGCGATGGTGACGGAGTAGCGCGCGTTGCCGATCAGGTTTTCCAGGCCCTGGCGGCGTGGTTGGAATTTGCGCTGTTCGATGGCCTCGCGCACGCAGGCGACGTATTGGCGGAGAGCCTGTCTGCGTTTGTCCGGGTTGTTTTTTTCTTCGTTGTCATGGCCCGCAGCCTGCTCAACCGTACGGCCCAGGCCCAAAGGATCGACGCTGGAGAGTGCGGCCACGTCGAAGTCCGCAGGCACAAGAATCTGATTTGCATCCCGGACCGAGGCAGAAGGACCGCTCATGTGGATCAGCAGGAAGTGTGCGAACAGAGAGAACGCTATGGATGCGGCCAGCACTGGTCTGCGTATCACCGCATGTCTCCGTCCAAGCCGGGTGGGGATGTGTTGACGCGTGTGCCGATGATCAGGTTGTTGAATCCGTGCTTGCGCACCATGTCCACCACCTTCACAAAAGGGGCCACTTCCGCATCGGGCGAGGCCTTGAGCAGGATTCGACCGGGTTGGCTGGCTGGAGCCAGGACCGCCGCACGGTCCAGAATGAAGGAGAGGTCGCGCATGGTAGCCGGAGTACCGTCGCAGGACAGGGACCCGTCCGACCTGAGTTCGATTTCCAGAGACTTACCTGACACCGGATGCGCCGTCTCTGCATCCGGTAACGCCATGTCCATGCCCCTGGCCGTGAATACCGCTGAAATTACGAAGAAAATCAAAAGAATGAATACTACGTCCAGAAGGGGAGTGATGTCCGGGGCGGCGGGGTGCCGGGAGCTGTGTTTGAACGAGATCACGGCTCATTCACCGAGGAGATCTGGTCCAGGAGCAGGGCAGCCGTTTGTTGCATGGCGAAGGCTGTTTTTTCATGCTGGCGGAGGAGCCAGCGGTGGGCCAGGAGCGAGGGGATGGCGATACCCAGTCCTGCGCCCGTAGTCAGCAGCGCCTGCCAGATGCCGCCAGCCAGCATGGTGATGTCCACGTTGCCGGAGTTTGCCAGTCTGGAAAACGCAGAGATCATACCCATGACCGTGCCGAGCAGACCCATGAGGGGGGCCGTTGTGGCGGCTGTGGCCAGGAAATCCAAGCGGCGGCTCAGTTCGAACAGTATTTCCTCCCCGGCGACCAGGGCACGTTCCTCGCGTTGTCGAGGCGTGCCTTTTGTGAGCAGGGCGGCGAAGAATTTTGTGAAAAACGGTGCGTTGTTTTCAACCAGTTCAAGTGCGCCATTTTTTTTGTCCTGGCGGAGCATGTCCAGGATGGACGTGAGCATGTCTCGGCTCGGGAATCGTGTCGTGGTGAATATCACGAAGCGTTCTGCCATGACTGCGAGAGCTGCCGTGGATATGGCGAGAAGCGGCCACATCATTGGTCCGCCCTGCTGGAACAGGTTCATGTGTGCGCCTCCTGAAGTGCCGCGAGCGGGGAGAGATTCATGTTTTTGCCGATGGCGACCAGGAAGGATTGGTCCTCGAACTTTTTGCCAAGACTGGACAATTCATGCCTTCCCGCAACGTATTGCACGACCTGAGCATGGTCGTGCCCGATCAGCGACACGATCCCCTTGAGTCGAAAAACTTCCGAGGGGAGAAGGTCAAGGGTCCGGATTAGGGCTTCCCTGTTCAAGGGTGCGTCAAAGGTAAAGCGTCTGGAGGTGAATTCTTCCATCGCATGGATATGTCGAGGGCAGGGGGTGGATATGGACTGGAGCCCGGGCGCGTCGTGCTCGAGGGGGTCGGAATCGTACAGGGTCGCTGGATTAATGGCCGCGTATTCAGTTTCTGCTATGTGCGCGCGGGAATTCAGGGTGCGGAGGCGATGGAAAAGAGAGGCTCGCTCTTGGTCGGTCACCAGGTCGCACTTATTCAGCAAGATGATGTCCGCAGCCTTGACCTGGTTCATGGCGATATCGCTTGTATCCAGTAGTTGCTGGGCGTTGACCGCATCAACCAGTGTCGTGACCGAGTCCAGGCGTGCCAGGGAGCGAAGCGTGTCGAGTTCCTTGAGAATGTTGAAGGGGTTGGCCAGACCTGTACTCTCCAGGACAATGACTCTGGGATTGAACCGCGTCTTGAGTTGCTCAATGCCCTTGGACAGGTTCCCGGCCAGGGTGCAGCACACGCAGCCTTCGTCAATTTCTACGATGGAATCGTCTCCTTCCAGAAGTTTGCCGTCCACTCCGGTTTGTCCGACTTCGTTTTGGATGATGGCCACGATTTCATCGCGGGACGCGTGGTACTCAAGCAATTGGTTCAGGAAGGTGGTCTTGCCCGCTCCCAGGAAGCCGCTCAGCACGATGAGTCTGGGACGGGTGTCGAAAGCGTAGGCGTATTCCGCATCTGAGCCCAGGGTTGTCAGGTCGTGAGTTTTCCAGAGCAGGGCCGAAGCAATGGCCTGTGGCATGGCGCCGACCTGGTCGGGGGTGAGCGCGTCTTTTTTGAGAAGGTGGGACGCAAGGCGACGTGCCGAGTCGTCTTCTCCCCAGACGAGAGTGTCGGTGATGACCGTGTTTGTTTTGTCAAAATGAATACGTTCGCCATTGCGGGTGTAACCAGGGATCATGCTCGGCTGTTCCTCACGGGCATAGCGTGCCGGGCTGGAAGCAAGGCTGTTGGATACCGCAGCGCCAATGACCAGAAAAACATCCGTGGTGATGTCGTGGGCCGGGAAATCCTCTTCGGGTGCCCCCGGGGCGATGACCCACTCGCCGGACTCCGTGGTGACGCCGTCCTTGGCGATGCAGATTTTCCGTTCAAGGGCTTGGGCTTGGATGGCAAGAGCGGTTTCGTTACGGAGGAGATGGACGCTGACCGCCCCGATCCGAAACGGCGCGGCCCACTCCAGCGAGGTCGAGAAGGTGCGGACGCGTGCTATGTAGTCCGGCTGGGTTGCGGCCAAGTTCGCGGCCAGGGACATGTGTTCGAGAAGCGGTTCGTCCTCCGCCGGGAAATAGTACAGGCCAATTTTGGCGTTTCGGGAAAATTCGTCCAGCCCGGTTGCTTCGGCCAGCAGCCCATACACGCCGGGACGGCCGCGGAGTTTCATGGTCCAGGCGACAGTGCCCCTGGGGCAGACGGCCATTCCTTTCCAGCCGACGAGCCGTTTGAATTCATTGTGCCGGCAGGCTGCAAGCAGACTGTTCAAGAGCAGGACGGGCGTGTCCACGGGCTGGCCTTTGGGGCGTAAGGGGGGGAGAATGGATGATAGGTTCATGTCCGAAGATTTGTGATGCGCGCCCGGCTCCGAAGGGCCGGGCGCTGTGTGCATGGCGGCGTGGTGTCAGCCGAAGGTTATCTTGTCGCCGTTGCCGAGGTAGTCCTCGGAAGCGGAGCGGAATCGTGCAGTGCCGCGCACCACGGGGTAGCCCGCCTCGACGAACTTCTTGGCCGTGAGATGCCCGGTGCAGTGGTTGCAGCCGATGAGTTCGAAACCCCACTGGCCAAGGGCAATGACAAGATCGTCGTATTTTGGATCCCAGTCCTCGAACGGGGAGATGTGAAGCCCTCCGTAGATGCCGTAGAATTTGTCATTGTCATACTTCAGATTGGTGAAGGCGAAGTCCGCAAACTGGAGAATTCCCTGGTGGTTGCACCCCGAGACCAGGACCAACCCCTTGTCCTTGATGTTGAAGGCGAGAGAGGTTTCGCCAAAGACGCGATTGATGATGGGCACATCGAATTTGAGCAGGGCCATGCCCGGGGCTATCTGGGTCACGGGCTTGTTTACGATGACCGGCTCGCCCTTATATCCGGAGTCTTTGATGTATTGAAGGCCTTCCTTGTAGAAACCGTCGTGCACGTACAATGGGATGCGGTTGTCATACTTCATGGTGACAGGCAGGCCCCAGAAGTGATCCCAGTGCTCGTGGGAGATGAATAGCGCCTCGATTTCCTGATCGCGCAGCATTTGGTCGATGCCCTCGCGTTTAAAGCAGCTGTCCATCCATTCGTAGGACCAGCCGGTGTCCAGCAGGAATTTGCGCACAGTGCCGTCCAGAGCCTCTACTTCGAGCAGGCAGGAGTAGCCGCCCGGATTCTCCGGGTGCAGGGAGAGCTTTTTCTGGATTTCCCATGCTTTTTCAAGATCATGGGGCAGCAGGTCCTTGATGGTACTTATGCCTTCCTCGTAGGATCCTTTGCCAGATCCTTTGCCATTGGCGAGAGGGGCCCAGTTCAGAGTGTACTGGTTCACGAGCAGTCCGCCCGCTTCGTGGATATCGCCGATGAGATGCGCGTTATTGAACCAGCTCGTTTCCGAGATGTTGGTCACGCGTACGCTTCGGCACGTGCCGAAGTCCTGTTGATTGCGCTGCGTTTTCGGAAGCTGGCTGTAGGCCCACGGGCTGTAGGAGTACATGCCCATGCTTGCGAACGTGCCGGCCACCAGCCCGGTAGCAGCGCCCTTCACGAAGTCGCGTCTGCTTATGTTATTTCTGTTTGTGCTCATTGTTTCTACTCCTCTTTCCCGTGCTTACTTGATGATGGTGATGTTGGCACCCACCCAGGGCAGGGCTTTGATGATGGCGAAATAGAGCAGCGCTCCCGCGACAAGGCCGATGCCAAGGCCTTTGGCGATGCCCTGCGTCCACTTCACGTCGCTGGCCACAACGTCATTCTGGTGGTTTTCCAGTTCGGCCTCGGTCTTCTGCACGGCCTTCCAACCTGGCCAGCCGTCCATGAACCAGACGTTGATCAGGAAGATGTTGATAAGCCAGATCATGGGAATCATGGGGAACTGCTGGGGATGGGAGAAGCCTTTCTGCGTGCCCAGGAACAGATGCGAGGTCTTGTAGTAGATCACGTACACCACCACGGCCAACGCAGCGGTCAGCAGGGTGCGGATGCAGACATTGACAGGGCGGCTGAATTTGGTCGGCCAGTTGTTGCAGTAGAAGTTCAGAAACAAGGTGGGCACGAGCCAGAAGATCGCCATTTCACCGACATGCAACCAGCGCCAGTCCGGAGCCATGAGGCGGCGGGTCCCGCGAATGGTCGCGCCCCAAACAAGATCCTGGGCGTAGAACAGGAAGAAACACAAGGCCACTGCGATGGCGATGATGCCGAAGAAGGAGGTGACGCGGCGTAGTCCGTCATGTTTGATCAGGTTGAAGGGGTAGCGTTCCCAAATGGTTTCGTACAGCCAGACCACCACGGTACAGCACATGATCCAGGCTATGTGGAAGTTGCCGGAAACCGTGTTGGCGAATTCTTCCCAGTAGGGCGGACAGATGGCCGTAAACTTTTGCCAGGGGTAGAAGAGGATGGCCATGTGGGAATGCATGGTCACAAAGTACACAATCATGCTGAGGAAGAAGGTCACCAGAACGATGGTGATGCCGCGCGCTGGCTGGCCAAGCTTCTGCCACGGGGCGTTTTCACAGGCCACCACCCAGCTCGGAGAGAGCCAGGATGCGATGGCCGCAAACATCATGATGGCTTCCGCCGCATACTCGATGGCGTAGAATTCCGTGATGCCCATGGCCATCAGCCGGTCAGGGTTGAAGTAGGCGATGCCGAAATTACCGAGGATTTCAACAAAGAAGCCCTTCATCAGGATGATCATGGCCGCCACGCTAACCAACGTGAGTACCGCCCCTTTGATCAGTGGATGGGTCTTGTTGAGCCAGCTTCTTTTGAATGGCCAGAAGTCGAAAATGTAGGCCAGCCAGATGAAGAGGATGAGGAGCCAGCGGCAGACCATGTAGCCCACATATGGGGTATACATGCGCATCAGGCCGCGTGGGTCCTGGAATATCCACCACGTGGCGTAGAAAAACGCCAGGATGAGGAATGTATTGACCAGTGCCGGGATCGGGCCGCTCCAGCGTTTGACCAGCTTCCGGCTTTCAAGGTAGCTCACGCTACTATTGTCCATGTCGTAACTCCTTAGCGAGTTTCCAGGGAGGATGATCAAGCCTCGCTGTCCAACTGCTCTTTCTTCGATGGTGTTGATTGTAGTTCCGGGTCCGGAACCAGGTTTTCCAATTGCCCAGGCGTCACAGTTGCCGGATCGATCCCCAGGGCCATGGCGCGGAGAAAACGTTCATTCTCGGTCAGGCGGATCCGTGTGGGCAGTACCGTCTGCTTCGGTGTTTTCGCTGCATCCACCGTCTGGTCCAAGACGGGAACAAAACGGCTGAAAAATTCTCTTCGCTTCATTTCAGCTTTCCGTTCGGTCATTCCCCGGGAAGCACGATGGAGGCAAAGGTGTGCATGCACTGAAGGGCCAGTTTTTCGGCCTCGTCGGCTCTGGAACTCTTCAGAGCGTTGAAAAGCTCCACATGGTACTCGAAGAGAAAGCCTGTCTGCACTTCGGCCAGCCCGGTTCCTGCGTGCTCCAGGTTGTGCGCCGCAGCCTGGAGTTCCTTCATGAGCAAGATCAGGTAGTCGTTGGCCGAGATTTTCGCCAAAGCCAGAAAAAAGGCGATGTAGGCCCGGGTGAAGACGGTGCTGTCGAAATTGACGATGGCTTCGCCTAGGCGGGCAGTGGCGCTTTCCAGCGTATCGACATCCGAGGTGGTTAACCGGGAGGCCTGTTCGCGGGCGAGAGTTGGAATCACCAGAGTCAGGGTGTCCAGAATCTGCCGCGTGGCGATTTGCGACTTGCGTCTGCGGAGTTGATTCCAGCTGATGCGGCCATCCTTGCTTTTGAGGTAGCATCCGCTCTTTTGGCGAATTTCCACATAGCCCATGGTTTCGAGGTTGCAGAGCACTTCGCGAATGGTGTTGCGGCTGGTGTCGAACATCTCCGCGAGGCGGCGCTCGCCGGGCAGCCGGTCTCCAACGGAAAAAGATGTCCCTTTAAGCATGTCTGCGACTTTTTGACAGAGAATGGGGCGTTGAGTTGATGCCATATCTGGTCCAACCAGTTTTGAGTGTTTGTGATGTTTTGTGTCTTTCAAGCTTCTTTAGCGAGGGGGTGTGGATTGACGCAAGCGTTTGTTATTAATTTCACACAAATCTGGTTGGGCCAGTTGTGGGGTGGACAGAGAGTGAGGCTGGGGTAGCGGTTTATGTCTATGAAATATAGGCGGTTAAGAGTTGTCGGGGAACTCAGGCGTGAACGTGCGAAAAAAACGCACTGAGGTGTTTCAGTGCGTTTTTCGTGTGGAGGAGAATTTTTGGTTGGACCAGTAGGGGGCGTTCTTGGGCAAATTTGGAGCTTACGGTGCTGGCGTGCTCGGCGTCGCTAACCGGCCGCCTTGAGGCAACGTTTCAAACCATTGAGGAATTCGGGATAGAGTTCATGAAGCGGGGCTGGGGCGTCCGGGTCGTAGTTTCCGGGCAGGCTCGAACAGAAGATCAGCACGTTGGTCAGAACGTCGTTATCGAAAAAAGGTTGTGCATAGTAGGAGTGAATGCCTCGCGGAATGAACAGGGCCCAGTCGATGGGTTTGATGCTCTTGGACGTTTCCATGACCACATGGTGCGGTAGATTGAAGCGGACGATGTTTTCAGCGATGGACCCCTCGTAAGGATGTGTGTGATTTTCTGGAATGGTTTCGAAGGGCCCCCCCGCGCCGGTGACCAGCACCTTGTTTTCAGCGATGAAGATGCGTGAAAGCATGATGGCGTCCGTGGGCGAATTCGGGGGCAGGGCGTTGAGCATGGTTTGCAACAGATCCTTGATGGTCGTGCACGTGCCCATGGCTTCGCTGATTTCCAGGGATGGCACGGATTCGTTGCCGCGCACGGGTACTCCTTTGCATGCCAGGCAGCTGTTCATGTGAGTCAGCGTGACCCATAGCAGATTTTCTTCGTCTCGGGCGATCGCTTGGATACGGGCCATGCACTGGTGATGCCTGCCCATGCTGTCGGTCACGTTCAGTTCACCGTTCCAGCAGTCGGAAAAGATCAGCCCCTCATATATCTGGAACAGTTTTACCCCGGAATTTTTTTGGAGTATCCTGTCTAAATCCAGGGTCGGAATGTCCTTGGCGGGGTAGTGCAGCATTCTTTGCGCGGCCTGGTTGGCCATAAATACTTTGCGATCGGAGAAGCGGATGAGCAGGACCGGATCGTCCAGCAAGTCGATTTTGTCGCTTAGACCCGGACGTCCCTCGATGGAAAGGATTGTGTTCACGTGAGGACCGATGTCCATGAGCAGTCCTACAGAGCAGGTGGGAAACGCCGGGTCGGGCATGGCCATGATCTTGAGCCAACCCGTAGTGCCGTTTGAAGAGCGCATGCGGAAGGTGCAGGCTGAGGGCTGGCGATTGCGAATTTGATCGAAACAGTGGAAGAACCGTTCGCGGTCTTCTTTGAAGATCATCTGTCTGGCAAGTCCGGGATTCTGGAGAACCGACTTTGCCTGCTCCCCGAGTGAGGGGATGGTGTGCGCGTTGAGGAAGGTGATATCATTGCGCACGATGTCGACGCGCCAGGCAAGAGCTGGCAGCATGGCCAGATAGGCGGCCATGCACTCGTCGTCCCGTGCTTCCGTGCTTTCAAGGGGCGTAGGCATTAGTGATTCCTTGTTTGTGTGAGTGCGACTGCGGATTGCGCACGTTACTCTTGTATTGCCTCTGTTGGCAAACCTTCTGATGCGTTGGTCCTACCAGCTCGTGCGCAGGCTACGCGTTCCGCTTGCTTGGGTTCGCCACACTGTCTTCATCGAATCCGCTGTGGACAAACGAGAAGATCGTTTGCTTTTTGTAATGGATTTATTGGGCTCGTTCCTTGGAAAAAAGCAAAAGAAAAAGGGTTGCAACATTTCTGCTGCAACCCTTTGACTTACTGGTGCCGAAGAGAGGACTCGAACCTCCACCGGGGAACCCCGACTAGACCCTGAACCTAGCGTGTCTACCAATTCCACCACTTCGGCGTGACGTGAGAAGCGTGTTTATGTGAGAGGTTTGGGTTTGGCAAGGGTTTTGTTGGCTTTTTTTTAATTAATTTTTTTTAATACGTGATTTCAGGGTTTTGGGTTGGCTCAAGAGCATTTTTCTCGTGCCTGTGCCTGTGTTGAAGCCTGGGTTCTTTTGGTATAGAGGCAAGCCAGCTTGTTGCCTGGAGGAAAAAATTTCATGCATTGCGTTACTTGGCCGGATCAGATCAGCGGCCTGGAAAAAGGGTCCTGCGTCACCATCGGCAATTTTGACGGGGTCCATATCGGACACCAGCGTCTCATTGCCCGGGTGCGGGACCTGGCTGCCGGTTTCGGCCTGCCGTCGGTGGTCATCACCTTCGAGCCCCATCCCCTGCGTTTTTTTACGGGAAAGAAAACCCCGCCTTTCATTACACTTTATGAACAACGGTCCGAACTCATCCGTGCCCTGGGCATAGATCATCTGCTCTGTCTTGAATTCAACCAGGAACTGGCGAGCATGAGCCCCGAGGATTTCGTGCGCCGCATTTTGGTTGAAGGCCTGCATGTCAGGGAATTGGTCATCGGTTATGACTACGCGTTCGGCAAGGGCCGGGGCGGCAATTACTCCCTGCTCACTCGGCTTGGGCAGCAGTGGGGCTTCGGCGTCGAGCAGCTTGAGCCCGTGATGGTCGATCAGGCCATTGTCAGTTCAACGCGCATCCGCGATCTGGTCGAGGCCGGGGACGTCTGGGCAGCCAAACCCCTCCTGGGACGATTCTACCGCGTGTCCGGAACCGTGGTTCACGGACAGAACCGTGGCGGGCGTCTGCTTGGTTTTCCCACCGCCAACATGCATCTTGTCGATGAGCTTTTTCCCAAGACGGGCGTGTACTGTTGCTGGGCCGAACTGGATGGAGAGCTTCATCAGGCCGTGGCCAACATCGGTTACAACCCGACCTTCGGCAATGATGTGCTTTCCGTCGAGGTGCATATCATGGATTTGAACGAGGACCTGTACGGACGCGCACTGAAGGTGCATTTCGTGCAGCGCCTGCGGGGTGAACGCAAGTTTTCCGGGCTCGATGAACTCAAGGCGCAGATCGGCAAGGACATCACCCTGGCCCGGACCATCCTGGTCCTGCCCGAAGCCAGGCTGGTCTGAGGCGGATACATGCGCGCGTTTTTCAGGTCTTTGTTCAAGATTCCCATGGAGCTGGCTCACAGCTACCATTCCGTACTGAGTTTCAAGTGGTTGGCGCTCGGAATCGTGGTCGGGGCCATGACGGGCCTCGGGGCCGTGCTCTTCTATGTCGCTATCGAATGGTTGCAGCATCTGCTGCTTACGACCTGGGCCGGTTTCAGCCTGCCGGTGCCGGCGGGGGAGAATCTGTTTTCAGGCGAGGCAGGAGCTTTTCGGCCCTGGCTGCTCTTTGTCTTTCTGGGCGTGATTGGCCTTTTCACGGGCTACCTCCTGCGGCGCTTCGTGCCCCAGACCCGTCACGGCGGCACGGACGGGACCGACACCATGATCAAGGCCTTTCATCATCAGGAAGGGCACATCACGCCTTCCGTGCCGGCCATGAAGGTGGGTACGTCCATCCTGACCATCGCCGCCGGAGGCAGCGCCGGACGCGAAGGGCCCATCTCCCTGCTCGGGGCCGGATGCGGTTCCTGGCTGGCCGGCAAGCTGCGTCTCTCGGCCAAGGAGCGGCGCATCCTGCTTCTGGCGGGGGCGGCCGGAGGCCTTGGCGCAATTTTTCGCGCTCCCCTGGGCGGTGCGCTCACTGCTGTCGAGGTCATCTACCGAGAGGACTTCGAGGCCGAGGCGCTGCTCCCTTCCATTATCTCCTCCGTGGTTTCGTACTCCCTCTTCACCCTGGTTTTCGGGTCCGAGCCCATTTTCGGGATTCCCAAGTTCGAATTTTCCGACATCCGCGAGCTTCCCGTCTACGCAATCCTGGGGCTGGTTTGCGCGGCCACGGGTTGGTTTTACGTACGCACCTTTCGCTTCATCAAGTTCAAGGTGTTCTGGCCCCTGACCGATCGGTTCGGATTTGTACCGGCAGTGGCCTTGGGCGGATTGGGCATGGCCAGTATAGGCTACCAGTTCCCGGAGCTGCTGGGCGGCGGGCAGGGCTGGCTGGAGCTGGCCATGCTCGGCAAGCTGTCCGTGACCATGATGGCCGGGATGATCGTGGGCAAGACGCTGGCCACATCCGTGGTTCTTGGTTCGGGCATGAGCGGCGGCATGTTCGCCCCGGCCCTCTTTGTTGGCGGCATGAGCGGCGGCGTGGTCGGCACCTTGGCCCAGCGCCTGTTTCCTTCCGTGGTGGTCGAGCCGGGGGGCTATGTTCTGGTGGGCATGGCGGCCTTTTTTTCCGGTGTGGCCAATGCGCCCATCGGCCCGCTGGTCATGGTCTGCGAGCTGACCCAGGGCTACGGCCTGCTCGCTCCGCTGATGCTGGCCACGGCCATCGCGCTGGTTCTGGGGCGGAACGTGTCCCTGTATGAAAATCAGGTCGACAACAAGTTCGAGTCCCCGGCCCATGTCGGCGACGCGACCATCAACATTCTTGAACGGGAAAAGGTCGAGGCGCACTACAAGCCGAGCCGGGTGACCATCGTGGAGGAAGGGACGCATTTCGGCGCCCTGACCGACATCATCGTCAATTCCAACGAATTGTGTTTTCCGGTGCGCGGCGCGGATGACAGGATAACCGGGATGCTTGCGGTGCAGGATCTGCGCAAGGTCCTGTTCGAGGATACCTTGTGCGAATTGCTCGTGGCCGGCGATGTGGCCCGAAAGGTCGTCGTGTTGCGGCCTGACGAGGACCTGTACACGGCCCTGCTCAAATTCGTGGAATCGGATCTGCCCCAGCTGCCCGTGGTGGACAGCGAGAATCCCACCAAGGTGCTCGGCATGCTGGCCAGGGAAGACGTATTCACGGCCTATGCCAAGACCTTGAGGACCATGAAGGAACTGACCTGACCCTTGCCCCGCCGGACGCGGAGCGACGGCGGCACGAGCCTGTGTTTGTGCGGGCACGGGCGTGCGGTTTTGGATGGTCTGCCTGGTTTGCACGGGCCAAAAAAGAATCCCCACTTCAAAAGCGGGGATTCTTTTTTTTCAAGCAGTCCGGTGACGGGCCGGAAACCTAGACCTTGGCAGCCTGCAGTTCCTCGGTGGAGTAACCCCAGCCCACATTGTGCGGAGCGAGGAGTTCTTCGCGGAAGAAGCGGGGCAGCTGGTCGTCTTCGTCGGTGAAGCCGGCGCGCTTGTTGAAGTCCAGTTCGTCCTTGAGGCAGTTCACGCCGATACCGATCATCTCGTCGACGCTCATCTCCTTGCCGGTCAGGCCGGAGATCAGCTTGGCCATGCAGGGCACGCCGCGTGCGTCGTCAAGAATCGCAAAGGCCACGAACAGGCACAGGCCCAGCGAGTCGACGGCCGCAGTGGCGATCTGAAGGTTCTTGGAGATCTCGATGTTGCCTTCCTTCTTGTGACCGTCGACGTCGCCGCCGACTTTCAGCACGTTCTGGCATACGCCGTAGCCGGCGGTGTGGTCAGCGCCCATGGGGGTCGTGGCGTAGGTCACGCCGACGCCCTTGACCGCGCGCGGGTCATAGGCGGGCAGGGCCTGGTTCTTGACCACGGGGATGCGGTCTACGCCGAAAGCCTTGGCCGTGTAGGAAGTGCCGTTGCCGTAGATGCGGCCCAGCGGATCACTCGTGCCGACCTTGTTCAGTTCGGCCAGAACGCCCTTGCTGTCGCCCCAGGCGAGCGTGCCGCCTTCCATGGCCATGGCCATGGTGTTGGCCATCTCGATGGTGTCCACGCCCACTTCGTCGCAGGTGCGGTCCATGGCGGCGATGTCGTCAAGGTTGTCGATCAGCAGGTTGGCGCCGAAGCCCCAGATGGTCTCGTACTCGAAGCCGGTGGTCAGGTACTTGCCGTCCGCGCCGTGGTAAACCTGCGAGCACTGGATCACGCAGCCGGTGTGGCAGCCGTGCTTGACCTTACCGCCGCGCTTCTCGATGTTGGCGGCCAGGGTCTCGCCGGAGATCTTCTCTGCGCCGTCGAACTTGCCCATGCGGAAGTTCTTGGTCGGCAGGGCACCGGCCTCATTGATGACGTTGACCAGAACGGCGGTGCCGAATCCGGGCAGGCCCTGGCTGGTGACGGGATGATTGCGCAGCACGTCGACCCATTCCTTGCGGGCTTCCTTGAACAGTTCCTCGTTGCCGTAGACGGTTTTGGCGTTGGCGTCGCCGTCAAGGATGATGGCCTTGACGCCCTTGGAACCCATGACCGCGCCCAGACCACCGCGACCGGCAGAACGGGAAGGCAGACCTTCGGGATCGGAGAACTGAATGGTGGAAGCGCACAGGCACTGCTCGCCGGCAGGTCCAACCAGGGCGGTCACGGCCTTGTCGCCGTATGCGGCCAGGAGTTTTTCCTGGGCGGCGTAGTTGCGCATGCCGGTCACGGTGGAATCCTTGAAAACGACCTTGTCCGCAGAGATGAAGATCTCCTGCATGGGGGAACCAGCCTCGGGCTTGTCTTCGAGGATGACGGCCAAGAGGTCCAGCTTGGGCAGGGTGTGCGCGAACTGTCCGCCGGAATTGCTCTCCTTGATGCCGCCGGTCAGGGGCGACTTTGCGCCGACGGAGATGCGGCCGGAGTTGGCGGCATTGGTCGGGGCAAGCACGCCTGCCGCGAAAATCAGCTTGTTTTCGGCGGAAAGCGGGTGACAGTTTGCCGGGACTTCCTTATTGACCACTCTTGAGGTCAGGGCACGACCTCCAAGACCGGCTAACTCGCCGAGTTCTTCAAACTTGAAGCTTTTGGTTCTGGTATTGATTCGTAGGATTTTCATGAAGACTCCTTGAAGGTTGAGCGCGGTTGCGCGTGTTGAACTTGCTTTTAAGAGCATGTTAGCAGACAGTCTTCATGGAAAGTCAAGAAAAAAGGGGGTTTATGTCATGGAAGGCATAACTTGTGCGGCGTCAAATCAATTGGTTCTGACCATCCCGGAAACTTCAGCCAAAATCTGGCACGGCTTGCTCAGGCGCGGGGTGGGTGTTTTTCTGGAGCAGGCGGTCAGTGTGCGCGATTTCATGACCGAAATCCTCGGAATGGATTTGCACTATGCGACCAACAGCGTTCCTGGACTCTTTTTAAACAACGCACCCGTTGACGAATGGCGGGAGGAGTTTGTCGGCGACGGCGACGAATTGGGCATGAGCGGGACCATGCCGGGCCTGTGCGGCATAGCCTTGCGCCGGTCGAGTCCCATCCGGGCCTTTCGCCCCGATCTGGTCAGTCGCCATGACGATGAGAAAAGCAAGGGCGGAGTGGCCGTGGTCAAGATGTTCAATTTCGTGGCGCTGGATTGCTTCAAGCCGGTCCTGAAGCGCGGGGTTGTCGTCTCCCCGCAGGCCGTGTTGCAATACGTGGACGATCAGCAGATCGATCTGCAAGAGTGTGATTGCGAGTGGAACGGATCTTCCGCGAGTCCCTCCGAGGTGCGAGAGATTCTGGCCGGAGCGTGCGAGGACATTACCCTTGTGGTAAGGATGAACGCTGCATGATCCCGGACATGTTCCGGGGACGTGGTGGTTGCGGATGGCTGGCCGCGTTGCTGGCCATCGCGCTTTTGTGCGCAGGCCTGAGCGGATGCGGTTCGAAGTATGTTCCCGGAATCAGCATTCCCCCGGCCCCATCGAAGAAGGCCCCTCCCGCGCCTGCCGGCAAGGGAGGAACATACAAGCCCTACACCGTGCTCGGACAGACCTATTATCCGCTGGGTTCCGCCGAAGGATACTCCGAAACGGGGATCGCCTCCTGGTATGGCTCGGATTTTCACGGTAAGAAGACGGCTAACGGCGAGCGCTACGACATGTATCAGATGACGGCCGCGCATCGCATTCTGCCCATGCACACGCGCCTGGTGGTCAGGAACCTGGACAACGGGCGCACGACCGAGGTGCGGGTTAACGACCGCGGCCCGTTCGTAGGCAATCGCATCATCGATCTGTCATATGCGGCGGCGAGCGTTCTGGGAGTTGTCGGCCCGGGGACGGCGCGGGTCAGTTTGCAAACCATTGCCGGGCAGCGCATTCAGTATGTGGGACCGTTCTATGTGCAATATGGGGCGTTCGTGGTCGAGGAAAATGCGCGCAGACTCAGATCGCGTCTTGTTTCCCGGGGTTTTGCGGGCACCAGGATCGCCAAAGGCGAGTTGCACGGCACTACGTTCTGGCGGGTGCAGGTCGGGGCTTTCTCCAGCCTTGGCGAAGCGGAGTCGATGCGGCTGCGCTTGACCAAAGAAAGCCCGGGGTGCTTTATTATTGCGGATTGAGCTCGGCTCGTAGCTTGCGCGAAATTCGGAAGACCACAACCTTGCGCTCGGACAGGATTATGGATTCGCTGGTCTGGGGGTTGCGGCCCTTGCGCGCGTCTTTTTCGTAGGCTTCGAACTTGCCGAACCCGCTGATGAGAAGGGAGTGGTCTTTCTTGACCGCTTCCTTCATGATGTCGAGCATGGTTTCAACCTGCGCCTTGACCTCGGCACGATTGCGCTCCGACTTTTCGTAAATGTTGTCGACAATTTCTGCTTTCGTCAGCGTATTGTTGCTCATCAGTCCTCCTGGTCCGGGAACTTCCCGGATGACGATATGTCTATCTTCCTGAAATAAAGACGATTTTTGGAAGAATGGTCGTAAGTTGCCGCTTGAAATGGCTATTCTTGAATGTGCAATATCCAACGTAGATTTTTTTTTCAAGCCTAACAGCTTGTTTTTTTTTCTTTTTGGCAAATATGACAAAAATTTCGAGGCATCATTTTTCCCATCCTGAACCGTCGCAAAAGAGACTCAGGCTTCTTCCGGTTTTTTTGCCCTTCGCCGGCTGTCCCAGCCGTTGCGTTTTCTGCGATCAGCATGCCCAGACAGGGCTCGGGGGCCTTCGGCTTGAAGACGCCCTGGATGCCCTGCACGAACGTCTGTCCCTGGAGAGCGGGCCATTTGGGCTAGGCTTTTTTGGGGGGACGTTCACGGGCCTTGATCTTGCCTGGCAGGAACGTTTTCTGGAGCTTGCGGCGCGCTTCGCGGGGCCGGGCGGGCTGGTCCATTTGCGCGTCTCCACGCGCCCCGATCGCGTGGACCTTCAATCCCTCGGGCGGTTGCGCGAGCACGGCGTGTCCATGATCGAGCTTGGCGTGCAGACCTTCTCCTCTCCCGTGCTGGAAGCGAGCGGGCGGGGTTATGACGGGGCCGTGGCCGAAAGGGCCTGTGCCATGGTCCGGGAGGCCGGCCTTGAGCTTGGCATCCAGCTTCTGCCGGGGCTGCCCGGACATGATGCGGCCTTGTGGCGGGAGGACGTGCGCAGGACCCTGGCCCTGGGCCCGGACGTGGTGCGCATCTATCCGTGCGTGGTGGTGCGGGGCACTGGCCTTGCGGACATGTACCTTCGCGGCGAATACGCGCCCTGGTCGCTTGAGACCGCCGTTAACGAGAGTGGCCGGGCCCTGCTTGATTTCTGGAAGGCGGGAGTGCGGGTCATCCGTCTGGGCCTCGCCGGAGAACCGGGGCTGCTCGAACGCCTGCTGGCAGGCCCCTGGCATCCGGCCTTCGGCAACATGGCGCGCTCCCTGGCCTTGAGGCTTTTTCTGGAGGAGAGGCTCGCCGGTCGGACCGGACGGGTGACAAAAATTTTTCTGCCCTTACGTTTAGGCGGCGAACTTTGGGGGCATGGCCGGGTCAATGCCGAGGCGTTGGCCCGGCTTGGCATCGTGAGGGAAAACGTGAATTTCTGGTCCGAGCCGGACATTGCCCTGGAATTGGAGGAACAATGAAACAAGTGCGTATACATACTATAAGTCTGGGCTGTCCGAAGAATCGGGTGGACACGGAATGGATGCTGGGCGGGTTCGGCTCGTCGTTTGTCAACATCGCCGAACCCGATGGCGCGGACGTGGTGCTGATCAACACCTGCGGCTTCATCGAGCCCGCGGTCAGCGAATCCCTTCAGGTCATTCTCGACATGGCGCGGCATCTGGCCGACCTTGATCCCCGGCCCAGCCTCGTGGTCACGGGTTGCCTAGTGTCCCGTTACGGTCAGGACCTGCGCGGAGAATTGCCGGAAGTTGACCTTTTCTTGGAAATTGGCCGTCAGGGAGAGCTTGGTCAGCGGTTGCAGGAGCTTGCCGCGCTGCGGGAAAACGTGCGTCCGGGGCTTGAGTCAGCTCTTGGTGGGTTTTCGGCGGCGCGTCTTTTGACCACGCCGCCGAGCTTTGCCTACCTGAAGATCGCCGAAGGGTGCGACAATCGGTGCCGCTTCTGCACCATCCCCTCCATCCGCGGTCCGCTGGTCAGCCGGGACGAGGCGCGGATTCTCGACGATGCGCGGCGCTGCCTGGATCAGGGCCGCAAGGAACTGGTGCTCATTGCCCAGGATGTGACCGCCTACGGCCGGGATCGGGGGCAAAAGGCATTGCGTGGCCTGCTTGAAAAGCTTGCGCCTCTGAACGGGCTTGAATGGATGCGCCTCATGTATCTGTACCCGGCCGGGCTTGACGGCGACCTGCTGCGTTTTCTGTCCGAGCTTGGCAAGCCCTTCATTCCTTATTTCGACATCCCGCTGCAGCACGCCCACCCGGACATCCTGGCCTCCATGGGACGTCCTTTCCAGCGCGATCCCAGGGCCGTCGTGGAGCAGGTCCGTGAATTTTTCCCCGAGGCGGCGCTGCGCACGACCTTCATCGTCGGCTATCCCGGAGAGACCGAGGAGCGTTTTCGGGCGCTTGAATCTTTTGTGCGCGAGGCGAGGTTCATGCATCTGGGGGTCTTCCCCTACTACGCTGAGGACGGGTCCGAGGCTGCGCTCCTGCCGGATCAGTTGCCTGAGGAGGTCAAGGAGGAGCGCCGGGATCTCATCATGCAGATGCAGGCCGAAATCAGCGAGGATCTGCTTGCCGGATTCGAGGGGCAGGAGCTTGACGTGCTGGTGGACCGGGCTCATGAGGAGTGGCCCGGGCTTTACGAGGGCCGGGTCTGGTTTCAGGCCCCGGAGGTGGACGGGATCACCTATGTCAGCGGCGATATGGTCGGGCCCGGCAAGATGGTCCGGGCCGTGATCGAGGAGGTCAAGACATACGATCTGGTGGCCCTGGCGTAGGCGCCGAAAGAGGTATGAAGTGCGTTTTGCGCCAAAATGATTTTTGATCTCAATGTATTATATACATGAATTGGATATTTTTCCGGAGATTATTCTGGTTGTCAAGGTAGATTCACTCTGCTAGGACTGCCCAAATTTATTTTGTTAGGGGGTAAACATATGAACAACACTCAAACCACGCCAGAGTCCATGAACGATTTCGACATGGAGATGGATTTTGAGTCTCAACTCGAGAACTATCTCAACTCCGATTTCGGTGATATCGAAGAGGGAGTGATCGTTTCGGGCGAGGTCGTGAAGATTGATGACAGCTACATTCTCGTGGATGTCAATTTCAAGTCCGAAGGTCAGATTCCGCTCGATGAGTTCATGGAAAACGGCCAGGTGACCGTCAAAGTTGGCGACACAGTCGACGTATATGTTGTCCGTAAAAATGAGCGTGAAGGCTCCATTGTCCTGTCCAGGGAAAAAGCCAAGCGCATGCAGGTCCTGGACGAACTGGAAAAGTTGCTCGACTCCGGCGATGTCGTGGTCGGCCGCATCGTGCGCCGCATCAAGGGCGGCTATGTTGTAGAAATCAAGGGGATCGAGGCCTTCCTGCCCGGCTCCCACGTCGATCTTCGTCCGGTTCCGGACATGGATGCCCTGGTCAACCAGGATTTCGAATTTCGCGTGCTGAAGATCAATCGCCGCCGCAGCAACGTTATTGTTTCCCGTCGTGTGCTTCTTGAAGAAGATCGCGACCGCAAGCGCGGCGAATTGCTGACCACCCTCGAAGAGGGCCAGTCCGTTAGCGGCGTGGTCAAGAACATCACCGAATACGGTGTGTTCATCGACCTCGGCGGCCTCGACGGTCTGCTGCACATCACCGACATGTCCTGGAAGCGCATCAAGCATCCCAAGGAAATGGTCCAGCTGGGCGACGAGCTGACCTTGAAGGTTCTGTCCTTCGACAAGGACGAAAAGAAGGTTTCCCTGGGCCTCAAGCAGCTGGTTATGGATCCTTGGGCCAACATCTCCGAGAAGTACCCCGAGGGCCACAAGCTCACCGGCAAGGTCACCAACTTGGTCGACTACGGTGCGTTCGTGGAACTGGAAGCCGGCGTCGAAGGCCTGGTGCACATCTCCGAGATGTCCTGGACCCGCAAGCTGCGTCACCCCTCCCAGATGGTCCGTCCCGGCGACGAAGTGGATGTCATCATCCTTGGCGTCGACGTGGACCGCAAGCGCATCTCCCTTGGCATGAAGCAGGTCGCCCCCAATCCTTGGGATCTGGTGGCCGAGAAGTACCCAGAGGGCACCATCCTTGAAGCCAGCGTCAAGAACATCACCGAATTCGGTCTGTTCATCGGCATCGAGGACGGCATCGACGGTCTGATCCACGTGTCCGACCTGTCCTGGACCAAGAAGATCCGTCACCCCAACGAGCTCTACAAGGTGGGCGACGTTGTCCGCGCCAAGGTTCTGACCGTGGACAAGGAGAACGAGAAGTTCACCCTGGGCATCAAGCAGCTGGCCGACGATCCGTGGCTGGACGTGCCCAACCGCTACCCCGTGGGCACCATGCTGACCGGCACCATCACCAACATCACGGATTTCGGTCTGTTTGTTGAGGTCGAGGAAGGCATCGAAGGTCTGGTTCACGTCAGCGAGATGAGCAAGAAGAAGATCAAGAGCCCCAAGGAAGCCTTCAACGAAGGTGACTCCATCGAGGCCAAGGTCATCCATGTCAGCGCCGATGAGCGCCGCCTGGGTCTTTCGCTCAAGGCGCAGGAGCCCGAGCGTAAGCGCAGTGGTGGCGCCGGTGAATTCCGCACCACCCAGAGCGGTTCCATGACCGGCAGCAACCTCGGCGACATGATCCGTCAGAAGATGGAAGAGAATGCCGAAAACGGCTCCGAGCCCGAAGCCGAGACCGAAGTCGGGACCGAAGAAGAATAGCCTGACGGCAGCTTCGTGCCCGTTATCCAAGCATGACGCGAGGCTGCATCCGTAAAGGGTGCGGCCTCGCTTTTTTTTAAAGGACCATGAAGATGATTGAAAGCAGACTCGACAGTTCCGCCAAAAAGCGGCTGGCCACGTTGAAAGCCGGAGAGCGCATCGATCCGGAATTCGCCCTGAAAATTGCACGCGAGGCCTCGGTGCACGAGTTGGGCGAGGCGGCCCTCAAGCAGCGTCGGGCGCGGCACGGCGACAAGGCCTACTACGTCTACAACCAGCATCTCAACTATACCAACGTGTGCCGCAATCAGTGCCGCTTCTGCGCATTCTTCAAGAAGGCCGGGGAGGAAGGGGGGTACACTTACTCGCTGGAAGAGGCCAGAAAGCGCCTCATGGACCGCATCCACGAACCCATCCGCGAGATTCACATCACGGGCGGCCTGAATCCGGATCTGCCCTATCAGTACTACCTCGACCTTTTGGCCCTGTGCAAGGAAGTGCGGCCCCAGGCCGTGGTCAAGGCCTTCACCGCCGTGGAGGTGGCTCACTTCGCCGACACTTTGGGCACGGACGAGGCAACGGTGCTCCGCGAGATGAAGGCCGTGGGCCTGGACGCCCTGCCCGGCGGCGGCGCCGAGGTCTTTTCTCCCGCCATGCGTGAGCAGCTGTGCCCGGAAAAAGTCACCGCCGATCGCTGGCTGCATATTCACGGCCTCGCTCACGACATGGGCATGAAGACCAATTCCACCATGCTTTTCGGGCATATCGAGTCCTGGGAGGACCGCATCCACCACATGGAACGACTGCGCGTCGCCGAGGACGAGAAGCCCGGCTTCATCGTCTTCATTCCCCTGGCCTATCAGCCGCACAACAACGCGCTGGGCGCCGCCGGTCCCACGGGTGAGGAATACCTGCGCACCATTTCCGTGGCGCGCCTCTTTCTGGACAATATTCCGCACATCAAGGCCTACTGGGCGTTTTCCGGCATCAAGGCCGCGCAGATGGCACTCTGGGCCGGAGCCGACGATTTCGACGGCACCATAGTGGAAGAGAAGATCGGGCATGCGGCAGGCGCCGATTCGCCCAAGGGGATGACCATCTCCGAGCTGGTCGAAACCATCTCCGCCACGGGTTTTACCCCGGTGCAGCGAGATACGTTCTTCCGCGAATTGTAGGCCCCTGTCCGGCTGTCGCCGCAGAGCAGGCGAGAGCAGGATCGGGCCTTTTTCCTTGACTTTTTTGGTCAAGATATGGTTGTGAAAAGTTCCACATACGAATTTCTGGGACACGTTACGAGGAGGGAGTCATGCTGGGTGAGCTTTTTGGGAACATGCTGCACAGTACGGTGCAGGGCTTCATCGGGGTCATCGGGATTTTCACGTATCTCGCGGCCATTGTCATTGCTGCGATTTACCGCATCAAGGAAGGCATGAAGGAAGGCCATCATTAGAAAGGCTTCCTTGCGGGATTTTTTAAGCGCGGCTCTGTCCGCGCTTTTTTTATGTCCATTCCTCATCCGGCCTTGCCAATAGACCTCTCTCTTCCCTATCGTGACAGTCAGAATCATCGGAGGTTATTCATGGACGCAAGGCACAGTCTCGGCGATCTCGACATTTATCTCTTCAAACAGGGGCGGCATACCCGTCTGTACGAACATTTCGGAGCGCACCCCGAGTCCCTGGGGCCGGAATCAACAGGAACCCGTTTCGTGGTCTGGGCACCCAACGCCGCGTTTGTCTCGGTCATCGGGGATTTCAATGCCTGGGACCGCAACGCCGCGCCCATGACCATGCGCGCGGACAGCTCCGGAGTGTGGGAATGCTTCGTGCCCAAGGCGAAACACGGGCAGCGCTACAAATACTATCTTTCCTGGCCTGGTGGTGAAGGGGAACGGGCCGATCCCTTTGCCCTTTTGAGTGAGGAGCCTCCAGCCACGGCTTCCATCATCTGGGACTTGAATTATGTCTGGGAGGATGGGGACTGGATGCAAACCCGCTCCGGACGCAACGCCCTCGACAGTCCATGGTCCATTTACGAGCTGCATCTGGGATCCTGGCGGCGCGACGAGCACGGGAATTTTCTCGGCTATCGCCAAATGGCTCATGATCTGGCTGCCTACGTCAAGGATGCCGGCTTCACCCACGTGGAGATCATGCCCGTGGCGGAGCATCCTTTTTACGGTTCCTGGGGATACCAGAGCACCGGCTATTTCGCGCCCTCCAGCCGTTACGGCTGTCCGCAGGATTTCCGCTACTTGGTCGATGTCCTGCACCGCGAGGGAATCGGGGTCATTCTGGACTGGGTCCCCGGACATTTTCCCACGGATGTGCATGGCTTGGCCAACTTTGACGGGACGGCCCTGTTCGAGCACGCTGACCCGCGTCAGGGTTTTCACCCTGAATGGAAGAGCGCCATTTTCAATTACGGTCGCTACGAGGTGGCCGGATTTCTCATCTGCAACGCCATGTACTGGATTCGCGAGTTTCACCTCGACGGACTGCGCGTCGATGGTGTGGCATCCATGCTGTATCTTGATTATGCGCGGCAACATGGCGAATGGGTGCCCAACCGCTACGGGGGGCGCGAGAATCTCGCCGCCATTGAGCTTCTGCAGGAGCTCAACAAGGCCATCTACGAGGAATTTCCCGATGTGCAGACCATCGCCGAGGAATCCACCTCATGGCCCATGGTTTCAAAGCCCGTCTATCTGGGGGGGCTTGGGTTTGGGCTTAAATGGAACATGGGATGGATGAACGATTCCTTGACCTATATGGAGCTCGATCCGATTTTCCGCAAATTCCACCACAATCTGCTTACCTTTGCCCTGTGGTACGCCTACGCCGAAAACTTTGTGCTGCCTCTCTCCCACGACGAGGTGGTCTACGGAAAGAAGTCGCTGCTGTCGAAGATGCCGGGGGATTACTGGCAGAAGATGGCCGGGGTGCGGGCTCTTTTCGGTTACATGTACGGGCTGCCGGGCAAGAAGCTGCTCTTCATGGGTGCTGAATTCGGACAATGGCGAGAGTGGAACCACGACCTGTCCCTGGATTGGGATCTGCTGAATTTTCCGGCTCATGACGGTATCCGCGCCTGGGTCCGGGATCTGAACCGGGTTTACCGGGAATGCAGGGCCCTGCATGAGCTTGATTTCAGCCCGGAGGGATTCGTCTGGGAAAATTGTCATGATTCCGACCAGAGCGTGCTGAGCTTCTTCCGCAGGGACAAGGCGGGGCGGCCGGTCTTGGTGATCTGCAATTTTACTCCGGTGCCCCGCGAAAACTATGCCGTGGGCGTGGACACGGGCGGCACTTGGCGCGAGATCCTGAACTCCGACAGCCATGCCTACGGTGGCAGCGGGGCTGGCAACATGGGACAGGTCCGGGCCGAGCCCATTCCCGTGCACGGTTTTGCCTACTCCGTGAACCTGATTCTTCCGCCCTTGAGCGTGCTCTTTTTTGAGCCGGTAGAGGGGGGCGCATGAATCTTGCGCGAAGATGCGGAGTGCTGCTGCATGTCTCTTCCCTGCCAAACCGGCACGGGGTCGGTGATTTTGGTCCCCGCGCCCATGAATTCATCGATTTTCTGGCCGATGGCGGGCAGGAGGTGTGGCAGATGCTCCCTCTTGCGCCCATCAATGCCGGAGCGGGCAATTCCCCATACAGCAGCTACTCGGCCTTTGCCGGGAACACGCTTTTCATAAGCCCCGAGCTTTTGGTGCGCCAGGGCGTGCTCCGGTCCCGGGACGTGGAGCCGTTGCCCGATTTTCCCCTGGACCGGGTGGACTACGGGGCGGCTGCCGCCTGGCGGGAAAAGATTCTGGAGCAGGCCTTTGACAATGCATTCCCCGGCTTGCGCGCGGACTCGGGCTTTGACGCCTTCTGCCGCAAGGCGGATTTCTGGCTTGACGACTACTGCCTGTTCGCGGCCCTGAAGCGTGAGCACAAAGGGGTACCGTGGCTGAGCTGGCCGCGCGGTCTGCGTCTGCGGGAGCCTGACGCACTGGAGCAGGCCCGCGAGCGCCTTGGGTACGATATTTTGCGGGAACGCTATTTTCAGTATCTTTTCAGCCTGCACTGGAAAAATCTGCGCGATTATGCGGCTACGCGCGGGGTATCCCTGCTCGGGGACGTGCCTATCTACGTCAGTCTCGACAGCAGTGACGTCTGGGCACACAGGGAGCTTTTTGAACTCGACCGCGAAGGCCTGCCCATCTACTGCGCCGGCGCGCCCCCGGATTATTTTTCCGAAACCGGGCAGATGTGGGGCAATCCCGTCTATGACTGGGCTTTTCAGGAAAAGGACGGTTTTTCATGGTGGGCCGAGCGGCTGCGACACGAGAGCGAACGCTTCGACATGATCAGGCTCGATCATTTTCGCGGATTTTGCGGGTTCTGGCAGGTGCCGGCCTGTGAGCCTACGGCGGAGAACGGACTCTGGATTCCGGGGCCTGGAGCGCGGTTCTTCAATGCCATGAAGGAGCGGGTGCCGGGCTTGTGCATTCTGGCCGAGGATCTGGGCGTCATCACCGAGGACGTGGTCGCGCTCATGAGCGAGTTCGAATTTCCCGGCATGAAGATTCTGCAATTCGCCTTTTCTGCGGACATGGGAAAGAACTCCTATATTCCGCACAACATACCCGTGCAAAGCGCGGTTTATACCGGAACTCATGACAACAACACCTCTCGGGGCTGGTTTTCGGACGAGCTGGATGAGGAGGGGCGGAGGCGTTTTTGCGATTATGCAGGTCGGCATGTGTCCGCAGATAGCGCGGCCGACGTCATGATCCGAATGGCGCTCGGCAGCGTGGCCTCCCTTTGCATCATTCCCATGCAGGATTATTTGAACCTTGGCGCGGACGGTCGGATGAATATGCCGGGAGTCGCGGGTGGCAACTGGGGCTGGCGGTTGCGTTCTGATATGACCACGAGGGGACTGGCGGAAAGAATGCTTTTTCTGGCCCGGATTTATGGACGCACGGAAGGCTGATTCATGTGTGCAGGGCTGGTAAAAGCATAAAAAAAACCCTGCGTGAGCAGGGCTTTTTTTTGGAAAAACAGCTGAATTAAACGCAGCCGGTGGGCTTGGGCAGGCCGGCCATCTTGCAGGCGCCTTTGCCGGGGCCGGAGGGGAAAAGTTCGTAGATCTGCTTCAGCTTGTAGCCGGTGGACTTGGAAAGAATACGGACCATGGGGGCAATACCGTTCTTCTTGTAGTAGTCCTGCAGGAAGTCGAGAATCTGCTGGTGAGCTTCGGTGATTTCGGAAATGCCTTCGCTCTCCTTGACGTATTCAGCCCATTCCGGACCCCAGTCTTCAAACTTCAGCAGAAAACCGTCTTCGTCGATTTCGAAACTTTTACCCTGAAATTCGATCATTGCCATGCTCAATTCCTCCTTAGATGTTGTTCCTCAAAATTTTTCCTTCCGGAAAAAGAGTTTGCAAAGACTCCCCCTATGGGGAAGGACTATTTTTGTCAATGAGAGTCGGCATCCTTCCCCGTCAAGTCAACACTACCGGCCTCTCTAGCAGATAGGGGACTATACTTCAACAGGAAAGACGAAAGTCGGTCCGGGCGACGAGCTACTTGAAATCCCGGATAATTATCTGTTCCTTGCGCATTCTGCACCAGGTGGGGCGCTCGTCTTCCTCTGGGATGGGACGCTGGCTCGGTGGCCCGACATTGCAGACCCGCTGACCTTCCACATAGCTGAGTAAGGGACAATTCGCGCATTTGGTCACGACGAAAATCATGTTTTTTCCGTGGTTTATGAAGTTTACGCCCTAGACGTCGGCGGGCAGGGGGATTTCATGACAGTACTCGTCCCACTCCGCGCAGGCCAGGCCCACGGGCTGTTCAAAACTGGCCTGACAATGGGCGCACAGTATCTTCAAGGTCGCATCATTTCCGAACGCTTCCTGCATGGCCTCTTTCGTGTGATGCGCCTCGGTGCGATGTCCGCACTCGGGGCAGGTGGCGGATACGGTGAATTCCTTGGTCACGGAGTTTCTCCTTTAGGATGGTGAATCTGTATCGGGAATGAATGACTCATAAGTACTCGCGGCGTGCGCGTCAAAGTCAAATCCGGTAAGTTTCGGAAAGCCGTGTGGCAAAGAATTCGTCCGGCTCTGCGCGAAGCGGGCTAAAGATAAGGCGAAAAGAGCCAGAAAAAGGCGTCCCTCAGACGTACGGGCAGGGAACGTCCGGCAAGTTCCTGTCGGGTTATCGGGCGACTCCTGGCCATGATGGTGTCGAAATGCCGCGTCAACTGGATGGCCAGGTGCTGGTCCAGGACTTCCAGGGTCAGTTCGAAATTGAGCCGCAGGCTGCGGCTGTCCAGGTTGGCTGAGCCAAGGTGCACGTAGCAACCGTCCACGAGCATGAGCTTGGTGTGATTGAAGGGCGCGGGCTGGAAGGCGATGCTGATCCCGGCGCGTAGCAGTTCGTCGAGGATGTGGCTGCAAGCCCAGTGCACAAAGGGGATGTTGTTGCGGCCCGGCAGCAGGATCTCGACCGTGACCCCGCGGTAGCGGGCCGACATCAGGGCGCTCAGGAACGTGCGCGGGGGAAGGAAGTAGGGCGTCATGATCCTGATGCTCGTCGTCGCGGCGGAGATGATCCCGGTCAGCAGTGTCTTCAGATGATCTTCTTCGAAATTGGGTCCGTCGACAACGGTGCGGCACAGGCAGTCACCCGTCGGTTCCGTGAAGAGGACGGGCGGATGGATGCGTTCCTTGGTCGCGAAAAACCAGTCATCGACAAAGGTGTCCTGCAAAAGGTTCGCGACCGGACCGTGCACGATGAAATGCAGATCCTTGACCGGCCAGGGCGGATTGGCGCCAAGCACATGCTTCTGGCTTATGTTCATGCCGCCCGTGAAGCCAAGGCAACCGTCGACGACCAGGACCTTGCGGTGATTGCGCAGATTGAAGTGCAGGTCGGGCGGGAAAAGGCGAGGCGGGATGAAGAGGGCGTTTGGCACGTCTTTCTTCGCGAGCATCCGGGAGGCCCGGGGCCATGAGTACTTCTCGCCCACGCCATCGACGAGCACCCGCACGTCCACCCCACGATGCACGGCCCGGGCCAGGGCGTCGATGAATTTGAGGCCGAGGTTGTCGGTGTCGAGAATGTAGGTGGTCAGGTAGATGCTGTGCCTGGCGTCTTCCATGGCCCGCAGCATGACGGGATAGGCCTCGTCGCCGTTGAACAGGGGCTCGACGCAGTTGCCCCCGACCAGTGCCGTGCCGAGGATGTTGTGCCCGACGCGCTCCAGGCGCTGGAACGCGTGGTGCAAAACTGTGGGATTGATGGCCGCGCTCGGGTACGAAGGGACGGCCGGGGGAACGTTGGCGGCCAGGGCGTCGACCTCTTTGCGCATGCGCGAGGCGCTGCGTCGGACCCGGTTCACGCCGAAGAGGATGTACAGAATGGGGCCGGCCAGAGGAAAGGTCAGACAGACGCCGACCCAGCCCAGAGCCGAACGGGAGTCGCTTTTGCGCAGCAGGGCGTGACCGGCAGCGCCCAGTGCCAGGGCGGCCAGGAGCAGCAGGCCGAGCCAGTTCAGGACGTGCATGCCTCACTCACCAAGGGTAGAGTGGAAAAGCCGCGTGTGTCATTCATGCTCATCCTTTTTTCTGTCCGGGAGAGCTTGCCTGCTGCATTCCAGCGGGTCTCCCAGGCAGGAATTGAAGATGTCGAGGATGGCCTTGTCCAGATAGGATTCCTCCTTGTAGGTCAGGAAGGCGGAGTTGAAGGCCTTGGTCACGGCCGTGATCTTGCGGTAGGCAAGGTCGAGCCCTTCGCAATAGGCGTGCAGGGAAGACGAGGCGGCTGCCCATGTTGCCCTGGTATTTTCGGGCAGGGCGTTTGCGGTTTCGTCCAGGGTTTCGATCTCTTCCCGGATGCCGTCCTTGGCGTTGACGATGTGCATGAGGTGTGTGTTCAAATAGTGGCACATGCCTCCGGCGGCATTTCTGAGCACCCGGTTGCGCTGGTCTTCCATGGCCTGGGTGATGTTGTGCGCGATGCCTTCGTAGTAGAGCAGGTATCCGGAGTCATCGTTCTTGGCCCGGGCGGTGATGGCTACCTCGATGGATCTTCCGTCCTTGAGGCGGAATCGGATGTGCTTGTCCGTGACAAAACCCTCTTCGTTGATCTGGGCCAGCAGGTCGGCGCGTTCGGATAGATTCTCGTAAAAATCCCTGAGGTTGGAACTAAGGGCCTCCTCGCGACTGGAGAAGCCCAGCATCTGGATGCCGGCGTCGTTGATGTCGATGAAGGTGCCGTCCGGGGTCATGGAGTAGGCCATATCCTTGGTGCTCTGGAAAAAGTCGCGGTATTTTTCCTCGCTGCGCGTCAGGGCGTCCAGGGCCTCCTTTTGCTCGGTGATGTCGCGGATGACGTGGTCGAGGCGGCGCATGGACCTGGTGGTGCAATAGACCAGCTGTCCTTCGTCGTGCACCCATTTGATGCGTCCGTTGCTGCTGATGATGCGGTACTGCATTTCCCCGAATTCGTCGTCCACCAGGGCCCGGTAGTACTTGCTCACCGCCTCCCGATCCTCGGGATGAACGAAATGCATGAGCTGCATTTGTCCGGCGTTGAAGGCGCGTCTGGGGATGCCGTAGAGGGCTTCGGCGGCAGGGTTGATGGCCAGGATGGAATGATCCGTGGGAGAAATGGAAACGACCACGTCATTCAGGGCGTGCAGGATGCTTTCCAGCCTGTCTTTCACGCGCTGAAGCTCGATGCGGGTCTTGCGGCGCTCGGTGATGTTCGTGATGGCAGCCAGAATGGCTGGCGCGCCTCCGCAATCGACCACGGTCAGCTTCATCTCCACGATGGCGTCCTCGCCGGGCCGTGAGATGGAAAACTCGATCCGGTCCGAGAGGTCGGAGGTGTAGAGCTTGTCAACGCAGTGCCGAAGAACGCGATTCTGGTCTTCGGGAATGACAAAGTCGGCAAACGGCTTGCCCAGAAGCCCTTCCAGATCGGTGCCGACGATTTCGCAAAACGCGCCGTTGGTGAAGACGATGTTGCCTTCACGCAGGATGAGCACACCGTC
Organism: Desulfomicrobium apsheronum; assembly: GCF_900114115.1. NCBI lineage: Bacteria > Pseudomonadati > Thermodesulfobacteriota > Desulfovibrionia > Desulfovibrionales > Desulfomicrobiaceae > Desulfomicrobium > Desulfomicrobium apsheronum. The sequence continues at coordinate 199,383 of NZ_FORX01000003.1, read as the reverse complement.
GTTGATGTGTCTGACAATGCCCTGGTAGTCGATGCTGTCCAGGCAGACATTCAGCAAATTCGCTTCTTCGAAACAAGATCCGTTCATGCCCCGTGCTCCTGATTCCCGACGGATTCATCGTTTTCGGTTGCCGTCGTTCCTCTCTCAATATGCATTTTGACCCGAGCAGGGCCAGCAATTTTTTGCCAACCCCCGGTTTGTGGGGATTTCATCGGGTTTGGCCGCAGGCGCTGGCGGCCGCTGACGAACGGGGTGCGGAACACGCACTTCAATCATGCTCGTGCTCGACGAAGATCAGGGCGCTCGTGTCGAAGCCGCGTGCGGCGGCCTTGGCCACGAGTTCGCGCCTGAGCGCGTCATCCAGACGCTTCTCCCTGGCCAGTATCCATAGATAGGATGTGTCCGGCCCGCTGACCACGGCGTGGCTGTAGCCTTCGTGATCAAGTTCAAAGATCACGTAGGCGCCGTAGAATGGTCCGAAAAAGGAGACCTTGAGGAATCCCGTTTGCGGGTTCTCGACGAAAAACGCCTTTCCTTCGGCTTGTTCCCATTTTCCAGTCAAGGTGTTGTAGCCTCGATTGACGACCCGAACCCCGCCATCCTCACGCAGGCTGTATTCGGCGCTCACGCGGCTCAGACCCCGCTCGAAGGAGTGATCCAGACGCGCGATCTCATACCAGGTGCCAAGGTAACGCTCCAGCTGGAAATTTCCGACGGGGCGCACTGTGTCCGGCATGCCTACGCATCCGCCAAGTAGCAGGGCGAGAATCGCGACGAGTGTCTTCATGTTTCCTCCAGGGGCCGTATTTTGAACGAAAAGGCGAAAATCTTTTTACCAACGTGGAGAACTTCCCCCGGCATTGGGGGTGATGTCAATTGTGACGTGCATTTTGGATACGCAGTCGTTCGTATTTTTTTTAAACAAATTGCGTTCAACCTGTACGAAGATGCAACACTGAGTGGGTGGGTTCTTTACGATGAGTGGGATTGAATGTAAGTGCCAGTATTAGCCGCACTGGGCGGGTCGCATCAACTCAAGCCCCGGAATGTCATGATCAAAAAAATATTCATCGCCATCTTGCTTGTGGCCGTCGTGGCCGGTGTCCTTGCCGGAATCAAGGCCATGCAGATCAGGGCCATGATCGCCCAGGGAGAATCGTTCTTCATGCCTCCGGCCGTGGTTTCCTCCGTGAACGCCAGTTCCGCCCTTTGGGACACGGTTTTCACCGCCGTGGGTTCCGTCACCGCCGTGCAAGGCGTGACCATGACCGCCGAGATTCCGGGCAAGGTCGTGCGCATCGATTTCGAGTCCGGGGACCGGGTCAAAGCTGGGGATGTGCTCGTACAGCTCGACATTTCCGAGGAGGCGGCCCGGTTGCGGGCTCTGGAGGCCACGGAAAATCTGGCCCGTCTCAACCTGCGACGCATCGAGTCTTTGGTGGCCCAACGCTCCACGGCCAAGTCCGAATATGACGCGGCCCTGGCCGAGCACCGTCAGATTCTGGCCCAGATGGATGCGCTAAGGGCCGTCATCGCCAAAAAGACCATCCGTGCGCCTTTTCAGGGAGCCCTTGGTATTCGCCAGATCAACCTGGGGCAGAATCTCGGGGACTCGGACGTCATTGTCTCCTTGCAACACCTGGACCGGGTGCACGTCGAATTTGCCCTGCCGCAGCAGCAGGTCGGGGCGGTCCTGCCCGGGGCCACGGTGCGTGTGACCAGCGATGCCCTTCCGGGACAAACCATCGAAGGGCGGCTCTCGGCCGTGGAACCGCTGGCCGACAGCGCCACGCGCACGGTGCGAATGCAGGCCGAACTGGCCAATTCCGAGGAGATTCTGCGGCCGGGCATGTTCGTCAATGTGGCCGTGGTCCTGCCGGAGAAGCGGGAACTGGTCCTGATTCCGGCCACGGCTGTGCTCTATGCCGCGTACAGTGACTCGGTTTTCATCGTCGAACCGGCGCAGGGGAACGGCACGGAAGGTCTTGTTCTCAGGCAGCAGTTCGTGACCCTGGGCGAGCGGCGCGGGGATTTCGTAGCCGTGGCCCGGGGGCTTGCGCCGGGTCAGACCGTGGTCAGCACCGGCGTCTTCAAGTATCGCAATGGGCAGTCCGTGGTCGTGGACAACTCTCTGGCCCCGGAATTCAACATATCCCCCACACCGGAAAATTCCTGATGCGGGCCGCCGGGAAAGAGCTCCGATACGGAACGACCTCATGAAATTCACCGACATCTTCATCCACCGCCCGGTCCTGGCCATCGTCGTCAGCCTGCTCATCGTCATTGCCGGGCTTCAGGCCGCCTTCACTCTCACGGTGCGGCAATATCCACGCAGCGAAAACGCCATGGTTTCGGTCAGCACGACCTATGTCGGGGCCAGCGCCGAACTCGTGCGCGGGTTCATCACCACGCCTTTGGAGCGGGCCATCGCGGCGGCCGACGGCATCGACTACATCCAGTCCGAGAGCGCGCAGAACCTCTCGACCATCAACGTGCGCCTCAAGCTCAACTACGATCCCATCAAGGCACTGTCCGAGATCAGCTCCAAGGTCGATCAGGTCCGGGGCGACCTGCCGCCCGAGGCCGAGGTGCCGATCATCAACGTGGAGTCGGCCGACAGCCAGTTCGCCTCGGCCTACCTGAGCTTCACCTCGCCCGATCTGGATCAGAATCAGATCACCGATTATCTCATGCGCGTGGTCCAGCCGCGTCTCTCGGCCCTGGAAGGGGTGCAGCGGGCCGACATCCTGGGCGCGCGTACCTTTGCCATGCGCATCTGGCTCAAGCCCGACCGCATGGCCGCGCTGAATGTCAGCCCTGCGGCCGTGCGCCAGGCCCTGGCCGCCAACAACTACCTTTCGGCCCTGGGGCAGACCAAGGGCCAGCTCATCCAGATCAACCTGACCGCTGACACGGACCTGCGCTCCGCCGAGGAGTTCCGCCGGCTCGCCATCCGTTCGCAGAACGGCGCGGTGGTTCGGCTTGACGACATCGCCGACGTGGTCCTGGGCGCCGAGGATTACGGCGCCGAGGTTCGCTTCACCGGGCAGACGGCCGTGTTCATCGGCGTCTGGCCGTTGCCCAATGCCAACTCCATCGAAGTGCTGGAGCTGGTGCAGGCCGAGATGAAGGAGATCCAGAAATCCCTGCCCTCGGGCATGGAGGGCAGGGTCGGGTACGACGCCACCGAGTACATCAACAACGCCCTGAAAGAGGTGCGCACCACGCTGGTGGAAACGTTGGCCATCGTCGTGGTCATCATTTTCCTTTTTCTGGGATCCGCGCGGTCCGTGCTCATTCCCATCGTGGCCATCCCCATCTCCCTCATCGGCGGCGTGTTTCTCATGCAGGTCTTCGGGTTTACGATCAACTTGCTGACTTTGCTCGCTTTCGTTCTCTCCGTTGGCGTGCTGGTGGATGATGTCATCGTCATCGTCGAGAATGTCTCAAGGCACCTGAGCGAGGGCAAGACGCCCCTTGAGGCGTCTCTCATCGGCGCGCGTGAGCTGGTGCGGCCCATCATCGCCATGAACGTGGTACTCATCGCCGTCTACGCGCCCATCGGATTGCAGGGCGGGCTGACGGGTTCGCTCTTCCGGGAGTTCGCCTTCACCCTGGCCGGCACCGTGGCCATGTCCGGGGTGGTGGCCTTGACGCTTTCGCCGTTCATGGCCTCGCGCATTCTCGTCGCGGGCATAGAGGAGCGGGGGTTGTCCGGGCGCATCTACCGCGACTTCAATCGGCTCAAGAATTTCTATGGTCGCCTCCTGGCCGGGACGCTCAGATCCCGGCCGGCAGTGTATCTGGTCTGGGTCCTGATCGCCGTGCTGACAGTGCCCATGTTCATGATGTCGTCCAAGGAACTCGCCCCGTCCGAGGACCAGGGCGTCATCTTCGGCATTCTCGATGCCTCGGCCGATGCATCCCTCGATCAGACGAGACAGTCCGCAGCGGCAGCCAATGATGTATTCATGAGTACGCCCGAGGCTGAATTCACGTTCCAGATCACCTTTCCTTCCAGCGGATTCGGCGGTTTGGTGGTCAAGCCGTGGGAACAGCGCGAGCGGACCGTCGCGCAGATCCTGCCCGAGGTGCAGGCCGGTCTGGCCGCCATTCCGGGCATCCGGATGTTCCCGGTCACCCCGGCGGCGCTGCCGGGCGGCGGAGATTTTCCCGTTGAGTTCATTATCGCGTCCACGGCCGACCCGGAGCAGATCCTGGCCTTCGCCGAACAGATCCAGCGCAAGGCCACCCAGAGCGGCATGTTCGCCTTTCCGCCGCTCATCGACGTGAAGATCGACAAGCCCCAGGCCGAGCTGATCATCGATCGCGACAAGGTCGCCGCCATGGGGCTGAGCCTCGCATCCGTGGGCTCAGACGTGTCGGCCATGCTCGGCGGGGCCTACGTCAACCGCTTCAATATCGACGGGCGCAGCTACAAGGTCATTCCCCAGGTCCAGCGCGTGGATCGCCTGACCCCCGATCAGCTGAAAAATATCCATGTGACCGGACCAAATGGCGAGCTTGTGCCCCTGTCCTCGATGGCGACCATCAAGAACACCACCGTGGCCCGTTCCCTGAACCGCTTCCAGCAGCTCAACGCCGTGAAGATCAGCGGCGTCGCGGTGCGCCCCCTGGACGAGGCCCTGCGGTTCCTTGAGGACGAGGCCGTGAAGATCCTGCCCCAGGGCTACGTTCTCGACTACACGGGCGACTCGCGTCAGTTGCGTACCGAGGGCAACACCTTTCTCTTCTCCTTCGGACTGGCCGTGGTGCTCATTTTCCTGACGCTCGCGGCGCAGTTCAACAGCTTCCGCGATCCCTTCATCATCCTGGCCGGGTCCGTGCCTCTGGGCATGTTCGGGGCGCTGGTCTTTACATTCCTGAAGATGCCCGACCCCAACGTCGCCTTCTGGACAGAAGGCTGGACCACGACCCTGAACATCTACTCCCAGGTCGGGCTGGTCACGCTGGTCGGGCTGGTGGCCAAGAACGGCATCCTCATCGTGGAGTTCGCCAACCAGCTCCAGCTCGGCGGCATGCCCAAGCTTAAGGCCGTGCACGAGGCATCCATGACCCGCTTGCGGCCCATCCTCATGACCGCCGGCTCGACCATCGCCGGGTTCTTTCCGCTGGTGCTCATCTCCGGCGCCGGGGCCGCTGCCCGGAACTCCATCGGGCTTGTCCTGGTGGGCGGCATGACCACCGGCACGCTCTTCACGCTCTTCGTCATCCCGTCCATCTACGTGCTGGTGGCCCGCGACCACTCCGTGGACAGGAAAAACGACGAGGTCTCCCTGCACCTTGAAGACGGGGGGCAGCCGGGGTGATGTCCCTTGCCCTCCTCGCCCTGGGCTGGGCAGTGTGGGGGGGCCTGCACAGCCTGCTCATCAGTCCGTCCTGGATGCGGCTGGTCTCGAACCGCTTTCCCCGGCTTTGTCCATGGTACCGGCTGGGCTATAACATCCTGGCGGTCCTGAGCATCCTCCCGCTGTTGTATTTCAAGGAGGCGCTGGCCGGTGACGCGCTCCTCGGTTGGGGCGGCGTCCTGGCCTTGCCGCGTTTTCTGCTGCTGGGCGCGGCCCTGTGGCTTTTCTGGGCCGGGGCCCGTGAATACGATCTGGGCGTGGTCGGAGGGCTGGCGCAGCTGCGGTCGAGCTGCTCCTTTGCCGGCAGCCCTTACGCCGAGGAGCTGCGCACGACGGGCATCCTGGAGCGTGTGCGCCACCCGTGGTACGGCGGGGCGCTCCTGCTCCTGTGGACTCGCACCGGAAACTTCGATGCGGCGGAGCTGGTCACGAGTCTGGTTTTGACCGGATACGTGCTGGTCGGCGCCTGGCTTGAGGAGCGCAAGCTCCTGCATGTTCACGGCCAGGCTTACCGGGATTACCAGCGTGGCACGCCCATGTTCTTTCCCTGGCCGCGTCGCGGGGATGGCAGGCGATGAAGCGCGTCTGGTGGTATCTCTCGGACTACATCAGTCACCGCAGGGCGGGTGAGGCCTACAGGAAATGTCTGGCGCTGGCCGGATTTGAGATCGTGGAGAGGCCCGAGGAGGCGGATCTGGCCGTACTGCATGATGATCCGATGAACTGGTCCGATATCCTGGATCGATACCCAGCCGCCCGCACGAAGCCCAAAGTCGGGTTTGCGGTCTGGGAAGGGCTTGCGTTGCCCGATGTCTATCGTGCGGGATTTGCATTGGTGGACGAGATCTGGACGGCGTCGGCGTTTTCCGCTGAAGCTCTCGGCCAGGGGCATGCCCGGGTGAAGGTGCTGCCGCATGTGGTCGAGCTTGCGACGTTTACGCCCGAGGACCTGGAGTGGGCGCGCACTCGCTTGGGTGTGCAGTCCAAGGGACGTTATTTTTTCAGCATTGTCGATGCGATCAATCCGCGCAAGAACCTCGATGCGTTGTTGCGGGTCTTTGCTCGATTGGCGCATTCCAATCCGGATGTATTTCTTGTTCTCAAGCAGTATCGGATGAGCGTGTCTTTCGGCGGGGGCGCGCAGATCGTGAGCATTGGGGAGAGCGTCAGCGATGCCCGCATGGCCGCCCTGCACTCGGGGGCTCTGGCCTATGTAGCCCCGCATCGGGGCGAGGCCTGGGGGTTGGGGCTCAGCGAAGCCATGAGTCACGGGGTGCCGGTTCTGGCCACGGGCTGGTCCGGGAATATGGAGTTCATGGACCAGCGCAACTCCGTGCCCTTGCGTTTTGAACTGGAGCCGGTGGGGGAGCGCATGTCGAGGATGCTGCCTCATTTTCGGCCCGAGATGCTATGGGCTCGGGTCGATGAGGAGCATTTGCTGCGGGAGATGCTGCGCCTGGTTCGGCGCGGCCCTGATCCGGGCATGTGCGAACGGGCCCGAGCCGTGGCCGAGAGATTTTCGCCCCGCCGTGTGTCCAGGATCCTAACCGGACTTATCCGCGAGTTCGAAGAGAGAGCAGGCTAGGTATCGACAAGGCCTTCCATTTGAAAAGCAGGCGGTGCAGATAACTGCCCAGGCCCCTGGGTCTGGAGAGTGTTCCGCGCCGCGCCGCCTGCGGGAAAAAGATCAGATCCAGCAGATGGATGGTGCGGGTATGTCGCGAAAGGGTCTGGACGCACCCCGCGCATGAGGTCAACACAAACCGTCCCTGGGCGCGCATCTTTACTTCCCCGGTCCAGTTTTCCGCGTAATCCGTTCGTAAAGGGGTGACGGCTCCGCCAGCTCCGCAACATGGTGCCAAGGCTCCGTCCTGCCTCGTCTTCTCCACATCCAGGCCCGATGCGCGGGCAACTCCCAGAATGTCTTCCTGAATCTTTTTTTCAAATCTCAAGGGGCACGGCGTGTGCACAATGGCCGTACCACGCTGCCGGGGGCGGTCTGCGGGAAGATTTTCGGCCAGCGTCTCGACCACGCTGCGCACCGCAAGTCCGTCTCCGTATTGGTCGAATATCTTGAAGCAGTTGGGGCAGGCCGTGAGTACCGTGCGCACTCCGCGCGACAGGAGCTTCTCGCGCAACGCGCCAAAACGCTTCTTGAAGAAGTCTTGCCGTCCAAAGTCGTGCGAAGGTTTGAAGCAGCAACCCAGAACCAGCCCCAGGGCCGGGTCGCTTGCGCGCAGGTGCTTGTAAAGGGCAAGGGCTGTGTCCGGGTGGGCGCCGGGAAAGGCGCAGCCGGGGAAAAGGACGGTGTGCCCCCCGGCAGGAAGCTTGAAAAGGCGGAACAGGGCGGAGGCTCCCACCGCTTCATAGTTCAGTATTGAACGGTATGGAGTCAGGCTGACTCGCCCTTCCTTCAGCGCGGCCCGGCGCATGGCCAGGAAAAAGTCGGGCAGGGCCAGGCCCAGGGGACAGGTGGCTTGGCACAATCCGCACAGGCTGCATTCATAGGCGCGGCCAAGTCCGGTGCCGCTTGCGAGCAGACGTTCGGCAAGCTCTCCGGGCGTGCCGTGCTCCTTAAGGAACGCGCAGCGGATCTGGCAGGCCAGACACCGCGTGCATTTTGAGGAAATGTTCCGGGCCAGCGTGAGCAGTTCTGGAGGCAGCTTCGGGATATTCATGGACCTACTGAAGGAAGTTCCTGATCCCCGTGAAGACAATCTGCGCAGCCATGGCCGAGAGGACAAGCCCCGTGATCTTGGTCATGACGGACAGGCCCACGGAGCCGAGCAGCTTTTTCAGGGGCCTGGCCGAACGCAGCAGCACTCCCACGGCCAGGCAGGAGCAGACCAGCGCTCCAGCGCCCACGGCTCGTTCTGCGGCACCGCCCAACTCCGCGCCGAGGATGAGCAGCGTGCCGATGGTGGCCGGGCCCACGGTGATGGGGATGGCCAGGGGCACCACGGCGAAATCCACGTCGGGAGCCGCCTCCTGTGCGGAGCGCTTGCCCGAGACCAGGGACACGGCCGAGAGGAACAGCAGGCTCCCCGCGCCGATGCGGAAACCGTCCAGGGTGATGCCCAGGGTGGAGAAGATTGGGTTTCCTGCGAAATAGAGGATAAGGCTTATGACCATGACGGCCATGGTGGTGCGGATGGCCACCTTGCGCTGCTCGGCCTTGGTCATGTGCTCGGTCATGGACAGGAACACGGTCAGGACGAAGAAGGGGGTGAGCAGAAAAAAGAGTTTCATGCTCAAACTGATGAAAAGGGTGATCATGGCTGTATCCATCTGCGCCGCAAGGCGCGGTTGTTCGTTTGGGTCACGGCCGGATGCCGGGACGAGCCGTCTTTAGAACCGGCGTCGAGGAAAGGCAATACCGGGAGAGACCCTAGAATCTTTATCCGCGCGTGGCCAGCAGAATGCCGCCGAGGATGCAGCCGGCGCTGGTAAGATGGATCAGCCCCATGGGCTCGCCAAGCAGCACAAAGGCCGAGAATCCGCTGAAAAGCGGCAGAGTGTAGTAGATGAGTCCGGCCAGGGACGGGCCGATGGAGGTCACGGCGCTGTTCCACATGGCGTAGGCGGCCAGGGACGCGCCGAGGCCGACGTAGAGGATGGCTCCTGCCGCGCCCAGGGTGATTGTCGGGAGTCCGTGAGTGAACACTTCCCATCCGGTCCAGGGGATCAGAAAAATGATGCCCGTGCCGAAAAGCGTCAGCAGAAACACGGACTGGCTCAGGCCGCCCGGGAAACGGCGCACCAGAATGCTGTAGGCTGCAAAGATCACGGCGGCCAGGCTCATCCACAGATCCCCGATGGAAAATTCCAGGTTGGTCAGGCGCTTTGGGTCGCCGCCGGTAATGAGCAACACGACTCCGGCCAGCGCAACGGCCAGACCGGTCATTTTCCGGACGGTCAGGCTTTCGCGCAGAAAGATGCGGGCCAGAAGAATGATGAACACCGGCGTGGACGTGGCGATGAGCGAAAGATTCAGTGCCGAGGTGGTGTGCGCGGCTTTGTAGAGCAGGGCGTTGAAGGTCGTGACGCCGAGGAGCGCCATGGGAATCATGGCCGGCATGCTTTGCTTGATGGCCGCGCGCTGTGACCATGCCGCGCGGCAGGCGAACGGCAAAAGGCCCAGAAAGGCCGTGGCCCAGCGAAGCAGGGACAGGGTGGCAGGTTCGATGCTCTGGTTCAGGCTGCGGGCCACGATGAAGTTGCCTGACCAGATGATGGTGGCGCCAAGGGCGAAGAGGATTCCTTGCAAGGAATTCGGAGGTGTTTGGTGCTTCATGTCGGACTCACGCCTTCTCCGTGCGGATGCACTGCACGAAGGCCAGGGATACAAGGCTCAGCACCGCGCCGCTGACGAAGGGGATGCGGTAATCCACCATCCAGAGCAGGCCGCCCGCGATTGGAATGATCACGGCCGCAATGTGGTTGATGGTGAACCCCACGGCCATGCTTGGAGCGATGTCGCGCGGGTCGGCGATCTTCTGGAAAAAGGAGCGGATGGCCATGGCGAAATTGTAGAAGATGTGGTCCAGAATGTAGAGGACGGCCACCAGGAGTTTGCTGTCGGTCAAGGCGTAGCCGAGAAAGATGAAGAGCAGGGCAGAGTACTCAAGGGTCAGCACCTTGCGTTCACCGAAGCGGTTCACGGCCCGGCCGATCATGGGGCTCAGAAAATAATTCACGGCGTTGTTGAGCATGAACAGCAGCGTGATCTCCGTGACCGTATATCCGAACTTCGAGACCATCAGGAACACGGCGAAAGCCACGAAAATCTGCCGCCGGGATCCGGACAAAAAGGTCAGCACGTAAAAAAGCCAGTAGCGGCGGCGCATGACCATGCTCTTGTGCTGCAACGGCAGGTCCGTGCGTGTGGGCTTGGCCAGCAGGAAGAGGCTGGCCGCCCCAATGATGAAGATGCCGAGCAGCATATACAGGGTCTGATAGGTGGCGTGGTTCACGGCCACCAGAAAGACGAGTCCGATGACGATATTGCCCGCCGAGCCCATCGCACGCAGACGGCCCATGACCACCGGGCTCTGGGTGACACTGAAGTATTGCAGGGTCAGGGATTGGCTCAAGGTCTCATAGTAGTGGAATCCGAAGGACATGATCAGGGTGGTCAGAACAAGACCGCCGAAGCTTGGCATCATGCCCGTCAGCATCAATCCCAGCCCCATGACCATCAGCGAGAGCACGGCCAGGCGATGCTCGCGCACGAAGAGCAGCAGGTAGATCACGAGCAGCGCCATAAAACCCGGCACCTCTCGCAGGCCCTGGATGACGCCCATCTGCTGGCCGGTTACCTGCGCGATTTCCACGGCGTAGTTGTTGAAAAGCGTGCGCCAGCCCTGGAAGCCGAGGGCGCTCAAAACGGCAAGCCCGAGGAGGAAGAGATACATGGGCCGGTTTTGCGGGGTGTTCATGGGCGTATATTCCGATGCGCCGTCAGGCGTGGATGGTTGTTCATTGCCGTGGAGATGACCTGAAGCCGCGCCTCATGGGGCGGGCGCATGGCCGACGGAACGGCATGAGACGGTTGGCGGCGGGTGTCAAGTTCGGGAGCGGGTGAATTTCCCGCCGGTTTGCCTTTGCCTCATGCATGCGGCACAATATGAAGTCCGCCGGCAGCCAAGCCGCCCGGGAAAACAGAGGAGATTCATAATGCAGGATGGCATGTACTGGCTGCGCCTCGTGGCCTACGACAAGTCCGAAGAAGGCGTGGCGGTCGTCAGGCAGGGGCTGGTGAACGGCGGCGGGCCTGGTTATGTCTGGCAGGGTCGCCTGATATCGGAGGATGGGACCGTGCGTGGGAATCTGGTCGTGCGCAAATGGAATCCGCAGACACCGCCGGACCTTGGCATGTTCAAGACGGCCAATCTGGGTATTGATGGCCGCCATGATGCATCAGCCCGCTCTTTTGAACTGGAAGGGCACGCGCATGGGCACCATGTGGTGCATCTGCACATCAGCGGGCATTGGCTCGGAGAATTGACGGATGGCGGCCTGTAACGGACGCCGAGGCAATCCTGTCGTTACGTGAAGTCCACCAGTTCCTCGCCTTTGCCCAGGTCCACGCTCGCCATCACCTCCGGGGTCCGGCTTATGACCTTGCCCCGGCGAATGACCCACAGCCGTGCCGGACGCAGGCGCAGAGCCTCGAGTTCGTTTGCCGCCTGCAGGATGACCATGTCGGCCTTGCAGCCGGGTTCAAGTCCGTAACCGTCCAGTCCCAGAGCCTTGGCGCCGTTGGTGGTCACCGCCGCGAACATTTTTTCAAGCCCTTCCGTTCCGGTCATGTGCAGGGCGTGCGCTCCCATGTGCGCCACTTCGAGCATGTCGTGGCTACCCATGGGGTACCACGGGTCCATGACGTCGTCGTGGCCGAAGGCGACGTTGATGCCCATGGCCATCAGTTCCGGCACGCGCATGAGACCCCTTCTCTTTGGATACGTGTCGTGCCGGCCCTGCAGGTTCATGTTCACCAGCGGGTTGCACACGCAGTGCATCCGCGCTTCCGCCATGAGCGGCATCAGCTTCGACACGTAATAATTGTCCATGGAATGCATGCTCGTCAGGTGCGACCCAGTGACCCGGCCGTGCAGCCCAAGCCGCTGCGTTTCTTGGGCCAGGCTCTCCACATGCCTTGAGAGTGGATCGTCGGATTCATCGCAGTGCATGTCCACCATGAGTCCCCGTTTCTCGGCCAGTTCGCACAGCACCCGTACCGACTCCCGCCCCTGATCCATGGTCCGCTCGAAATGCGGGATGCCGCCCACCACGTCCACGCCCTTGTCCAGCGCCCGTTCCAGCAGTTCCAACCCGCTTGGCGAACGAAGCACTCCGTCCTGAGGAAAGGCCACCAGCTGGATGTCCACGAAATCCTTCATCTCGTCGCGTACTTCCAGCAGCACATCCACGGCCATGAGGCTCGCGTCCGTGGTGTCCACATGCGTGCGGATGGCCAGGTTGCCTTTGGCCACGGACCAATGCAGCAGTTTCATGGCCCGGTCCTTGATCGCCTCGGCGTTAAGGTCGGGCTTGAGTTCGCCCCAGATGCGGATGCCTTCCAGCAGCGTGCCGGTCTCGTTCCTGCGTGGCAGCCCTGCGGACAGGGTCGCGTCCATGTGAAAATGGCTGTCCACGAAAGGCGCGGTGACAAGATATCCCTTGGCGTCAATGACCTCGGCAGCCTCGGCCTTGATGCTCGGTTCGACGGTAACAATCCGGCCGTCCTTGCAGCCGATTTCGGCCAGAGAATCCTGCCCGGGCAGGGCGGCGTTGATGATAAGCAGATCCAGCATTGTAATCACCTCGATTGAATAAGAATGCCTCCGGCGGACGGGATTCGTCCTCCGGGGAGATTATCCCCCTGACCCCTGACAGGGTCAAGGGGCGCGTCCCTTGCGGGGTGCGGGGCAGCGCTCCGCGTCTCTTCACCTTCCCTCTCTACCTCTCTCCCTTGCGGAAGGGAACCAGCAGCGCCTTGGGATAGGCGGCTTTGCGGGACATGACGATGAGGGCGAGAATGGAGCAGATGTATGGCAGCATCAGGTAAAACTGGTAGGGGATGCCGGTCATGGATTGCTGCTGGACGCGCATCTGGATGGCGTCGAAGGCGGCGAAGAGAAGCGCGCCGAGGAGCGCCTTGCCTGGCTTCCAGGAGGAGAAGACGACCAGCGCGATGCAGATCCAGCCGCGTCCGTTGACCATGCCGATGTAATAGGCGTCGAAGGCGGCCAGTGTCAGGAAGGCACCGCCAACAGCCATGAAGGCCGAGCCGACCATGACGGCGCCGGTGCGCAGGCCCAGGACCGAGAGGCCTTGCGCCTCGGCGGCCAGCGGGTGTTCGCCGACCATGCGCAGGGCCAGACCGAGCGGTGTGCGCAGCAGCACATAGGCGACGACGCCGACCAGGACGAAGGCCAGGAGCGTCAGCGCGGTCTGGCTGAAGAGGACCGGGCCGATGAAGGGCAGGGCGGAGAGCACTGGGATGTCCAGCGGCGCGAAGGGGGTGATCTTGGGCGGGGTGGTGACCTGGGGCAGGAGCATGCGGAAGACGAAGGAGCTTAAACTCGCGCCGAGCATGGTGATGCCAAGGCCCGTGACATGCTGGGAGAGGCCCAGATGCACGGTGAAGACCGCGTGCAGGAGACCGAGGCTCGCACCGACCATGGCGGCGAAGAGGACTCCGCCCCAGAGGGTTCCGCCGAGGAAGACCCAGGTCCAGCCGGACATGCATCCGGCGGCCATGATGCCCTCGATGCCGAGGTTCAGGACTCCGGCCCGTTCGCAGATCAGTTCGCCCATGGTGCCGAAGATGAGCGGGGTGGCCATGCGCACGGTGGCCAGCCAGAATCCGGTTTCGAGAAAAAGGGAGAGGATGTCCATGTTATTTCCAGCGGATGCGGTAGCGGGTCAGAAACATGGCCAGGAGCACCATGAGCAGGCTCACCGCCGTGGTCACGTCCGCGATGTAGTTGGAGATGGTGATGGCGCGGCTCATGGAATCGGCGCCGATGTAGATGACGGCGATGAAGATGGCCGAGAGCACCACTCCGAGGGGATGCAGGGCGGCCAGCATGGCCACGACGATGCCGGAATAGCCGAACCCCGGGGACAGATCGAGGGTCAGGTAGCCCTTCACGCCGCACAGTTCGCTGACTCCGGCCATGGCGGCCAGTCCGCCGCTCAGGAGCGCGGTGCGGATGATGGTGGCCTGTACCGGCATGCCCGCAAAGGTGCTGGCTTTGAGGCTCGCGCCGACGGCCCGGATTTCAAAGCCCCAGATGGTGAAGCGCATCATCCACCAGACCGCCAGGGCGCAGGCCAGGGCCAGGATGAACCCGAGGTGCAGGCTCGATTTGGGAACCAGGATGGGTAGCATGGCCTGATCGATGACGGGGGCGGCCTGGGGCCAGCCCATGGCCATGGGGTCTTTCCAGGGTCCGAATACCAGCCAGTTGACGACCAGCAGGACCACGAAATTGAGCAGCAGGGTGGTGACCACCTCGTCGGCCTTGAGGTGCGTCTTGAGCCAGGTCGGAATGAGCAGGAACAGGCCTCCGGCCAGGGCGCCGGACAGAAAGAGAAAGGGGATCATGAGCCATGCGGGCAGGGTGATCATGCCCGTGCCGACCCATGTGGCCATGCAGGCGCCGACATAGAACTGGCCTTCACCGCCAATGTTCCAGAGCTTGGCTCTGAAGGCCACGGCCGCAGCCAGCCCGGTGAAGATGAGCGGGGTGGCGCGGGTCAGGGTCTCGGTCAGGGCGAAGGTTGAACCCATGGCCCCCTTGATGAGGAGACGCCAGGCGCTCAAGGGGTCCGCCCCGGCCCAGAGGATGAGCCCGGAGCAGAGCAGCATGGCTCCGAGCACGGCCAGGAGCGGCGCGCCGACTTGCCAGCCGAGGGACACGGATTCGCGTGGTTCGAATCTCATGCGGCGCCCCGGTTTTCGAAGGTTTGCCCGCTCATCATGAGCCCGATTCTGGCCCGGTCCACGGTAGCCGTGTTTTCCGGAGCGGAAAGACGGCCCTGGTACATGACCTGGATGCGGTCGGAGAGTTGGAAGAGTTCGTCCAGGTCCTCGGAAATGAGGACCACTCCGGCCCCGCGCCGGGCAGCGTCCAGAAGGTGCTGGTGCACGGCGGCCGTGGCCCCGACATCAAGGCCCCAGGTCGGCTGGTTGGCCAGGATGAGGTGGGGCCCCTGCGACAGGACCCGGGCCAGGATGAGTTTTTGCATGTTTCCGCCGGAAAGTTTGCGCACCGGGGCGTCCTTGCCTGCGCAGCGAATGTCGAAAACCTCCATGAGCTGCGCGGCCCGGGACGACAGGGCCTTGAAATTGAGCATGCCGCGTCTGGAAAATCCGGGCAGGCGGTAGATCTCCGTGGACAGATTCTCCATGACCGTCATGTCCGCCACCAGGCCCGTTCCGGTGCGGTCGTCGGGCACGCGGCCGACGCCGGCGCGGATCATGGCCGCCGGGCTTGGGCGACTCACGGTCTGTCCGCGCAGCACCACGCTGCCCCCGCTCGGGGCGACAAGGCCGGACAAGAGGTCCGCCAGCAGCGCCTGACCGTTGCCGGAGACGCCCGCGATGCCGAGGACTTCGTGGGCCTTCACGGAAAGGCACAGTTCGCACAGGCCCGGTCCCCGGTCCGGGGCGGCGGCGCGGACGTGGTCCAGGAAAAGGACCTCCTCGCCGGGCGTGAGCTTGCCGCGTGTGGCCTTCGGGATGTTGGCTCCGACCATGGCCTTGGCCAGTTCTTCGGCGCTGGTCTGTCCGGTGGCGGTCTCAAGCACCACGCGGCCATGGCGCAGTACCACGCAGCGGTCGCTGGCGGCCATGACTTCGCGCAGCTTGTGGGTGATGAAGATGACGCTCAGCCCTTGCTCGACGAGGCTGCGCAGGGTGGCGAAGAGATGGTCGCTTTCCTGCGGAGTGAGCACGGCCGTGGGTTCGTCGAGGATGAGGATGCGCGCGTCCCGGTACATGACCTTCAGGATTTCGACCCGTTGCCGCTCGCCCACGGACAGGCCGCGCACCTTGGCGTGCGGATCCACGTGCAGTCTGAAGCGGTCCATGAGCGACCGCAGCTTGGCCAGGGCGCGTGCCGAGCCCCGGCGGAGCCCCCACAGGGATTCGGTGCCGAGCATGATGTTTTCGAGCACTGTCATGTTTCCGGCCAGGGTGAAGTGCTGGTGCACCATGCCCACGCCCGCTTCGAGCGCGGCCCTGGGCGAGCCAGGGGGCAGGGGTTTGCCCTGCACTTCCACGCTGCCGGCGTCGGCCACGTAGTGTCCGAAGAGGATGGACATGAGGGTGGTCTTGCCTGCGCCGTTTTCTCCGAGCAGGGCCAGCATTTCGCCTTGGGCCAGGGTCAGGGAGATGTCGTCGTTGGCTTTGAGCGCACCGAAATTCTTGGTTATGCCGGAAAGTTTCAGCAAAGGTGTGGTGGACATGATTGACCGGAAAAAGGAGGCCGAATGGTTTCGGCCCCCTTGGGATCAGAAGGTGGATTTGGGTTCGTCGTCGTTGATTTCGATGACCAGGGTTCCGGCCTTGATGGCGGCCTCGGCCTCGGCGACCTTGGCCTTGACGTCGGCGGGGACCTTGTCCTCGAAGTCGTGGAGGGGCGCCAGGGAGGCTCCGCCCTTGGCCATCATGGTCCATTCCCGGTAGTCCTCGGCGGCGAAGGTTCCGGCCTTGACCCGCTCGATGGCGTGGTTCAGGGCCGCTTCCATGTGCCACAGGGCGGAGGTCACGACCACGCCCTGGCCGTTTTCTTCCTTGTTCATGTCATTGACGTTGCCGAAGGCGACGATGCCCTTTTCGCGGGCTGCGTCGACCACGCCGGAGCGTTCGGCGTAGAGCACGTCCACGCCGGATTCGACCTGGGCGTAGGCGAATTCCTTGGCCTTTGGCGGATCGTACCAGGAGCCGATGAAGGAAACCTTGAACTGGACGGCCGGATTGACGGCCTTGGCGCCGGCCATGAAGGCGTGAAAGAGGCGGTTCACTTCGCCGATGGGGTAGCCGCCGACCATGCCGATTTTATCGGATTTGGTCATGGAGCCCGCGATCATGCCCATGAGGTAGCAGGGCTCGTGGATGTAGTTGTCGAAGACGGACAGGTTTGAGCCGTCGGGGCCGAAGGTGTCGCCCATGAGATAGGCTACGTTCGGGTAATCCTTGGCCACCTTACGCACATCGCGGGAGATGCCGAAGGCCTCGCCGACGATGAGTTGCACTCCGGCTTCGGAGTATTCGCGCAGGACGCGGATGTAGTCGGTGTTGGAGACTTTTTCGCTCCAGACATACTCGATTTCACCGGCCGCTTCGGCCTTTAAAAGCGCCTTGTGCAGGGTCGCATCCCATTTCTGCTGGATGGGCTGGGTGTAGATGCCCGCGACCTTGATTTTTTCGGCCATGGCCGTGGTGCCCATGAGCAATGCCAGGCCGAGCACGGCCAGGAACAGGGTACGTTTCATTTGTGTCCTCGTGTTTCAAAGTTGTGTGGAGAAGGGCCGGACCGGCAGAAGCAGTATGCATGCCAGAGCATTCCGGCAGGCATGGCGCGGTGTGCCTTCGGTCCGCACCCGGTCCGCGAAAGGTGAAAGACCGGACTTTGTGTCATACGGCTGATGCCCAATGGCGCAACTTTTGTCCATGAAAAAAGGGTGTGCGCTGCTCGGAACCGATCGATTTCGCAGGTATTCATGGATGGTACGGGCCGTACTTGGAAGCTATCATCATGGGTATGTTTCTGGACGACACGGCCATGCTGGTCATCGTCGCGCCGCTGTACATTCCGCTCATCATCGCTCTTGGATTCAACCCCATCTGGTACGGGGTGCTCTATACGGTGACCTGTCAGATCGCCTACATGACTTCGCCCTTTGGCTACAATCTCTTCCTGATGAAGGCCATGGCGCCAAAAGAGGTCATCCTGGTCGACATCTATGGTTCCATCGTGCCTTTCGTCACCCTGATGGTGATCGGCCTCGGTCTGATCATCGCATTTCCGCAGATCGCCCTCTACTTGCCGGAGCTGTACTTTCCCAAGTAACACATGCGCGAACACGGCCGGGAGGCTCCCTCCCGGCCATCAGCAAGGGGGAATGACATGACGCGAGGGATGGCTGGGATGTTTGAGAGGCCCGTGGGCAAACGTATTTTCAGAGGGGTGCGGCAGCCGGGGCCTGCCGGTGTTTTTCATGACAGCAACTCATCCATCGGGATGCTTTTTTTTCTTGGAGCGATGCTGCTCCTGGTCCCGGCCTCGTCCGGGTACGCCATGGATACGGCCTCGTTGCGGGCCATGGCGGGGCAGATGCTGCTGGTCGGCTTTCGCGGGACGGCGGTGAACAATGACTCGCCCATCCTGCGTGACATCCGGGAGTACAATTTGGGGGGTGTGATTCTCTTTGACCGCGACGTGCAGCTGAAAAGCACGGAGCGCAACATTCAAAGCCCCGAGCAGGTCAAGGCGCTGACCGCGAGCCTGCAGGCCAACGCCCGAACCACGCTGTTTGTAGCCGTGGACCAGGAAGGCGGAAAGGTGCGGCGCTTTCGGGAGGAACGGGGTTTTGCGCCGAGTCCCTCGGCCAAGGTCATGGGGCAGGGCAGTCCGGAGCAGACACGACTTGAAGGCGAACGGACCGGGAAGCTTCTGGCGGGCCTTGGCGTGAACCTGAATTTCGCACCCGTGGCGGATGTGGACGTCAATCCGCAAAGTCCAGCCATCGGAGCCCTGGAGCGCAGTTTTTCCGCTGATCCGGATCAGGTCGCGCTCCATGCCCATGCCTTCAGCCGGGGACTGCTCTCGCAAGGGGTGCTGCCCTGTCTCAAGCATTTTCCCGGGCACGGCAGCGCCACGGTGGATTCGCATCTAGGACTGACCGACATCAGCAAGACCTGGACCTCGGCAGAGCTGCGACCCTATGAGCTCCTGATTCCGCTGAAGGCCAGTCCCCTGATCATGACCGGACACCTCTTTTTGCGCCGGTTCGACGAGGTTCATCCGAGCACCCTGTCCAGGGCCGTGCTCACGGGGATTTTGCGGCAGCGACTCGGGTTCGAGGGCGTGATCGTTTCCGACGACATGCAGATGCGAGCCATTGCCGAGCATTATGGCCAGGCCGAAGCGATTCTCCTGGCTGTCGAGGCCGGGGTGGATATTCTGGTTTTCGGCAACAATCTGGACTACGACCCCGACATTGTGCCCAAGGCCGTCGATGTCCTGGTCAAGGCCGTGGAGGAGGGACGTCTCTCCGTCGAACGGATCGAGGCCTCGCATCGGCGCATTCAGGCCGCCAAGCAGCAGCTTCAGACCAGCCTTGCCTGGGGGCCGCAGGCACAGCCATGACCACGCCCGCGATTTGCGGGCGTGAAGAAAGACCAACGGCGCACGGCTTCGCCTTGCCCGACAGGACATGAAATGAAACGAACTTTGAAGGATGTGCTGGCCAAGGCCTCGCCCCTGCGCTCGGGCGACGTCCTGGCCGGAGTGGCGGCCGCCACGGAAGAGGAGCGGGTGCTGGCCCAGATGGAGCTGGCCGGGGTGCCCCTGACCCGCTTTCTGGAAGAACACGTCATCCCCTACGAGGAAGACGAGGTCACGCGGCTGATTATCGATACGCACGACCAGATGGCCTTTGCGCCCATCCGCAGCCTCACCGTGGGCGAGTTCCGGGACTGGCTCCTGACCGATGAGGCCGACAGCGATACGCTGGCCCGCCTGGCCCCGGGCGTGACACCGGAGATGGCCGCGGCCGTGTCCAAGCTCATGCGCCTGCAGGACCTGGTGCTGGTCGGCTCCAAGTGCCGGGTCACGACCCGCTTCCGGAACACCATCGGCCTGCCGGGCACCTTTTCGGTCCG
This sequence comes from Desulfomicrobium apsheronum, assembly GCF_900114115.1. Lineage (NCBI taxonomy): Bacteria > Pseudomonadati > Thermodesulfobacteriota > Desulfovibrionia > Desulfovibrionales > Desulfomicrobiaceae > Desulfomicrobium > Desulfomicrobium apsheronum. The sequence goes on along the minus strand of NZ_FORX01000003.1, from coordinate 179,613 downwards.
CCTGCAGCCCAACCATCCCACCGATAACCTTTCGGGCATCGCGGCCTCGACCCTGGACGGCCTGTGCTACGGCTGCGGCGACGCGGTCATCGGCATCAACCCGGCCACGGACAGCCTGGACAACATCTGCCGCATCTCCGACATGCTGGGCGGGCTCATCGCCCGCTACGCCATCCCGACCCAGAGCTGCGTGCTGACCCACGTGACCACGACCATGGAGGCCATTGAACGCGGCGCGCCCGTGGACCTGTGCTTCCAGTCCATCGCCGGGACCGAGGCCGCCAACGCGAGCTTCGGCGTGCGGCTGTCCCTGCTGCAGGAGGCGCTGGAGGCCACGCGGTCCCTGGGGCGCGGCACGGTGGGGGACAACGTCATGTATTTCGAGACCGGCCAGGGCAGCGCCCTCTCGGCCGGGGCGCACCACGGTGTCGATCAGCAGACCTTGGAGGCCCGCGCCTACGCCGTGGCCCGCCGGTTCGAGCCGCTGCTGGTCAACACGGTGGTCGGGTTCATCGGGCCCGAGTATCTGCTGAACGGCAAGCAGATCACCCGCGCGGGGCTGGAGGACCATTTCTGCGGCAAGCTCCTGGGACTGCCCATGGGCGTGGACGTCTGCCATACCAACCACGCCGAGGCCGACCAGGACGACATGGACGCCCTCTTGACCCTTCTTGGCGCGGCGGGCTGCACCTTCGTCATGGGCGTGCCCGGGGCCGACGACATCATGCTCAACTACCAGTCCACGTCCTTTCACGACGCCGCCTACCTGCGCAAGCTCCTGGGCCGCAGACCCGCGCCGGAGTTCGCGGCCTGGCTTGAGTCTTCGGGCGTGATGGACGGGGACGGACGTCTCGTGCCCATCGAAAAAAGCAACCGTCTGCTGGGCCTGCCGGGCGCCATACGGGAGGACTCATGAGCGATCGGACCACGGCGCCCGTTACGGTTTGCGCAGACCCCTGGGCGGAACTCAAACGTTTTACAGCGGCCCGCATCGCCGTCGGGCGGAGCGGGTCGAGCCTGCCCCTGGCCGAGAGCCTGGCCTTCAGGCTCGATCACGCCCGGGCCCGCGACGCCGTGCACACCCCGTTCCGACGGGCGGAGCTGGCTGAGAGCCTGCGCGGGGCGGGCATCGCCTGCGTCGAACTTGAGTCGGGAGTGGGCGGACGGGAAGAATACCTGACCCGGCCCGACAAGGGCCGGCGTTTGAGCGAGAAGTCGGTTGCGGTTCTGCAGGGGCTGGACAAGGGCTTCGACATCTGTCTGGCGGTGGGCGACGGCCTCTCGGCCCGGGCTATCCACGAGAACGCCCCGGATTTCGTGTCGGCCTGCGTACGCATGTTCGTGCAGGCCGGCTTCAGCGTGGCCCCGGTCTGTCTGGTGGAAAACGCACGCGTGGCCGTGGCCGACGAGATCGGAGAAATCCTGCGGGCCCGGCTGTCCGTCATTCTCATTGGCGAACGCCCGGGTCTGTCTTCGCCCAACTCCATGGGCGTCTACCTGACCATGAGCCCCCGCACGGGCACCACGGACGAGGCCCGCAACTGCATCTCCAACGTGCGCGATGGCGGTTTGAGCCTGGTGGAGGGCGTGCGCAAGCTCGGGTATCTGGTGGAGGAGGCTTTCCGGCTCGGATTGAGCGGGGTGGGACTCAAGGACAGGATGGCGGCGGGGCATCTGCCCTTCGGTCTTTCGGAGTCGGCGATTACGGGCGGGATGCCGAAAAGTTGAGGGGGACAGGGCAGGATCAGGCTGCGCCGGTTAGCGCTCGGGCAACTCCGTGCCCCGATTCATGATTTTGATATACTCCGCGTAGCTGAACAGTCGGTTGCGTTTCCGGGCCGTGAGTTCCCTGACGATGCCGAGTCGTTCCAGATGCCCAAGGGCCTTGTTGACGGTGGCGGCCGTGAGGCCTGTTTTTTTCGTCAGCCAGTTCGAGGTGGCGATGGGGTGTTCCATCATCGCCCGGTGTACTTGCAAGGTGGACGCGGCGGCGCGGCCGAGGCTGCCGATGGCGTCGCGGTCGGCGGCGGCGACGCTGTGGAGCTGGCGGGCCGTTTCCACGGCCTGCCCCGCAGTGACGATGACGGCTTCAGCGAAGAAGTCGAGCCAGGCTTCCCAGTCGCCCGTCAGGCGGACGGCGTTGAGCAGTTCGTAGTAGCGGCTGCGGTGGGCCTTGAAGAAGAGGCTGAGATAGAGCAAAGGCTCCCGCAGGACTTTCCCGTCGCACAGCAGCAGGGTGATGAGCAGGCGGCCCAGACGCCCGTTGCCGTCGAGAAACGGGTGGATCGTTTCGAACTGCACGTGGGCCAGGGCGGCCTTGACGAGGGGCGGCGTCGGCTCCGGGCGGTCATGCAGAAAAAGCTCCAGGCTGCCCATGCAGTCCAGGATTTTTTCGGGCGGCGGGGGTACGAAGGCCGCGTTGCCAGGCCTGGTGCCGCCGATCCAGTTCTGGCTGCGCCTGAACTCCCCGGGCGCCTGATGGTTGCCCCGCCCTTTGCTCAGCAGTACGCCGTGAATTTCCCGCAACAGCCGTAGCGAAAGCGGGAGCCCTTCCGCCAGCAGTATCAGGCCGTGGGCCAGGGCGGCGGCATAGTTGCTGACCTCCTGCACGTCATCCAGGGGCACGCCCGGCTCCTGCTCCAGTTCGAACAGCAGCAGGTCCGCCAGCGACGACTGGGTGCCTTCGATCATCGAGGACAGCACCGCCTCCTTGCGCACGTACATGTACAGGAACAGCGCCGTGTCCGGCAGCAGTTCCGAGACGCTGTCCAGGCGGCCCAGCGCCAGCAGCGCTTCGTCGAACCTGCCGCGCAGCTCCGGCGTCCAGTCGATGGGTGGCCGTGGCGGGAGCGGCGCGGGGACAAAGGCCCTGACCTTTTCGCCGACCGTGGTCGTGGTCACGTATCTGCCCTGAAGGGAGCGTTTCATCCGGTTGCTATCCTCAAATAAGAATGCTCGTTATTTTACGTTAATAGATAAACGTAAAATAACGAGCGAAGAGAGGAAAGGCAAGGGGGGAATTTCGGTGCATCTCCCTTGCCTGCACAACGACAGAGGGGTGGCTGCGGCGAAGGCCATGGGGGCCATGACTCCGATCGGCAGAACGAGGCAAGGTGTCCAGATGCGCACGCTCAGATACCTCCGTACGTGTTTTGCAGAAAATGTGACGCCATGGACTGCGACTAGCACCGGATTACGTTGCCTGTAAGGTGTTCGTCTTTTTATGCCTGTTGGGAATTGTTGTGTGCAGACAGATTAGTACATTTCTGCCGAACAGATGGCGTATGTTTCGGTATGCCAAAGGAGCGTCTTGCCGCCCGGACCCGCCTGCCGTAGCGTGTGTCCATGATTGAATTCACGCTTCACCCCACTCTGGCCACGGATTGCCATGTTCTCGGCAGCTGGCGGGACATCCGCCTTCTGCTGCACCGGGACGCCCAGGTGCGCTGGCTCATTCTGGTGCCCGAAACCTCGGCCGGGGACTGGCACGAGCTGCCCGGCGGCCTCCGGGACCGGCTGGTCGCGGCCTCGTCCGCCTTGTCGGCCATGCTCAGGTCGGACTTCGCCTGCGACAAGGTCAATGTCGCCGCCATCGGCAACCTCGTTCCGCAGTTCCATTTCCACGTCATCGGGAGATGGCGGACCGACCCGTACTGGCCGGGCGTCGTCTGGGGCAGGGTTGTGCCGGGGTGTGTCTACGAAGACGGTGAGGTTCGGCGCGTGAAGGCGCGGGCGCTGGAATGCCTGCCGGGGAGCGGTGCGTGACCGTGTCCGGACGCCCCGACACCGAGGACGTTCTCCCGGACCACGCCACGCCCGCCGTCGCAGATGTGCATCTTCCGGCCCCCCGCTTCAGGGGCAGGTCCGGAGGGTTTTTCGGGCGTCAATCTTTGAGCCAATAAAAAGAGAGGGCCGGGATCAGGAGTTGCCCATCCTCCACGGGCACGCGCTCGCCGGTGCACAGGTCCGTCATGCTTTCGTTTGTGAAGAAGCCGTGCGGCGTCAGCGCGTCAACGGGAAGCGGCTGTGCTTCCACATTGAAATTGTTGATGACGAGCACCCGACTGCGACAGTTTTCCGGGTCCGTGCGGTAGAAGACCAGCAGGTTCGGGTTCTCGATGAGTAGCAGGTGGCGATTGTCGAAATCCGCGAAGGCCGGGATTTCCTTGCGCATGGCGATCATCTTTTTGAGCGAAGAGAAGATCCGCTGTTCGACCGTGCCGCTTTGATGTCGCTTTTCGGCCTTGTCCCAGTCGAAATGGGAACGATGCACCCAGCGCGAGTCGTGCTGGATGGCCGGATCGGACAGGAATTCAAGATTGTTCAGCGTGCCAATGGCGTCGCCGTAATACATGAGTGGCAGACCGCCAAAAGAGAGAATTACGCTGTGCAGCAGCGTGATGGTCTTGATCGCGGCGGTTATGGCGTCCTCGTCCTCGGACTCCAGCGCCGATTCCAGCCCGACCAGGGAAGCCAGCGAACCGGAGATGCGGGCGTCACCGGTTTTCAGATTCGTGCCGAATGGCATGCCCCTGGCCGGTGATTCCGGAAATCTGCCCGTGAAATAGTCGACCAGAAAGGCCCGGTGCAGGGTCGGATCGTATCCTGCCTGGGCCACGTCGCTGTCGTCGAAGCCAAGCCCGATGTCGTCATGGCAGCGCACGTAGTTGAGCCAGGTCGCCCGTTCCAGCTTGTTCGGCAGATTCTTGACCCCCAGATTGAGCAGGGTGGCGTTCTTGGTGGCCACGGCGTCCCAGAGCAGGGCCATGAGAGAGGCGTTGTAGGCGATCTCGCATTCCTTGGAATAGATCGCGTCCTCGCCGAAATATTTGGCGATTTCACCCGGCGCGACGATGGCCTCGGCGATGAACAGCACGCCGGGAGCCGTCACCTGGCAGCAGTCTTTCATGAGCCGCAGCAGCAGATGGGCTTCGCGCTCGTTCTGGCAGGTGCTGCCGATCTTCTTCCACAGGAAGGCCACGGCGTCGAGACGCAGGATGTCCGCTCCCTTGTTGGCCCAGAAGAGGATGATGTCGAGCATTTCAATGAGCACCGCCGGATTGCGGTAGTTCAGATCCCATTGGTAATTGTTGAAAACCGTCATGACCCACTTGCCCATGGTCTCGTCCCAGGTGAAGTTTCCGGGCGCGGTGACCGGAAATATTTCGGGCATGCCTTCTTCGAAGGCGTCGGGGGTTTCGCGGTTGTCGAAGACGTAGTAGTAGTCCTGATATTTCTTTTCACCCTGGCGCGCCCGCGTCGCCCATTCGTGTTCGTCGGAGGTGTGGTTGACCACGACGTCGAGGACCAGGAGGATTTCGCGGTTCTTGAGCGTGGCCGCCAGTTCCTCGACATCCCGCAGGGTGCCGTAGCGGGCGTCGATCTTGCGGAAGTCCCGCACCGCATAGCCGCCGTCATTGTTTTCCGGTGGGCAGTCGAGGATGGGCATGACGTGCAGCATGTTCACGCCCAGTTCCTGAAAATAGGGGAGTTTTTCGCGCAGCCCTTGCAAGTTGTCCGCGAACCGGTCGCAGTACAGGGCCATGGCCACCCACTTCTGGTTCAGGAACCAGTTGTAGTGCACTTCACGCGCCAGGTCGGATTTACGCAGGGCGGGGGGGCGCTCCATGTAGCGCAAGGCGAGGGTCTCGACCAGACGAACCATCTGTTGTTTGAAGTCGGGACGGTCTCCGTAGAGCAGCTTGAAGAGGGAATATATGGCGTAAAAATTTGCGCCCAGCCGGGTATAGAAATGGCGCAGCCGGAATTTGCCGATTTCGGGCCTGAGTCCGGCCAGGATTTCGTTCAGCAGGGCATGGGAAGCTTGTTCGTACATGTATTCATCCTTTATGATTCAGATTCTTGCAGCCACGCAGCGGCCTCGGGCCAGAAATGCGCCACTCCTTCCAAAATTCCTGCGCTGTAGTTCCCGTTCATGCCAAGATATTCGCCCGTGGCGATGTACAGCGCTTTGCGTCCTGTTGTCGCTACCCGCGATTTGATTTCGGGGTCGGCATTGGCCACCAGCACCGCCGGAATGTCGCTCAGGAGCACATCCAGGTCGTTGCCGCTGTCGCCGGCGAAGAGGGTGTCGTGCAGGGAAAAGTGTTGCCGCTCCATCATGAAGCGGATGGCGTGCAGCTTTCCGGCGCTTTGCGGCAGGACATCGAGCAGGCCGATATGCGCCAGTTCGTCGATGCTCCAGATCAGGTTGGCGCGGATGCCCTCGCGTTGCAAGCGTTCGTGCATCCGGGCCGTCAGCGCACTGGAGTCCACATCCAGATGAACATAATAGCTGAGCTTGAAGGGGGCCTGCTTTTCCCGCTCCTGCATGTGCAGTTCGGGGAAGCCGCGCAAGAGGCTCGCAAGACCGTCGGAGTGCATGCCGCCCCAATCCGGCGCGATGTGCCCTTCCCATTTGTTCCATAGTCGCCATTCGTCCGCTCTGATCTGATAGATGCTCGCGCCGACGTCGGCGATGGCGAAGTCGGGACACGGCAGGTCGAATTCCGCGATGGCGTCTTCGATCAGGGCGCGGTGGCGTCCGGTCACGTAGGCCAGACAAATTTCCTCGCGTGCCGCCAGTTTCCGAAACAATGCCTTGGCCGACGGCCACGGGGGATTTGGGCCGTTGGGGATCAGGGTCCGGTCCAGGTCGGTGCAGAGCAGAAACCGTTTCATGACGCGCCTTCCTCTTGGGCGGGAAATTGGTAATGGGCCATGGCGTCGAGAATCCCTGCCGCAAAGGAGGCCTCCGAGAAGTGGATGCCCTCGATGTTCGCAAGATCGGACAGTTCAGTGATATGCCGGTTGTCCACCACGGTGCCCAGGGTGTTGCCGCGCAGCATGTCGGCGTCGGCCCCGGTGACTCCGGCCACCAGGGTGCTCTCCAGCGGAAAGTCGAGCTGCTCGGAGCACCAGCGCAGCGCCAGGCCCTTGGAGGCCCGAAGCGGCAGCACGTCCAGGTATTGGCCGAAGGAGACGAGCACGTTCACGGCCTGCTCGTTGTGCTGGAGCAGCTGGCGAACCTGCTGTCCACTGATCACGGAGGTATCGATGTAGTAGCTGATCTTGAACGCGCTCTGGTGCTTCTTGGGTTGCAGGGACAGACCCGGAATGTCGCGTAGCGTCTTGCGCACTGCCCGAGGATCCCAGAGGTGGTTGATGTGTTGTTCCCAGATTGTGTCCTGGGTGAGGTTCGGTGCGTAATGGATTTCCGTCCCCTGGCCGGAGATAAGCACATCGGGCTGGGGGATCCTGTGCTTGCGCAAGGTGGCCAGGGCGTTGTCCAGGCGGCGTCCGGTGACGATGCCGAAGAGGACGGTCTTGCGGTGGGCGTGCAGGGTCTGCAAGAGCGCCGTGAGCGAGTAGTTTTCGCCGATGAGGCTAAGATCCAGTTCCGCGAAGAGCGCCTGCTTGCGGGAGATGCCCCTGCGTCGGATCGGAGCCATGCGGATCAGTGGTGCGGTTTTTTCCACCAGCGGACGGACAACATCCAGATATTTTTCCACGTGCGCCTGCCATGAATAGTGACGGCGCACGCCGGACAGGCCATTCTTGGCGAAGGTGCGCCACTCTTTTTTATCGATCAGGGTGCGCAGGATCGTTTCCGCCATGGACACCTTGTCGAGGGGATCGATGAGGTGACCGTTGCGGCAGTTTTTGATGATGTCGATGGGGCCGCCTTCCTCCGTGGCCACGATGGGCAGCCCGCAGGCAGCGGCTTCAAGCAGGGTCAGGCCAAAGGGCTCGGTCAGCGCGGGGTTGACGAAAACTCCGTGCGATGCCGCAGCCAGACGAAAAAGGGTGGCCACTTCCTCCGGTCGGTGGTGCTTGGGATAGGCAACCTTGCCGTAGAGATCGTGGCGGTCGACGGCGAGCAGGATGTCATTCAGGACGCCTCGCGCCCCTTCATCCATGTCCTGAATATCGTCGCGGTTGCCGGCAACGATGATCAGGTTGGCGGCTTCCTGCAACTGAGGGGATTCCGCGTAGGCATCAATGAGTGTCACGATGTTCTTCTTCGGATCAGGCCGCGAGAGCGCGAGCACCATGGGTCTGGTGGGCCGTTGCAGGAATCGTTTCAATTCAAGTGCGATGGAGCTGCTCTTTTCGCTTTCGCGGGGCGGGTAGAAATGGGTGAGGTCCGTGCCCGGAGGAATCACGCACATGCGTTCGGGCTGGTAGAAATCGTAGAGGCCGTATTGCTCCTCGATCTCCTGCCCGGTGCTGGTGATGATGCGCTCGGCCGCGCCGAGCGTGGTCTCCTCCGCTTCGATGCGGCGCGACATCTTGTATGTGTCCTCGATCTGCCCTCTCGAAATGCCGCTGGCCAGGAGCCTAAGGCGCTTGCTGCGACCCAGGGAGTGCCCGGTATGCACGAGCGGGATGCCAAGCTGGTGCGAGAGCCTGGCTCCGACATAGCCCGCGTCGGCGTAATGGCTGTGCAGCAGATCGGGGATACGTTCCTGGCTTTTGAGAAAGGTGAAGACGTTGTCGGAAAAATTGTCCAGCGAGTCCCACAGGAGCTCCTTGCGCAGGTATTTTTCCTCCCCGCATTCGATGCGCACGATGCTGGCCTTGTTGGACAGTGGCTCGGTCACCTGCGCGTAGTCGGGGCTGACAGCGTCGTCGACAACCCTGCGCGTCAGCAGGATGGCCTTTTCCACATCCGGGCGTTCGCCAAGGGCGCGGGTTAGTTCGACCACGTATTTGACCTGTCCGCCGGTGTCCGCGTCGCGGCCCAGTTCCATGTCATGTCCGCGCACCAAGCCGTGAATGCTGATCAGCACGATGAAAAGTGGTTTTTTGACGGGCTGTCCGCGTGTCTTCACCGTGTCCACTCCTTGGCAAAAGGCTGGTAGAATTCAGGATCTTCGGGAACAGCGCCTCGGATTTCGCAGATGGCGGAGGCAAAGTCGTCGGCACGCTTCAGGGCGGTGGTTTCGGGCCAGCACAGCAGCATGCCAAGGATGCACACGGCGGAAAAGGCGTCTCCCGCACCTACCGTATCCACGATGTGCGAGGGCTCCTTGCCGGGGGAGGCGATAAAGAGCTCATTGTCGCTGTCCAGTTGCCAGGCTCCGTATTTTCCGCAGGTCACGATCAGGCGGCCGATGTCGAACATGCGCTTCAGTTCGGCTCCCTGCGCCTGCGCCAACCCTTCACCCGCCTTGAGCATGCCCGTCAGGGTGCGCAATTCCTCGTCGCTTAGCTTCACGATATCTGCACTTTGCAATGAAAACCGGACCGTGTCCTCGTCAAACCAGGGTTCGCGCAGGTTGATGTCCAGAAACCTTGGGGCTTTGATGTTTGGCAGCATCTCCGACAACGCCTGCCGGGTGACGTGATGGCGCTGGCTCAGGGTGCCGAAATAGACGAGCCCTGGTGCTTCGATCGCGGTCGCCGCGGCCGAAGCGTCGGCCGGGTCGATGAAGTCGTAGGCCTGCCGGGGCAGAATCTCGAAGCGGTGTCCAGCGTCTTCGATATGGACCTGTACCTGTCCCGTGGGCAGGTTGCCGTCGATCTGGATTCCCGAGACATCCATGCCCTGTTCCTTCATGCCGGCAAGAATTCTGGCGCCAAGGGCGTCGTCCCCCAGACGGGAGATCATGAGTGGTCTCAGACCGAAGGCCGCAAGGTGCCGGGCGACATTGAAGGGCGCACCGCCGAGAACAGCGCGATCGGGAAAGACGTCCGCCAGAATTTCTCCGAAAAGGATGATGGCAGGGCTTTGGCCCTCAGGGGCGGAGTCTTGATGCGCGGCAGGTTGCTGTGGGCTTGTCTTGTGTTTCATATGGCGGATGTCTCGTCATTATGTCGAATTTACAGGATGTTTGTGTGCCTCATGTATCATTGATGAATGATCTTAATCAGTCTTTGCTGTTGTAACTTCATATCCAGTGAAGTGTCTGGAAAGCTGATTGACGTTTTATCATGCCGATAAATTTGAGATCTATTTTTAGGGATGTGTAGCTGGAGGATCAATAAAAAAGCAGATGTAAATTCTTTTGTTACATTTTTTATGCGATTGATGTCAATAAAAGCAGGAACTGTTCATTTCTCGCACAACAGATGTGGATGTGGACAGCGTGCGGAAGTTTTGGATCGGGATGTTCGGGGCATGCCCGGAAGGATGTCCTGGAGGGCGACCGGGACGACAGGTTCAAGTCTGGGCGGGGGCTTTGGGCTTGGCTGGTCTTTGGATAAGAATGAAAAAAGGGAGCTGCGGGCTCCCTTTTTTCATTCTTATGCTTGATCAGTTCAGCCGATGACTCCGGGCGAGTCGACGGGGTTTTCTTCAATGGGCGTGTTGCGTGCCGCGAGCATGAACCAGACGAAGCAGGCCGCAGCCACGGCGATGCCGATGGGATAACCGTAATCGGAACTCAGGTGCAGCGGAAATTCCGGAGCCACGCAGAGGTAGGTGGAGCAGACCGCTGTCATGAAGGTCGCGGGGACGCTGGCGATCCAGTGCGCCTTGCCGTGACGGACCAGGTACATGGCCGAGGCCCAGAGCACGATGGTGGCCAAGGTCTGGTTGGCGAAGCCGAAGTAGCGCCAGATGACGTTGAATTCCGTCTTGGTGATGATGAAGCCGATCACGAACAGCGGCACGGCGATCATGAGGCGCTTGATGACGGACTTCTGCTCGACCTTGCTGAAGTCGGCGATGATCAGGCGCGCGGCGCGGAAGGCCGTGTCACCGGAGGAGATGGGCAGGATGATGACGCCGATGATGGCCAGGAAACCGCCGATGGGTCCCATCAGTGTGGTGGCAACCTGGTCAACCACCGCAGCGGGGCCGCCGCTGGCCAGGGTGGCCTGCAGGGCTTCGGGGGTCTGGTAGAAGGTCATGCCCAGGGTGGCCCAGACCAGGGCGATGATGCCCTCGCCGATCATGGCGCCGTAGAAGATGGGGCGTCCGCATTTTTCATCGGGGATGCAGCGGGCCATCATGGGCGACTGCGTGGCGTGGAAACCGGAGATGGCTCCGCAGGCGATGGTGATGAACATCAGCGGCCAGATGGGCAGGCCCTTGGGATGCACGTTGGCCAGGCCCACGCCGTTGGGGAAGAAGGTGTAGCCGTCCACGATGAGCATGGCAGAAAGACCGAAGGCCATGATCAGCAGACAGGCGGTGAAAAGCGGGTAGAGACGGCCGATGATCTTGTCCACGGGCAGGATGGTGGCCAGGAAGTAGTAGGCGAAGATGATGCCGGTCCAGGCCACGACAGCCATGTTCTTGTCCAGGTTGAAACCGATCTTGACCGCCAGAAGCTTGGCAGGTCCGAGGATGAAGACCACGCCGACCAGGAGCAGCAGGATGACGGAGAAGACGTTCATGAACTGCTTGGCGAATTTGCCGAGGTTGTGGCCCACGGCGTCGGGGATGGATTTGCCGTCATAACGCACGGACATCATGCCGGAGAAGTAATCGTGCACCGCGCCTGCGAAGATGCTGCCGAGTACGATCCAGACCAGTGCGGCCGGGCCGTAGAGGGCGCCGAGAATGGGGCCGAAGATGGGTCCGAGTCCCGCGATGTTCAGGAGCTGCACCATGTAGATGGTTTTCGGATTCATTTTGACATAGTCGACTCCGTCCGCGAGACGGCAGGCCGGGGTGGCCTTGCAGGAGTCGACACCAAAACTGGATTCGACGATCTTGCCGTAAACGAAATAGCCGGTGATGAGCGCCGCGACGGCGAAAAAGAAGTAAAACAAGTGTCCCTCCTTGGAAAAAAGTTGGTTGCGCCAGATCTCTTCAAATCAACTTTCGGTCATGCTGCCATGACCGGGATGGCTTGCCGGGTCGAACTCGGCGGATATGACGCGCTTTAGGCCAACAGAATGCATGGGGACAAGAAGACTCGTTTCAAATGTCTTTTTCAGCGTCTGAAGAGCTCGGCAGGAGAGCCGAAACGTCTTGTACGTGATCGGAATTGTCGGTGCCGATGAGGAAACGGGGGCTTAGACCCGGGCCGGCATGGGCAGCATGAAGTCGATACAGGTGCCCTGACCGGGCGCGCTGACGACCTGCGGCAGGTAGGACGGTCCAAAGATCTGTTCCAGCCGCTGGAAGCAGTTGCGCACGCCGATCCCGCCTGAACGCGAATCCAGCCTGGTCTTGGCGAACAGCCGGTTGACCTGGGTCTGGTCCATGCCCACCCCGTCATCCTTGACCTCCACATGCAGGCAAGCGCCTTCCTTGCGCACCTGCACGCGGATCTCGCCGCCGTTTTCATGGGCCAGGATGCCGTGGCGCACGCTGTTTTCGACCAGGGGCTGGATGATCAGCGGCGGGATGGGCCAGGATTCGCATCCTTCCTGTACGTCGAAGTCGATCCGGATGCGTTCGCCGAAACGGGCCTGCTCGATGGCCAGATAGCAGCGGATCTGGTCCAGTTCCTCGGACAGGGGCACGAATCCCCGGCTGGCCTCCAGGCTCTTGCGCAGGTAGCTGGACAGGTCCTGGAGCAGGCTGCGGGCCTTTTCAGGGCTGGTGCGGCAAAAGGAAGTGATGGTGTTCAGGGAGTTGAACAGGAAGTGGGGATTGATCTGGGCCTGGAGGCGGCGGATTTCGGCATGGGCGAGCATGCGCTCGGTGATCTGGATGTTTTCCAGTTCGAGCTGGGTGGAAAAGAGGTTGCCAAGCCCCTTGCCCAGCTCGAAGAGCAGCAGGTCGAGGGATTTGCTGGCCGTGCCATAGAATTTGAGCGTCCCGGCGACGCTTCCGCCCTTGGTCAGGGGCACGATGATGGCCGAGGCAAAGGGACAGTTCGGGTGTCCGCAGCCGATGCCCTCCTTTGCGCTCAGAAACATGGGCTGTCCGGTTTCGAGCACGGTCCGGGTGGCCTCGGTGATGATGGGCCGTCCGGCCAAGTGATGGTCGTCGCCGACGCCGATGTGGGCCAGGACGTTGGTTTCGTCGGTGATGGCCACGGCGCCGACCGCGACCCGGCTGTGGATGATGCGCGCCGTGGCCAGGGCGCTCTCCGGGGTCAGCCCGGAGCGCAGGTGACTCACCGTTGAGTTGGCGATGTCGAGGATTTCCTGGGCTTGGACCGAATCCTGCCTGGCCCGGTACCGGAAGACCACGTTGATGACCTGTACGAAGGTGGCCGCGCCCAGGGTGTTCAGGATGATCATGGGCGCGGCGATGATGCGCACCAGTTCCACGGCTTCCGTAAAGGAGTGGGACAGGGCCAGGACCATGCCCATGTGCAGCGTCTCGCCGCCCAGAGCCAGCCCGGCCGCCCAGCGCCAGTCCACGCTGCGTTCCTTGAGGTAGAGGGTCAGCAGCCCGGCGACCGCGCCTTCGATCATGGTCGACAGGCCGCAAGGCACGGCGCTGAATCCGCCGATATCGATGAGGATGCGGTGTCCTCCTGCGATCAGTCCGGAAGCGATGCCGACCACGGGGCCGCCGAAGAGGCCGCCCGTGATAACGGCCATGGCCCGAAGATTGGCCACGGACTGGGAGACGAGATTGCCCCCGTACGTGCCCAGGATTCCGGCCGCGCCGAAGAAGAGGATCTGCAGCAGCGTCGAACGCCACGAGGGGCCCTGGCGCAGGCGCATCTTGTGGATGGGGGTGATGGTCAGGAGCAAAAAGGCTCCGGCCACGATGAGTCCGAGGCGTTCGGCCAGGGCCAGGATGAGGGCGTCGGAATTCATGGCTATCCTTTACGCAAGGCCGAGCTGGTCGCGAAAATCGCGCACCCTGGCCTTGCTGACGGTGATTTCGGTGGCCGCGTGATCGCGCATGGTCAAAAGATATTTGCCGTTGAACCAGGGCGCGAAATCCCTGACCTGCGCCAGATTGACCAGCTCGCCCCGGTTGGCGCGAAAGAAGGACAGGGCTGCGAGTTTTTCCTCCAGGCGATCCAGGGTGCCGGGACCGTGGTGCACGTACTGCGTGTCGCGCGTGTGCACGAGTGTGCGGCGTCCTTCCGTGCGGATGACGACGACATCGGCGTGCCCAAGCAGCAGCACGCGCCCCCGGTGCTCCACGGAGATGCGTACCAGCGGTTGGCCGAGCCCCATGCCTTTCAGCAGCTCTTCCAGCTTCGGCTGCGCGGCCTGGCCCGGGTTCATGTGGCGCAGCTGGTTGCGCAGCCGCCCCAGGCAGTTGGCCAGGCGCTCGCGGGAGACGGGCTTGAGCAGATAATCCACCGCGTTCTCCTCGAAAGCGCGGATGGCATATTGGTCGTAGGCCGTGGCAAAGACGAAGAGCGGCGGCTCGGGGCATTTAAGCGCCCGCTCCAGAACATGGAAGCCGGTCGCGCCGGGCATCTGGATGTCCTGAAAGACCACTTCGGGGCGCAGTCGCACGATTTCTTCCATGGCCTGCGATGCGGACATGGCCGTGCCGACGATCCGCACGTCTTCAAAACCGGACAGAAGATAGGACAGCTCGTCCAGGGCGGGCGGTTCGTCATCGACAAGCAGGCAATGGATAGGGGATGTCATGGGGTCTCTCATGGTGTTTGCCGCGCCTTTATCAGAATCGTGCGCAAAACGCATCAAGGACGTAACTCTCTGTTTTGAAATGAGATACAGCCCGCATTGATGTCTGAGCGATTCTGCGACAGAAATAATTGCCCATGCGGGATAGCGCTCCACAATCATCCGTGGCTTTGATAAGCGAAGTCTTCGCCATGCCGAACCTGCGCGTTCCGGATCAGCCGAGGCTTTTCACGGTGGATCAGCATGGCGTTCCCGCTTGTGCACGCGACTGCCCAAGGACTCGATGCAGCAAGCGAATCAACCGCGAGGAAAACTCATGTCGAAAATTGCCTTGATAGCCCTGGCCGGGGCGTGCGGAACACTGTGCCGCTACTGGCTCTCGGGGCTGGTCTACGATGTCATGGGGCGGGATTTTCCCTGGGGCACCTGGGCGGTGAACATCACGGGCTGCTTCCTGTTCGGGCTGGTCTGGATCCTGTCCGAGGAGCGGGGCCTCCTGTCGGCGCAGGCCCGAATCCTGATTCTCACCGGCTTCATGGGCGCGTTCACGACCTTCTCGACCTTCATCTTTGAAAGCGGCGGCATCCTTGGCGACGGACAGTGGCTCAAGCTGGCCCTCAACCTGGCAGGGCAGAATGTGGTGGGGTTCGCGGCCCTTTACCTGGGTACGGGTCTGGGCAGGATCGTTTAGCGGCGAAGCCCGCGCGAGCATGAAAAAGAAAACCCCCGCTGCGGGCGAGGGTTGGTCGAAAACGAGGAATTGCCAGCGCCTATTTCGCGCCTACGGCTTCCTGGAATGCCTTGTGCCGCTCGGCATACGGCGGGAACCCGAAGAAGGCGGAGCCTGAGACCAGAACATCTGCCCCAAGGTCAAAGAGTTCCTTCGCGTTGTGCAAGGTCACGCCTCCGTCGACCTGGATCAGGGTCTGTAGCCCGCGTGAGCGGATCATGGCGGACAGGGTCGCGATCTTGTCCTTGCAGAACGGAATGAAGGACTGGCCGCCAAAACCCGGATTCACGCTCATGATGAGCACCATGTCCAGCTGGGGCAGCAGATACTCGACGACACCCAGCGGCGTGGCCGGATTCAGCGACAGCCCGGCCTGCATGCCAGCCTCGCGGATGGCGCTGACCGTGCGTTCGAGGTGCAGCGTGCTTTCGGCGTGGATGCACAGCAGATCGGCGCCCGCGTCGGCGAATTCCTGAATGTAGCGTTCGGGACGTTCGATCATGAGGTGCACGTCGAAGAAGAGCCCGGAGGTCTTGCGCAGGCGCTTGATGATCGGAGGGCCGAAGGTGATGTTCGGCACGAAGGCTCCGTCCATGACATCCCAGTGCACCCATTTGAGGCCGGCCTCTTCAAGGGCGGTCAGCTCGGAGCGCAGCGCGCCGAAATCCGAGGACAAAAGGGATGGCGAGAGAATGAATTCGCGCATCATTCCTCCCTGTCGCCCATCTTGAAGTCGACCTGAATCTTGTACATCTTGGTCGCGGGCAGGTTCAGGATGGAGATGCCCGTCTTGCGGGTGATTTTGGCCAGGGTCTCCTGCACATCTTCCCAGGACGGGCCGATGAAGGTGAACCAGATGTTCTGACGGTGCTGGCGCAGGTAGTTGTGCGTCACGCCGGGAAGTTTGTTCACCTCTGCGATGAATTCGTCCAGCTTGTCCTCGGGCACGGCGGCGGAGCACAGGGTCGAGTGCCAGCCCAGCTTCTTGGACTGGAAGTTGGCCCCGATGCGGCGGATCACGCCTTTTTCCGTCAGCGCCCGTACGCGGGCCAGAGTCTCGGCCTCGGTCAGGCCGACCTTGAGGCCGATCTCTTCATAGGGCCGGGCTTCGAGCGGGAAGCCGGTCTGGATCATGTCCAGGATCTTCTTGTCAAAATCATCCATGCTTCCACCCATCAGGCTTTGCGCCGTTCGGCGAGTTTGGGAATGTACGTGCACAGCGGTTCTTCGCCCATGTAGTTGTCGTTCATGGAGTACGCCCTGGCACGGCAGCCGCCGCAGACCTTGTGGTATTCACAGATGCCGCACTTGCCTTCGTATTCATCCTGGGTGCGGAACTGCTTGAACTGCTTCGACGAACGCCAGATTTCAGGGAACGGGGTGGTGCGGATGTTGCCGCAGTCAAGCTCCAGGTAGCCGCAGGGCTGGACCTGGCCGACGTGGGAAATGAAGCAGAAGCCCGTTCCGCCGAGACAGCCACGGGTCATGGCGTCGAGGCCGAAGTTTTCGGGCGTGACCGGCACGCCTTCGGCCTTGGCCCGCTGGCGCATGATGCGGTAGTAGTGCGGGGCGCAGGTGGCCTTTAAGTGCATGTTCGTGGTCTTGCGGAAATCGTAGAACCAGTTGAGCACGTCCTCGTATTCCTGGCCCGTGATGACCTCCGCCCCGAGCTGGGCGGCCCGGCCCGTGGGCACCAGCAGGAAGATGTGCCAGGCCACGGCTCCTATGTGTTCGCAAAGGTCGAAGATCTTCTTGAAGCTGCTCAGGTTCGCACGGGTCACGGTGGTGTTGACCTGGAATTCGATGCCGGCTTCCTTCAGGTACTCGATGCCGCGCATGGACGCGTCGAACGCGCCCTGCACGCCGCGAAACTCGTCGTGGCTCTGGGCGTCGGGTCCATCGATGGAAATGGAGCAGCGCTGCACCCCGGCCTCGCGCATCTTCTGCGCGGTTTCCGGAGTGATCAGCGTCCCGTTGGGCGACATGACACAGCGCAGACCCTTGTCGGTGGCGTAGCGGATGAGCTCATAGACATCGGCGCGCATCATGGGATCGCCGCCGGTGAAGATGATGATGGGATTGCCGACCTGCTGAAAGGTGTCGATGAGCGCCTTGGCCTCGGCCGTGTCCAGCTCGCCCTCGTAGGGCTCCAGGTGCGCTTCCGCACGGCAATGCTTGCAGGCCAGGTTGCAGGAGCGGGTCACTTCCCAGGCGATGAGCTTGCAGGCCGGAGTGCCGTCGGACAGGGTCGTGACCATGCCGCCCGGGTGTCCGCCGGGTTTGCCTCCGGGATGTCCGCCCGGGTGCCCACCCTGATGACCACCGGGATGCCCGGCAGGGGGCCCGTCCAGACCTGAGGGGCCCGCGCCGTGATGAGGATGTTTTTGCATTATATGTGTCCCGCCTTGAGCAGGTCTTGGGTGAAGTAGGAAAGGATCAGGTCCGCCCCGGCCCGCTTGAATGCGATGAGGCTTTCGAGCGCCACGGCGGTTTCGTCGATCCAGCCGTTCATGGCCGCGGCCTTGATCTGGCTGTATTCCCCGCTGACCTGATAGGCGGCCACGGGCAGGTCGAAGTTGTCACGGACCAGACGGATGATGTCCAGATAGGGCAGGCCCGGCTTGACCATGAGGATGTCCGCGCCCTCTTCCACGTCGGCTGCGGCTTCGCGCAGGCCTTCGCGCCAATTGGCGGGGTCCATCTGGTAGGTCTTGCGGTCTCCGAATTTGGGCGCGCTTTCGGCCGCGTCGCGGAAGGGGCCGTAAAAGGCCGAGGAATATTTGACCGCGTAGGACATGATGGGCGTGTCCAGGAAGCCCTTTTCATCGAGGGCTTCCCGGATGGCCGCCACCCGACCGTCCATCATGTCCGAGGGGGCGATGATGTCCGCGCCGGCCTGGGCCTGGGCCACTGCCGTGCGGGCCAGTAGCGCCAGGGTCGGATCGTTCTGGACCACTCCTTCGGGGGAGACCAGTCCGCAGTGCCCGTGGGAGGTATATTCGCACAGGCAGGTGTCCGCGACCACGATCAGCTCGGGCCAGCGGCTCTTGATGCGGCGGATGGCCTCCTGCACGATGCCGTCTTCGGCATAGGCCTGGGTGCCGGCCGGATCTTTTTCAACGGGGATGCCGAAGAGGATGAGGCTTTTGAGACCCGCATCCACGGCCGGACCCACTTCGTTCAAGAGCTGGTTCAGGCCCAGCTGGAACTGGCCGGGCATGGAACCGATGGGCTTCTTGAAGTCTGGGTCCGCTTCGACCACGAAATACGGCTGGATCAGGTCCTCCCGTCCCAGCCGGCTCTCCCTCACCATGTCCCGCAGGACGCTCCTTGAACGCAGCCGGCGGCCGCGATGAAAGGTGTTCATGCCGTCCTCCTAGAGCTTTTCGCCGCTGATTTCCTCGTCGGTCAGATAACAGGCCGGATCGTGAGCCCAGAAGTCGTCGTAAAAGGCTTCGGCGCGGGCCCGGAAGTTGCCGCCGCAGATGTTCAGGAAGCGGCAGGTGGCGCAGCGGCCTTTCACATGCGGGCGCTTGTCCTTGAGCTTGTGCAGAAGCTCGATTTTCTCGTCGACCCAGATCTCGGAGAAGGGGCGCTCCAGCACGTTGCCGAAGGTGTGGTGACGCATGAACTGGTCCGCGTGCACGGAGCCGTCCCAAGAGATGCAGCCGATGCCGCGTCCCGTGGAATTGCCTTCGTTCATCTTCAATAATTCCATGACTTCGGCAGCGCGCTTGGGGTCTTCCTTGAGCATGCGGAAATAGACGTAGGGACCGTCGGCGTGGTTGTCCACGGTCAGCACTTCCTTGGGCTTGCCCTTGTCGTGCAGGGCGCGGGTGCGGTCCATGATCAGATCGACCACGGCGCGGGTCTCGGCGTGATCCAGATCTTCCTTGATAAGTTCGGAACCGCGGCCCGAATAGACCAGGTGATAAAAACAGATACGCGGGACTTCCAGGGATTCGACCAGATCGAAGAGGTGCGGAATCTCGGCGGCGTTGCGCTTGTTGATGGTGAATCTGAGTCCCACCTTGAGCCCTTCGGCCTGACAGTTTTCCACGCCCTTGAGCGCCAGTTTGTAGGCACCGGTCACGCCGCGAAACTGGTCGTGCACAGCCTCGGCGCCATCAAGAGAGATGCCGACGTAGGACAGTCCTACTTCCTTGAGTTCGCGGGCCTTGGCCTTGGTGATGAGCGTCCCGTTGGTGGAGATTACCGCGCGCAT
Organism: Desulfomicrobium apsheronum; assembly: GCF_900114115.1. Lineage (NCBI taxonomy): Bacteria > Pseudomonadati > Thermodesulfobacteriota > Desulfovibrionia > Desulfovibrionales > Desulfomicrobiaceae > Desulfomicrobium > Desulfomicrobium apsheronum. Next base: position 160,189 of record NZ_FORX01000003.1, on the reverse strand, counting down.
CCCCGTGGAGGTGGCGTATTTGGCCAGGTCCACCAGATCTTCGCGTACCAGGGGTTCGCCGCCGGAAAAGAGGATGACCGGCGCGCCGAACTTGGCCAGGTCGTCGATCATGGCCTTGGCCTGATCCGTGGAGATGGGGTCCTTGTGATTGCTCGGCTCAACGGCGTGGGCGTAGCAATGCACACATTTGAGATTGCAGCGCTGGGTCATGTTCCAGACCACAACGGGCTTTTTGTCCTTGGCGAACTGCAGCAGGTGAGAGGGGAGTTGGGCGGAATTGCGTCCGTAGCGAAGTGCATCGGAAGGTTCCACCGTGCCGCAGTATAATTTTGAAATACCGATCATGGTTGCCTCATGTGAACGCTGGGGTTCGTCGGGGTGATGTGCGATCCCGGCCGCGCCGGAAGGTGCGGTCGGGTCCGTAAAAAACGAGAAAGCCGAAGGCTTGTCCTAATGGTTGCCATTGTCAAGTCAAGGGGTGAAAACGCCTACTGCAGGGTGTGGGTGGGAGGCTCGGCGTTTAAAAGCGATGCCGTGTGGTCCTTGGAATCCCCGGCGCAGGGCTCGCGTCTTGTCGAGGGATTGTCCGTGCCGCTGCGGGGTTCGCGGCGATCCTTCGGCCTGTTCAGGGCCGTGCGCCACCAGGCTTTGAAGTTGCGCATCAGATCCCTCCGGTCAACAGCGTCAGGACGATGGCGACGGTTATGGCCAGCAGCATGGGCAGGATCAGGACGGCCAGCACCTGTTTGTTCGTGGCGCCGTGCACATGGCGCAGTCCCAGGAATTTGTACACGACCACTCCGATCATGGCCAAGGGCAGGCCGATGTACGGGACGATCATGAGCAGCATGGGCGCCGCGCTGTAGGTCTCGGCTCTGAAGGTGCCCTCGAAGCCTTTGGTGTCCGCCTTGAAGAGCCGCAGAAAGAAGTGGTTCATGGCGGTGTCGAGAAACAGGAAGATGCAGACTTCAATCGGGTACAAAATGAGCGAGAGCGCCGCCTGCAACGTGTTGTCCAGATTCTCGGTCAGCGCGTTCGGTGGGATGATGCCCAAGAGCTGCCAGATGGATTGGGACAGGGCCACGGCCTGGACGATGATCAGGAAGAAAAGCAGCGGTTTGACCATCCCGTATCCGACAGGCATGGCCGAGAAAAAGGCCTTGGGATTGGCCAGCACCTCAAGGAAGGTCTGGGCGAAAGCGCGCGGATACCCGGAGCTGACACGCTCCCACAGCGGCAGGGACGGTTCCGGCCGGTACTCGGCCTGGGAATCATCTTCCTCCTCGTCCTCCTTGAGCGCGGCCAGTTCGTTCCAAAGATCTTCGTCATGCGGAGGCGTGGGCGATTCGACGGGTCCGTGGGGCGCCTGCTCCGGCTGGACCGGGCCTTGCGCCTCTTCCTGCGTGCCCTGGTTTTCAGGGGCGAGCGCTGGTGCCGGGAGCGGGGAATCGGTTGTTGGTTCAATATGTTCTAGCGGAGCTATTTCACGGAATTTGAAGCGATTCCGGCACTTGGGACAAGTGGCCATGACCGCTTTTGGAGGCAGCTTCTCTTCGTTGACAGTGCGTCCGAATCCGCACTTGGGACAGATGATGTTCATGGTAAATGCGTTCTCCTCTTGCGAGAAGGCTGATACCTGCTCTTGTCTCGATTAGCAACCGCGCGGGGATTTGGCGGACACGAAGAGGTCGTCGAAGAGATGCACGAAGAGGGCGACAATGATCACACCGCTGTAGTCCATGGGGCTGTCCGCATCGAACTCGCGCAGCATGTGGTCCGTGAATTCGGGCCTGAAATAGCCCTTGTCGCGCACGCTGGCGGCAGAGAGAACATCACCGATCATGCCTCTGAACATGCGCACGAACCACTTGCTCGGAGGAGCCAGGGGCTGCTTGCGGCGTTGGCTGATGGCCGGGGGCAGGAAGGTGCGGAAACTCTTTTTGAGTAGGTACTTTTCATTGAGGCCGCGCATCTTGAGATGGCTGGGCAGGGAGAAGACGTACTCCACCAGCCGGTGGTCCATGAACGGCGAACGCAGTTCGACGGAGTTGGCCATGCTCATGGTGTCGGCCAGGGCCAGGGTCAGGTTCGGCAGGCGCATCTTGGTCTCCAGGTACAGGGCCTGGTCCATGAGGGGTCTGTCTCCCGGAACGACTGGCAGTTCGTCGTCCCTGGCACCGATAATGGGCAGCAACCGGTTCACGAACCCGTCGCTCATGAGCTGGTTCTTGAATTGGAAGGCCTGGAATCTGTAGGGCAGAGCCGGATGCGCGGCAGGATAGCCTTTGAGGGCGGCATACTGCATCCAGGCCTGCTGCTGTGAGGTGATGCCGGGAAAGACCCGGCGCAGCAGATTTGCGCGGCCGGCGCTTTCGTTTCTGCCGATGAAGTCCATGAGCTTTAAGAGCTTGAAGTAGTCGTACCCGCCCAGGATTTCGTCTGCCCCGTCTCCGGACAGGACCACCTTGAAGCCCATATCACTGATTTGTCTTGATAAAAGATAGAGGGGCAGATTCAGGAGGGTGACCAGCGGGCTCTCCAGATGCCAGACCAGCTTTTCGATTTCTTCTTCCGCAATGGCGCAGAGGAATTCGTGGTGGCTGGTTCCGAACGAGCTTGAGACCATGCGCGCGAAATGGCGTTCGTCATAGCCCGCGTCCTCGAAGGCGATGGAGAGGGTGTGGACGGGGGCGTTCGAGAGGTGCGCGTAAAGTCCGGTCACGCTGCTGGAGTCGATGCCTCCGCTGAGGTACGAGGCAACGGGCACGTCGGCCACGAGGCGATCGCGCACGGCTTCGACCAGATGATGGCGCAGACCCTCGGCGGCTTCGTCCTCGGATATTTTGGCCACGGGCCGGTCCATGGGGATGTCCCAGTAAGGGGCAGTCCGATGGCCGCTGCCGTCTGCCAGCAGGGTGTGGGCGGGTGGAACCTGGCTGATTCCCTGCAGGAACGTATCCGGAGCCAGGTTGAATCCATAGTCAAGCAGCCGGTCCATGGCCAGGGGGTTCATGCCGCGCGGTACACCTGGAAAGCGCAGGATGGCCTTGATCTCGGATGCGAAGATCAGGGTTCCGTCGGGCAGGAGCGTGTAAAAAAGTGGTTTCTTGCCCATGCGGTCCCGGGCCAGGAAGAGCGTTTGCGCCCGAGGGGTCCAGACCGCGAAGGCGAACATGCCGACCAGGCGGCGCAGGCATTTGGCGCCCCACTGCAGGTAGGCCGCGAGCAGGACTTCAGAGTCCGAATGGGTGCGGAAAACATGGCCAAGACTGGCAAGTTCGGCCCGGAGCGGCTGGTAATTATAGATTTCGCCGTTGAAAACCAGGACCGCCCCGGACGGTTCATGGACCACGGGTTGATTGCCCCCCGCCAGATCTATGACGGAAAGCCGTCTGTAGGCCAGGGCGCAGCAGCGGTCCTGGAACAGGCCCTGGTGGTCCGGTCCGCGATGAGCCAGGGCTTGGGCCATGGACGAAAGGACGTTGCTTTGCGGAGAGATTCCGCTCGGATTGAAAAAACCGGCTATGCCGCACATGCGCGCTTTTCCTGTTGAAGTGTGATCTGGGAAAGCGGATGCAGAATGCGTGCCTTATATGTTGGTCAGGACAGGGCGCCCCGGCCTATCTGGCGTAATAGGCGGCCGCCCTGGGAGGCGCCTGGTGAGCCGGGTTCTTGGAAATCTCCGAAAAGGCGGATCTGAAAGAGGACAGGATGCCGATCACTTCGTCCACCATTGCGATATCCATCTTGAGGTTGGCCTGCAGCAGGCGGGTGCTGCAATACACGTAGAGCTTGTGCAGGTTCCGGGCGATCTCCCCTCCTTTGTCCGCGTTCAGGGAGCCGTCGAGCTCGGCTATGATATCGAGAGCCTGGGAAATGAGGATGCCCTTCTTGGCAAAGTTTTTCGCCTCGATCTCTCCCTTGGCCTGCTCCAGGAAGGTGATGGCCCCGTCGTAAAGCATGACCACGAGATGGCCGGGGGTTGTGGTGGTGACCTGGGTCTGCATGTAGGCGTTGGCGGCTTTGTGCACTGTGCGAACTCCTTTCTATCACTTGCCGGACAAACTGCTGATTTGCGAGCTGATCTGGGTGGAAATGTTGTTGTACGTACCTAGAACGCCTTCAAGCTTGGCAAAGCGCAGCCGCAGGTTTCTTTCCAGGAGGGTCAGGCGGCGTTCTTCATAGGCGATCTTGTCGTCGATGGAATCCATGATGTCCTGATAGTTGTCTTTGAGGACTTCAAGGGTTCCGGTCGTTGGGTCTGTCAACCTTTTGAGTTCGTCAATCAGTTCCTGGGTCTTGCCGGACTTGATCTGGACCGTGCCGGAATAGGAGCCGGCCGTCAGGTTGATGACTTCAATGGAAAGGCCTCGCGCCGCATTTCCATCCCCCATGGCCACGAGCTTTGTGCCGTCGATGCTGGCCGGGTATCCGTTGATGCTCGCGGCACTGATGTTGCCGCCGGCGTCCACGGTATAGTTTACGGAATACTCCCCGGCTTGGGTCACGCCCTTGATGGACGAGTCGAAATTGAAATTCGAGGATTCCACCGCGATCCCGTTCACAATTTCCTTGGTTGACGGGTACTGGTCGGCACTGAAGAGACGGGCCACGGCGTCGGGGTCGGTGTTCAGGGCTGCGGAAAAGGCACCGGGATCGAAAATGAGCAGGCCGAAAGTCGGAGAGCCCTGGCTGGTGTCCGTGGTGATGCCCACGCTGCCCAGGGAAACGATGGGGTCCATGTCGTAGTCGAACCCGACTCCTTTTTCCGCCAGGATATTCTTGAGCTTCTGCTGAATCATCTGCATGCCGTAGTTGCCGGTCAAAAGAGACCCGGAAACATTTTCACCGACTGTCGTGACCTGGGTCTGGTCCTTGATCTCCTGCAGCACCGAATTCACGGCCTCGACAAAGGTCTGCACCTTCTCGGCGACCGCTTCCGGGTCGAGGCTGGTGGTGATGGTCGAGCTGCCGATGCTGGCCAGATTCAGGGTCACGCCGGAGATGATATCTGAGATGGAGTTTGAGTTACGCTCGAAGTAGCCGTCGGTGGCTCCCTGGATCTGCGTGAACGCTGCCGGTTGAAGTTCGCCGACCGTGGTCCCGGGGGAATTGATGATGGAAATCTGTTTGTCCGAGCCCGCCGCGCCCTTCAGGGTCAGTTCGACATTGCCGGACACGTCCTCGGCCGTGGCTATGGGGGTGCCCACGGCGGTGTTGATTTTGCCGGCCAGATCTGCGTAGGTGTCCGCGGCCGCAACGGCGACGGAATACAGCGTTCCGTCATAGGCGAACTTGAAGGTACCGTCGGTGGTGGTTATGGTGTCCGCCGTGGTCTTGCCGGTAAAGGTGGCCTTCAGGATCTCTTGGGTGGCTGTGGGAGTAAGAGGAAAGCCATCGACCCGAAGCTTGGCGTTGGCGGCATTCTGGGTTTCAATGAACTGACTTTGGCTGAAATTTGTGAGCAGGTTGGCCGAGGTCGAGGATTCATCGACAATGAAGTCGTTGCCGGCGCCAAGATCCATGCCCCGAATTTGCAGCCGGTAACCGCTGCCGTCGTTGACCACGCTGGCACGTACGTAGTTGCGATTATCCGCGTCGGAGTTGATGAGACTGGCGAACTGATTCAGGGTCGTGGTGCTGGTTACGTTGACGGAGACCTGCCTTGAGCCGGCCGTAAAGACGAATGTTCCCGCCGCGCCACCACTGATGACTTCATCCGGGGAGGAAAAAATTACCGCCCCCATGTGCATGTCGTTGGTCGCCAGGGACAGCACATCCACCTGGTGGGTACTTTCTTCCGCGTTGCTGCCCGCCTTTGCGGTCACGGCGGTGGTGTTGGAAGAGATCGCATTTTTGATCAGGAACTCGTCCGTGGTGTTCATGGTATCCAGGGACGACTTGAGGGAAAGCATGTTCGAAGAGAGCGAATCAAAGGCCTCGCTCTTTGCTTCCCACCCCGCCCGCCAGTACTCGAGCCGCTTGGTTCGGGTTTGTTCGACTTCGATGAGCTTGGTCACCATGGCGTCGAAGTCCGTCCCGGACCCGAGGCCCGTGAAGCGGATGGCTCCGGAAATAAGCGAACTGGTCAGGTCATCAGCCATGTCATTCCTCTGGTGCGTTGGGTTGGACGAATCTGTTCATGCTTCGAGCAAACCTGGTGCCAGAATCAATATTCTCAAGTTAAAAAGGCCGGGCCGCTTTCGCGACCCGGCCGGGAAAGAGGTTCTACGAAGCTGTTACTATCCCTGCATGAGCTGCAAGGCCATCTGTGGCAGGCTGTTGGCCTGGGAAAGCATGGCCACCGCGGACTGGGTCAGAATCTGGTTGCGCACGAAGTTGGTCATTTCCGTGGCGACGTCGGCATCGGAGATCTGGGACTCGGCTGCCTGCAGGTTCTCTGCCTGGATCTGCAGGTTGGTGATGGTGTTCTCAAGACGGTTCTGCAAGGCGCCGAGGTTGGCTCGGATGTTGTCCTTGGAGGTGATGGCCGAGTTGAGGGCCGCCAAGGCTTCCTGGGCGCCCTGCTGGGTGGAGATGCTGTAGCCTCCAGATGCCGCGTTGCCGGTTCCGTTGGCCCTGGCGGCGTCTGAAGCGTTGCCTACTCCCAAGGCCGAGGCGGTGGAGTTGCCGATGGCGATGTAGTAGTAATCTTCCGCAGAGTCGTTGCCCGTGCCAAAGTGAACCTTCAGGGGGCCGGTTGAGGCCAATCCGCCGCCCTTGTGCTCATTGCCCCAATTCGCCACTGCCGCGTTTGTGCTGGACGCGGAGAGGTTGCCGTTCAGCAGGTAAATTCCGTTGAAGTCCGTGGCGTTGGCGATTCGGGTGATTTCCGAGGCCATGGCCTGGTACTCCGAGTCGATGATCAGACGCTGGTCCGAAGCGTAGGTGCCGGTGGCCGCCTGGGTGGCCAGTTCCTTCATGCGGATCAGCTTTTCGTCGATGACGCCAAGGGCGCCGTCGGCGGTCTGGATCATGGAGATGGCGTCATTGGCGTTTCTGACACCCTGGTTCAGGGATGCGATATCCGCACGCATGAGCTCGCGAATGGCGAGGCCTGCCGCGTCGTCGGCGGCGGAGGTGATGCGCAGGCCCGAAGACAGGCGGCTGACGGATGTCGACAGGTTGCCGTACGCGGATGCCAGGTTGCGGTTCGCGTTCATGGCCATCAGGTTGTGGTTGATAATGAGTGACATAAAAAATTCCTCCTTGAAAAATTAGCGGCGTCCTTGCCTTTGAATCGAGCAGTTTGCGGGCCTTGCTCATTGTTCTTGATGAGTAAATCGGCAGGGCGGGGAATTTCTTTAGAGGAATTTTGTCCAACATCACGTGTCGGACAAAGATTATTCGAAATCGGGGATGTGCTTGCGGGCCTCGGCGGCGGGAATGCCGCGCGAGCTGGCGATGGATTCCAGATTGTCCTCGGCGTCGGACTTGCGAAGATACAAAGGCTGGGGCGCCCGGCTTGAATACTCCGCCGCGCATGCGGCGGCCAGTAGGATGGACGGTAGGGGCGTATCGAGAAATTGAGGCAAGGCCGTGGCCTTCGGCAAGGCCGACAGTTCGGGATTTTTGCGCAGGCCGCTGCCGAGCAGGAAGATGTCCGCCGGACGTGACTGCAGCAGTTCGTAAGCCCTGGGAACCGGCAGCGGCCGGACAGGAGCCAGGGGCATGCCGGCCTTGAAGCCCTGGATGTAGACCTGCCCCTTGCGGGCGTAGGTCAGGATCCAGAGTTCAGTGCCGCCCACAAATGGTTCGGCCTGGGCGGCCAGGATTTGCGGATATTGCAGCCCGGCCATGGGGATGGCGTGCGGACGCGACAGCCCGTGCATGGCCGCGTGGGCGATGCGCAGGCCCGTGAACGATCCCGGCCCGCGCACACAGGCGATGCCAGAAAGCTCGGCGGCCCCCATGGACGGAACTCCAAGGGCGCGCGCAATGGCCGTGGGCAGATGGCGGATGGATTGCCCGGGGCAGAGAATCTCCTCGCTGAACATGACCTCGCACGGGCTGCCAAGGACAACCTGAATGCGTTCCTCGGCGCAGTTCAGCGCGAGATAGCGGCTACCTGAAGTGTCGGAGGATATCATTGAATGTGGCCAGGATCATGAGCATGAGCAGCAGCATCATGCCTATCTTCAGGGCAAATTGCTGAACGCGCGGACTAAGCGGTTTGCCGGTGACGGTTTCCAGGAAAAAGAACAGGATGTGCCCTCCGTCCAGGACCGGGATGGGCAGCAGGTTCAGGATCCCAAGGTTGATGCTGATCAGCGCGGTCAGTGCCAGCAGGTTGACGATGCCGTTTTGCGCTTCCTTGTGGATCATCTCGGTGATGAGGATGACCCCGCCCATGTCCGACATGGGGATGACCCGCTCGATGAGCTTGACGATACCCATGACCATCAATCCGCTGACTTCCCAGATTTGGCGGGCGCCCTGAACTGCGGCGTCAAAAAATCCAAGCTCGCGACTCAGGATTTCGCCCTTGGGAGCGATGCCGAGCATGGGCATGGTCTTGATTTCGCCGAACAGATTGCGCTTTTCCTGCAATCGCGGGGTGACGTGCACGGAAAAGAGCTCGCTGCCCCGTTGCACGGTCAGGAACATCGAATCGCCTTCATTGGCTTCGATGCGATCGACCAGGTCTTCCCAGACCTCGATCCGTACTCCGTCGATTTCGATGATCTGATCTCCGGGGACGATGCCGGCCTCTTCGGCCGCGCTTGAGTTGGTCACCTGGCCGATGACGGGCAACAGCTCCTGCGCGCCCTGGCTGTAGGCCAAGCCCCAGAAAATGAACCAGGCCAGGATGAAGTTGAACACGGGCCCGGCCAGCACGACCAGCATGCGTTGCCAGGGCGGTCTGCGCGAAAATGATTCCTCCGGGCCAAATCCTTCGGGAAGTTCGGCATCGACGGATTCGCCCACGAGCTGCACGTAGCCGCCCAGGGGAAAGGCGCAGACTCGGTAGTCCGTCTTGCCCCGGGTGAAGCCGAAAAGCCGCGTCCCGAATCCCAGGGAAAAGACGCTCACTCCCATGCCGAGGCTGCGAGCGACCACGAAGTGGCCCAACTCATGAAAGAAGATCAGTCCGCCAAGGACCACAACCACAGCCAGAATACTGGTTACCATTCGCCTTTTCCTATGGCCTCTTCGGACCGAGTTCGTGTTTGCGCATCAAGGTCCAAAATGTCCCCCAGATCATGCATCAAGGTCAAGGAATGTTTGCCAAGCATCATTTCGATGAGCCGGGCAATGCCCGGAAAAGAGATGCGCCCGTCAAGAAATGCCTGAACCGCGATTTCATTGGCGGCATTGAGCACCACGGGGTGGCTGGGACCGGCTAAGAGCGCCTCGCGCGCCAGATTCAGACAGGGAAAGCGCAGCGGATCGGGAGTCTCGAAAGTCAGGGTGCCGATCCGGGCCAGATCGAGGCGCTCAAGGCCGATGTGCAGCCTTTTGGGATAGCCGAGGCAGTAGCCGATAGGGATCTCCATGTCCGGCATGCCAAGGTGGCCCAACTGCGAGCCGTCTTCGTACTCGACCAGGGAGTGGACGATGGACTGGGGATGTACCACTACGTCCACCTCATCCAGAGACGCGCCGTAAAGATGCACGGCCTCGATGATCTCAAGACCCTTGTTCATCATGGTCGCGGAGTCGATGGAAATTTTCGCGCCCATGGACCAGTTTGGGTGCCTCAGGGCCTGAGCAGGAGTCACGGCCTGGATTTCATGCAGGCTTTTTGTGCGAAACGGTCCGCCTGACGCGGTCAAGATCAGGCGGCAGGCCTGTCTGCCCTCATGGCCCGTGAAGGCCTGAAAAAGGGCGTTGTGTTCCGAGTCCACGGGAAGAATGACGGCACCGCTGGCCTGGCAGACACTGCGGAAAAGGTCTCCGGCAAGAACGAGGGCCTCCTTGTTGGCCAGGCACAGCACCTTGCCAGCTTTGGCTGCGGCCATGGCCGGGACCAACCCGGCCGCGCCGACCTGGGCGGCCAGGATGAGGTCGGCCTCGGGCAGGGTGGCCATGGTCGTGTACCCTTCCTGTCCAACGAGAATGCGCGGGTTGTAACCTTCAGGGAGCAGGGCGGAGAGTTCGTCTGCTTTTTCCTTGTTCAGGACACCCAGGTATTTCGGACGGAAGATTTCGGCCTGCCTGGCCAGCAGCTTTATGTTCCTGGCTCCGGCCAGGGCCACGACATCAAGGTCGTCGCGGTTCTTGGCCACGACCTTGAGCGCGCTTGTGCCAATGGACCCGGTGCTGCCCAGAATGGCGAGGGTGCGCTGGCCGGGGCGGTCGAAAACCGGGGATGAGAGGCCTGAAATGTACTTCATGGCTTTTTGCCTCAGGCGAAAAAGGAGAACAAGGCGGTCAGCCCGCAGTACAGGGGAAGGGTGAAGAGCAGGCTGTCGATGCGATCCAGAATCCCGCCGTGCCCGGGCAAAATCTTGCCGGAGTCCTTTATCCCGCGCCAGCGTTTCAGGGCGGATTCGAAAAAGTCGCCAATCTGCGCGGCAATGTTCAGGGCCACGCCAAGCAAGGCGAAGCTCGTCCAGTGCGCGTTGCCAAAGGAAAGGCCCATGGCCGTGCAGACCAGGACGCTCGCGCAGAGGCCTCCAAGGCTACCCGCCCAGGTTTTTTTCGGGCTGACCGAAGGCCAGATCTTGGGGCCGCCGATGAAGCTTCCCGCATAGTAGGCACCGGTGTCGGCGGCGAAGGTGGTCAGCAGCACGAGTCCGATCTCCGGCGCGGAGATGGTCCGGAACAGACGCAGGATAAAGGGCAGGTACAGAAGGCCGAAGAGCAGTGTCTGACTGTCATTAAAGGCGTCGGGAGATTTTCCTCTGTCGTGGGCGATCAGAAACGAAACGGCCACGACCAGCATGGCTACTAAAGCCAGGGCCGCGCCGCTCCAGGCCAGGGGCGCCCAGACCATGCCCAGGGCAAAGAAGAGACCAAGGGCCTTCCAGAGAGGCTTCTCCCGTCCCGGCCAGAACATGGCATAGAATTCCATGAGCCCAAGACCGGCCACGGCCGTGATGGCGATGCTCAGGACCGGGTCCCCGCTCAAGATGGCCCAGCCGAGCAGGGGCAGCAGCAATAGGGAGGTCAGGACGCGTTTGAAATGCGGACTTTTCATGCGGTCTCCTCCCCCGTGGTCCCGAAGCGGCGCTGACGGGACGCATAGTCCTCCAGTGCGGCGTGCAGTTCGCCGACATGAAAGTCCGGCCAGGGCACGGCGGAGAAATAGAGCTCGCTGTAGGCGCTTTGAAAGAGCAGATAGTTGCTAAGCCGCAGTTCGCCGCTGGTGCGCAGGATCAGATCCGGGTCGGGCATGCCCGAGGTGTAGAGTTCGCCGGCGAACATCTCCTCGGTCAGTTCCGACGGGTTAACCTGCTTCTTCACCAAGGCCTGGCAGGCACGCAGAATTTCAAGCCGTCCCGAATAGTTGAGGGCCAGGTTCAGGTTCATGGCCGAGCAGGTGGCGGTTTTTTCCATGGCGTGGCGCAGCACTTGTCTGGTGGGCAGGGGCAGCTCGTCCAGATCTCCGAGCACGTTCAGTCGGATGGACTGTTCCAGCAGGGAGGGAAGCTCCGCGGTCAAAAAGTCCTTGAGCAGGCCAAACAGAAAACTGACCTCCTGTTTGGGCCTGGACCAGTTCTCCTTGGAGAAGGTGTAGAGCGTCAGGTAGGGAATGCCGAGTTTTCGGCATTCCTTGACGATTTCGCGGGCGGTTTCGGTGCCGGCCTTGTGGCCGGCGCTGCGGTCAAGACCCCTGGCGCGAGCCCAGCGGCCGTTGCCGTCCATGATGATGGCGAGATGATTGAGCGGTGGCATGGACTGGATCTAGATCTCCATGATTTCCTTTTCTTTTTCGGTAAAGACCGCGTCAGCCTTCTTCACGAAGTTGTCGGTGGTCTTCTGGACCTCGTCCTGGCCCTTGTGCAGATCGTCTTCGCTGATTTCCTTGGCGGTGTGCATTTTCTTCAGGGCGTCGTTGACGTCCCGGCGCACGTTGCGGATGGCGACCTTGGCATCTTCGGTGTATTTTTTGGCCATCTTGACCAGGTCCTTGCGGCGTTCCTCGGTCAGAACCGGGATGTTGATGCGAATGGCGCGGCCGTCGTTGATGGGAGTGAGTCCCAGGTCCGACTTCATGATGGCCTTCTCGATGCTGTTGAAGGCGCTGCGATCCCAGGGGGAAATGGAAATGGTGCGGCTGTCCGGGATGGATACGGAGGCAACCTGATTGAGCGGGGTCGGGGTGCCGTAGTAATCGACCCGGATGCTGTCCACCAGCGCCGTAGAGGCCCGGCCGGTGCGCAGCTTGGAGAAATCCTTTTCCAGACTGTCGATGCTTTTCTGCATCCTGTTGGTGCAATCCTGTGTGTGCTTTTCCATGTCATTCTCCTTGAACAATTGTTCCGACTTCCTCGCCTCTGACCACCCGCTGGATATTGCCGGGCACAAAGAGGTTGAAGACCCCGATGGGGAGTTTGTTGTCCATGCAAAGGGATATGGCCGCGGAATCCATGACCTTGAGGCGACGCTGCAGCACGTCCAGATAGGTCAGTTTGTTGAACATGACGGCGTCGGAATGTTTTTCGGGATCCTTGTCGTAGACGCCGTTGACCCTGGTGGCCTTAAGGATCGCCTCGCACTTGAGTTCCATGGCCCTGAGCGCCGCCGCTGTATCCGTTGTGAAATAGGGAATGCCCGTACCGGCTGCGCAGATGACCACGCGGCCTTTTTCGAGATGACGGATGGCGCGGCGCCTGATGTAGGGCTCGGCCACTTCCTTCATGTCGATGGCGGTCATGACGCGGGTCGTGATGCCCAGTTTTTCCAGGGCGTCCTGAACCGCCAGGGCATTCATGACCGTGGCCAGCATGCCCATGTAGTCGGCCGAGGCGCGGTCCATGCCCTTGGAGGAGACGGAAATTCCACGAAAAATGTTGCCGCCGCCGATGACCATGCTGAGCTGCACGCCCATGGAGGCCGCCTCGGCAAGTTCACGACAGATGGATTGAATGGTCTGGGGTTCGATGCCGAAGCCCTGCTCTCCGGCCAGGGCCTCTCCGCTCAGCTTGAGCATTACTCTGCCGTATCGGAGTTTCTCCATTGTATAGGTACCTCTTGGGTAAGCGGTGAACGAAAAGGAGGCCGGGATGCCCAGGCCTCCTTCTCGGATGATCGTATATCCATTTCGCGCATCCGCTGCAACAGTAGGCGTGAAGCGGGGCGGTGCGGGGCTTGACGATCTGAGGGCCAAAAAAAAGGGCCTTGCGGCCCTTTGCTTATGCGCCGATGGCGAACCGGAAGAACCGGACAATATCGGCGTTTTTTCCAAGAAGATCCTTGATGGTCTTCTTGTCGTCCTTGATGAAGAGCTGTTCGCGCAGACACACTTCCTGATAGAACTTGCGGATGCGCCCCTCGACGATTTTCTCGGCGATCTGGGCCGGCTTGCCTTCTTCCTTGGCCTGGTTCAGGTAGATTTCCTTCTCCTGGGCCAGGGTTTCGGCCGGGATCTGATCCGGGCCGACGCAAAGGGGATTGGCGGCCGCGATCTGCATGGCCACGTCCTTGGCCAGCTCGGGAGTGACCTGACCGGACAGTTCGACCAGGACGCCAAGCTTCTTGGTGGAGTGGACATACGTGCCGATGGCTCCGTCGCCGGTGAAGGACACGTAGGCCAGGCGGCCGACCTGCATGTTCTCGCCGATCTTGCCGATGAGGCCAGTCAGATCGGAGGCTTCGGCAGGCAGCGCTTCCAGGTCGTCGGTCTTCTTTTCGAGCGCGAGATTGGCCAGGACTTCAGCCAGGGCAATGAATTCCTCGTTCTTGGACACGAAATCGGTCTCGCACTTGAGTTCGCTCATGGCGGCGGACTTGCCGTCAGCGGCGACGACAACGGTCACGAGGCCCTCGGAAGTGGCGCGGCCCGCTTTCTTGGCGGCCTTGGACAGCCCCTTTTCGCGAAGCCATGCAATGGCCTTTTCTTCGTCGCCATCGCATTCGGTCAGTGCCTTTTTGCAATCCATCATGCCCACGCCGGTGCGTTCGCGCAGGTCCTTAACCATCGCTGCGGTAATGCTCATCGTATTATACCTCTTCGTCTGTATCTACGGATTCTGGCTCTGCGGAACCGGCCGGAAGCTCAACTTCGGGAACCTTGGTGGTCTTGGGCTCTTCCACGGCGTCCTTGGTGCTGGCGGCGCCTTCCATGCATGCATCGGCCATTGCGCCGGCAAAAAGCTTGATGGCGCGGATGGCGTCGTCGTTGCCGGGGATGATATAGTCAATCAGGTCGGGATCGCAGTTGGTATCGACCACGGCCACGATCGGGATACCGAGCTTGCGGCATTCCTTGACGGCGATCTCTTCGCGATGCGGATCGATGATGAAGGCGGCCGCAGGCGGCTCTTCCATATCTTTGATGCCGCCCAGGGTCAGGTTCAGCTTGGTGACTTCGCGTTCCATGCGCACGACTTCCTTTTTCAGGAAGCGGCTAACAGAGCCGTCTTCGAACATGGTTTCAAGCTTCTTCAGGCGGGTGATGCTGGTGCGGATGGTCTGGTAGTTGGTCAGCGTGCCGCCGAGCCAGCGGTTGGTGACGTGGTACATGCCGCAGCGCTCGGCTTCGGTCTTGATCACGTCCTGGGCCTGGCGCTTGGTGCCGACAAAAATGATCTTTCCGCCGCGTGCAACGGTATCCGCGATGAAATCGTGGGCCTTGCGGTACAGCTTCACGGTCTGCTGCAGGTCGATGATATGAATGCCCTTGCGCGCGCCGAAAATGAAGGGGCGCATCTTGGGGTTCCAGCGGCGGGTCTGGTGGCCGAAGTGGACTCCGGTTTCCAGCATCTGTTTCATACTTACATAAGCCATGGTAATCTCCTTGGTTTTATTCCTCCGTCCGCAGGAGCCCGAATGGGCCAAACCAAAAGTGCGGACGTGTGGAGTGTTTGGGAACTGAAGTCGGTACGCGAGAGCTTTATGCTTGGCAAGAAAAAACTACACCCGGGCGATGAGGGGAATGACAATGGGGTCGCGTTCCAGGACCTTGCGGAAAAAGCGGCGCAGGGAGGACCTGATCTTCTCTTCCAACTTGTAGGCCTCGCAGCCGGGATTGCCTTCCATTACATCAAGTATGATGCACTTGGCATCTTCAAGGATGTGGGAGAAATGCTGCTCGAATATGAAGCCCTTGGACTGGATGCTGGGGCCGAAAACGATGGTCCCGAATTCGTCCTGCACCAGGAGCACGATGACAAGCCCTTCCCCACCCAGGATCTGGCGTTCCTTGAGCACGCTCTGCCCAACGTCGCCCACGCCCTTGCCGTCGACGAGGATGGACTCGGCGAAGACCGCCTCCTCCAGGCGGATGCCTGAGGGCGAAAGGGTCACGGGCTGACCGTTCTCCAGGATCAATGCGCGTTCCGGGGCGATGCCGCGCGAAACGGCCAGCTCGGCGTGCTTGAAGAGGTGGCGGTATTCGCCGTGCACGGGCACGAAGAACTTGGGCCGGACCGTGTCGAGCATGATCTTGAGCTCTTCCTGGTGGGCGTGGCCCGAGGCGTGGATGGCCTGCACCTTCTCGTAGAGGACGCTCGCGCCGTGCCGGTAGAGATCGTTGATGACGCGGGTGATGGCCCTGGTGTTGCCCGGGATGAAGCGCGAGGACATGACCACGGTGTCGCCCTTGTGGATATTGATCTGTCGGTGCTCGCTCCTGGCCACGCGGCTCAGGGCCGAGAGGGGCTCGCCCTGGGAGCCGGTCAGCAGGATCACGATCCGGCTGTCGTCAAGGTAGGCCAGCTCTTCCATGTCGCACGAGTTTTCGCGGTTGAAGCGCAGATGCCCGAGATCCTTGGCGACCTCGATGTTGGTGACCAGACTGCGGCCCGTGAAGGCCACCTTGCGGCCATGCTTGGCGGCAAGGTCGAAAATTTCCTGCATGCGCTGGATGTGCGTGGCGAACAGGGTCACCAGGATACGGCCCTTGGCATCGGCAAAGACCTCGTCCAGGGAGTCCTGAATTTCCTGTTCGGTCAGGGAGAAGCCTTCCCGCTCCACGTTGGTCGAGTCGGAGAGCAGGAGCAACACGCCGTCGTCCGAGAATTTTCTGAAGGCTTCAAGATCGGTGGCGTGCGCGCCCTGGGGATTGCGATCGATCTTGAAATCCCCGGTGTGCACGATGCGTCCGGCCGGAGTTTCGATGCCAAGGCCAAAGCCTTCGATGATGCTGTGGCAGACCGGCATGAAGGTCACGGCGAACTCGCCCAGGTCGACCCGCTCCCGGGCGCGCACCGGGTGCAGCTTCACGTGGGAGTCGAGATTGCGCTCCTGCAGGCGTTTCAGAGCCAGGCGCAGGGTGAACTCCGAACCGTAGAGGGGAACCTCCTGCAGGTAGGGAACAAGCCAGGCCAGCGCTCCGATATGGTCTTCATGCCCGTGGGTCAGAAAGATACCCTTCAATTTGTGCTTGCGGCTGACGATGAAGTCCATGCGGGGGATGACCACATCTACTCCATAGAGGATGACATCCGGAAACATGAGCCCGCAGTCCACCAGGATCATGCTCTGCTCGGTCTCCAGGGCCATGCAGTTCATGCCGATTTCTCCCAGCCCGCCAAGAGGGGTCAGGGTCACGTGCGATTCGGGCATTAAGAGGCTCCGGTATGTTGAGGTGTTATGTGATGCTTGCGCATCCTGACGGAAACTAAGGGAAGTGGCGCCCAAGGACAAGACCAAAAAAAAGGCCGCAGTGAAGCGGCCTTTTTTGTGTGGAAGACGGGATTAATCTTCTTCCTTCTTGCTGTCGGCGATGACCTGTTCGGCCACGTTGGGTGGGCACTCCTCGTAATGGGCGAATTCCATGGTGAAGGTGCCCTGACCGCCGGTCATGGAGCGCAGGTCCGGGGCGTATTTCATCATTTCGGCCATGGGCACGTGAGCCTTGACTTCGGTCACGCCGCCGATGGAATCGGAGCCAAGGACCCGGCCACGCCTGCTGGAGAGGTCGCCGATGACGTCGCCCATGAACTCGTCCGGAATGAAGACGGCCGCGAGCATGATGGGTTCGAGCAGGATCGGGTTGCACATCTCGACGGCTTTCTTGAAGGCCAGCGAACCCGCGATCTTGAACGCCATTTCCGAGGAGTCCACGTTGTGGTAGGAGCCGTCGTAAACCGCCACCTTGAAATCGACCAAGGGATAACCGGCCAGAAATCCGCGCGCCGCCGCTTCCTGGACGCCCTTGTCCACCGCCGGGATGTAGTTGCGCGGGATGGAGCCGCCGACGATCTCGTCCAGGAACTCGTAGCCCGCGCTGCGGGCGTTGGGCTCCATGCGGATCCAGCAGTCGCCGAACTGGCCGCGTCCGCCGGACTGCTTTTTGTGTCGGCCCTGGACCTGGGCCTTGCCCTTGATGGTCTCGCGGTAGGGGATCTTGGGGGTCTTCAGGATGATGTTTGTCTTGTAGCGGCGTCTGACCTTTTCCACGGCCAGTTCGATGTGCAGCTGTCCCATGCCGGTAAGTAGCATGTCGCCGGTCTCATCGTTGCGGACCAGATGCAGGTTGATGTCTTCGTCCAGCAGCTTCTGGACCGCCGCGAAAACCTTGTCTTCCTCGCCTTTTTCCTCGGCGGCCAGGGCATAGGAAATGATGGATGGGCTCAAGGCCGGTTTGGGCAGGATGAAGGGGGCCTTTTCTGCGCACAGGGTGTCGCCGGTGGCCGTGTTCTTGAGCTTGGCCACGGCCACGATGGCTCCGGGGCCGACTTCCTGCTTGCAGGGCGTCTGCTTTTTGCCTTCCAGAAACAGGATCTGGCCGATCTTTTCCTTTTCGTCCTTGGTTGCGTTGAGGACGACGGCGTCGGGGGAGAGCACGCCGGAGAGCACGCGCAGCACGGAGAGCTGCCCGGCGAAGGGGTCGGCGATGGTCTTGAAGACAAAGGCGGCAAACGGGGCGTCAGGGCTCGACGGGCGTTCGTTGCCATCGGCGTCGAGCCAGGGCTCGTGCTCAAGCGGTGAGGTCATGAGATTCTGGATGGTGTCCAGGAGCGTGACCGCGCCCTTGTTCTGCATGGCGGCACCCACGCAGACCGGGACCAGCATGCGTGCGGCGATGCCCGCGCGCAGACCGGTGGCCATCTCTTCGTCCGTGAGCGAGCCTTCCTCCAGGTATTTCTCCATCAGTTCTTCGCTACTTTCGGCGATGTTCTCGATGGCGATTTCACGCGTCATGGTGACTTCGTCGGCCAGGTCTTCGGGCATGTCGATGGGAGTTAGACCGCCATTCTCATCGAAGGCGTAGGCCTTGTCGGCCAGGACATCGACCATTCCCCGAAAGTCGGCTTCGCTGCCGATGGGTAGAAAAAGGAGGACGGGCTTCATGCCCAGGACGTCGATCAGGCCTTGATAGGCCATCTGGAAATTTGCGCGTTCACGATCCATCTTGTTGATGAAGACCATGGCAGGCAGCGAGGCCTTGACGGCTTCGGACCAGATCTTCTTGGTCAGCGGCTTGACCCCGTCGATGGCGTCGATGACCAGGACCACGTTGTCCGCGCCCTGCAAGAGATAAGGGAGATCGCCTATGAAGTTGTTGTCGCCGGGCGTGTCGATAAGGAAATTCAGGTTCTTCTTCCAGGGGAGCTGTGCAAAGCCGGGTTGAATACTGCCCCTGCGTTTGGTTTCTTCGGGTTCGTAGTCGAGAACCGTCGAGCCCTCGTCGATCTTGCCCAGCCTGGTGATGGAACCGGCAGCGAACAGCAGCATTTCGGCCACTGAAGTCTTTCCGGTTCCTCCATGCCCTATCAGGGCGAAAGTCCTCTGTTTTTGAAGTTGATCCTGCATACAGCCCCCTTATGCAAAGTATTACGCAACCATATGGCTACAGGGTATAAGATCGTTCCTGTCTTTCGGGATGAAGGACGGGAATTCGCTTGCAAAAGAGAAGAAATTGGATGAAAGTCCCACGCTCTATAACCTCTGGGTGCTTGTAACCCGTCTGCGATCCTGAACTTTTTCAAGAAATACCCCTATAGGGAGGGGGCTTGGAAGTTGTCAAGGGCAATGGGATTTTAAGCACTGCGTAATTCTTCAAAATCTTTGAGAGAAAATCATGAATACGGTCGACACACTGCCCCGGGATCCTGCATGCGCCGCGCTTCTGCGCTGCCGCGCCGAGGATATGGATGCCGATGGGGCCTGGCTTTTCTGGTCCAATCCGCCCTCCCCGGCCCTCTACCGCAGTCTGAAGGATCATGGACAACTTGTGCCTGTGCTGGTCGATGGCAAAGGCGCGCGGCCCGTGCTCGTTGCGGGCGCGGCCCGGGTGGTCGCCCTGGCGGAGCTTGACCGCGAAATTCTGTGCATGGATCTGGGGCTCCTGAGCGCCGAGGACAGAGGATTGGCCTATGTACAGTCCAACGCCGGAGCGGAGTTGTCAGACGGGCAGCTCGTCCTGGCCCTGCGCTATTTCAACGCCCTGCCGGACGTGAACATGGAGCGGGTTCTGGAGACGCTCGGTATCGAGGCTCGCTCCAAGCGGCTGCGCCTGATCCGTTCCTGGCTGACGCTACCTGCGCGCTGGGATGCGCTTCTGGTCGCGGGGGCTGTCCCCCTGGCCTGTGCGGACGTTCTGGAAGCCTTTGCCGCCGATGACCTTGAAGCCCTTGAGGCACTTTTTGCAACGCTCTCCTGGTCGCGCGGGAACGCGGTCAACGTGTTGACCTGGATTCGCGAAATCCGCGCCCGCGACGGTGTTTCCGTGGCGCAGGTGCTGGAGGACGCGGGCCTGAGGGAGATTCTGGCTGCCGGGCTCTCGCCCAAAGATGCCATGACCCGCATTCTCCATGAAATCCGCCTGCGGCGCTACCCGGTGTTGTCGGACATGGAGCGCGATTTTATCGACACCGTCCGCCGGGTTTCGGCCGGAACGCGCTGGAGGATTGTGCAGCCGGACGTGTTCGAGAGCAACGCGGTGGAACTGAGCGTGCGTCTGACGAGCCCGGACGGGCTGCGTGCCGTCAGCGCCGAACTTGCCCGTATCGCGGCCCGTGAAGATCTGGACAGCCTTTTTCCGCTGGGTGGCAAATGAAGACGCTGCCCACCTATCTGCAGGGCATCAGCCGGGTAGTGGTCGATGCGGCCGTGGCCGATTCCCCCGTGGCGCAGCGCGTGCGCCAGAAGCTGCCCCACCTGACGGCGGAAGTGCTGGCCGAGGGCGAAGCCCTTTCTTCCGGGCTGGCGCGCGAAGACATTCTTTATCTGAAACGGTACCGGGGGCGTTTTTTGCGTCATTGTCCCGGCACCAGTCATTATCGCTGTTGCGGGTACCAGATCGTGCACATCGGCGAGAATTGTCCGCTGCGCTGCTCGTATTGCATCCTGCAAGCCTATTTTCAGGATCGCGTGCTCAAGGTCTGGGCCAACCAGGATGATCTGTGGCGTGAGCTTGACCAGGCCTTCAGCGCAAACCCGGATCGCCGCTATCGGGTCGGCACCGGGGAGTTCACCGATTCCCTGGTTCTTGAAGCCCTGACCGGCTACAGCCGGGACCTGATCGAGTTCCTGGGGAGCTATCCGCAAGTCTGCCTTGAACTCAAATCCAAGGTCGTGGACCTGTCCTGGATGGACGTGGTGCGCGATCCGTCCCGGGTTCTGCCGGCCTGGTCCATGAACGCGCCGGCCATCGCCGACCATGAGGAACAGGGCGAGTGCGCGAGCCTGGAAGAGCGCCTCGCAGCGGCGAGGACCTGCGCCCGGGAAGGTTTTCGGGTCTGCCTGCATTTTGACCCCATGATCCATTTTTCCGGCTGGCAGGAAGGCTATGCCCGTACCGCCGAGATGATCTTCGACCATCTGCGTCCCGAAGAGATCGCCTATGTAAGTATGGGCTCCTTTCGGCACATGCCGGACCTCAAGCGCTGCATCATCGAGAATTTTCCCGGGTCAGGCTACATTCACGGAGAGTTCATAACCGGCATCGACGGTAAACAGCGCCTGCTGCGTCCCTTGCGGGTCGAGCAGTTCCGTTTTCTGGCCGACGCGTTGCGCCGGGGCGGGCTTGATCGGCAGCTGTATCTTTGCATGGAGTCGGACGAGGTTTGGCAGGCCGTATTTGGTCGGACACCGGCGGATCTGGGGGGGCTTTACCGGCATCTGATGGCGCAGGCTTTTGGCGAATAGGGGGAAAGGGTCGGGGGGGGGCAGGCTGGGTGGTTTTTGGTTGGCGGACTGCGGCCCGGTGTCGCCATGGCCTTGAGGCCCGCCGGAACTCCTTCGCGGGCCTCGTAGAGTTGAATCGTTGCGTGCAGGGCGGAAAATTTCGATCAGTACGCCCGGCAACGATTCAACAAACGATGCCTGGCTCAGTCAGACAGCCGACGCGCCTCAAGACCATGACGACACCGTGCCTTGAGACGGTGATGGAAGGTGTTTTTTTGGTGAAGAGTGAGGCGTTGTTTGGGTTGTTTTTTTAATTGACGGACTGCGGCCCGGTGTCGCCATGGCCTTGAGGCCCGCCGGAACTCCTTCGCGGGCCTCGTAGAGTTGAATCGTTGCGTGCAGGGCGGAAAATTTTGGTCAGTACGCCAGGCAACGATTCAACAAACGATGCCAGACTCCGTCAGACAGCCGACGCGCCTCAAGACCATGACGACACCGTGCCTTGAGGCGCTGATGCAAGGTGCTTTTTTGGTGAAGAGGGGGAAAGGGCCTCCGGGATAGGGGAAGCCCAGCAGGTTGGATGGACCCTCGATTATCGGACCTTGCCGAGTCGTCGAAACTAAAAAAAATCATTCCGCCTTGGGTTGTGGCTTCATGATGCCGCCCAGATCCAGATTCATGTTCTTTATGCAGCTGTCCTTAAGATGGCAGCGTTCACATCCATAGCGGTGGGGGTAGGGGGTGATGGTCGCGTATTTGCGGTCCAGGGCCCCTGAATCCTGAAGGTTCAGGCCGATTTTTTCAAGCGTACGGCACAGGGGCTTGGTCGGTTCGGGAACCGGCGCGCACTGTTTTTCTCCAAGCTCGGGCATCAACGCCTTCAAGGTTCCCATGATCATGGTCTGGGCGATGGCCTCGTGCTTGAATCCCTCGGAAGGGGACTGCTTCCAGATTTCGTCAACCTGATCCTCCACCTCGCTTTCAAGAAACACAACCACATGCTCCTTGCGGTCGCCGAGCTTGTAGACCTTGAGTAGGGGCAGCCATTTCTCCCAAACGTCGAGCACGGCGATCATATCGCGCGGGCCGAGTTCGTCGATCTGGGACAGGAAAAGAAACGTGGGGAAATCGAACTCCGGCTGCACCGGCAGTTGCGTGATGGACAAAGTCTTCATGGGTACTGAAACCTGTGGTCTAGGGTGTCTGGGAAGCCGGACGTCGGGGCCTTGGCGTGGATTGGTCCTTGATATACTTGCGCGTGAAACTCAAGGATTTTCTCTTGCTCCAAGGTGTCTGGCCGCCCACAGCGAGGCTTGCAGACGGTTGGGCACGTCGATTTTCTTGTAGATGTTGTAGATGTGCGATTTGACGGTGTTGAGGCTCAGGAAAAGCTTTTGCGCGATATCCTTGTTGGTCGCGCCGGCGGCGAGCATGAGCAGAATTTCCTGTTCTCGCTGGCTCAGTTCCGCCTGTCCGTCTTCTGGGGCGATCAATTCGGCGGGGCGGTTCTGCTTGCCGAGCAGAAACGCGGACATGGCCTCGCGGGAGAACCAGAGCTCGTTTTCGAGCATGGCGCTCACGCCTTTGACCATGAGCCTGAACGGGGAGTTGCGGTAAAAAATGCCGCGAATGCCGGAATTGATGGCTTCAAGTTCGAGGGAGCGGTCTTCGGGGACGTTGAAGAGGGCCACGGACGTGGACATGAACGGTGAGTCCTCGCCGTTTGCCGCCTGCAGGAGTTCTTCCATGGACATGCCGGTGCAATCGAGGAGGGTCAGGTCGGGCCGGGCGGTTTCAAGAATTTTGGGCAGCGAGGGGGAGTGGCTGCAGCTTACGCCGGTTTCCTGGCTGAGTCTGGCTGCCAGAAGGTCGTTCAGGAGCGGATCTTCTCCGACGATTCCGAGCATGGCCGGTCCTGCCTGGCCGGGTTTTTTGCCGGTGTTGACGCGAATGGAGGTGACTTTGGTAGGATCGAAGGCGATGGCCATGCCGCTCTTTTCCGAGCGCACCACTGTTCCCTCGACCCGAAATCTGGCTTGCGGCTGGCCTGCTTTCATGCCGCCGAAATCAAGGGAGATGTTGAGTGTCACTGCCGTGCCGGCGGGATATGTCTGCCCGGTTTCAAAAAAGACCCCGCCGGCGGAAATGTTTGTCGTCGCCAGCTCCTGGTCCGAATAATCATGCATGATCGAGCTCACTTTCGAGGGGATGCTCATGGAAAAACGTTCAATTCCGCGTCGATTATCCTTTTTAGACGCCGTACTGTTGTTCATGTTTCCTCCGTGCGGCTTCGCAACGTTTTAGTCCGATACTTTTACTTCCGCGGCGGAGATGTCTTGCGGCAACAGATTGTTTTTCTTGAGATACTCTAGGAATTTCTTGGCAATTTCCAAATTATTATTGAGGCGCAGGGCCGTGCGCAGATGTTCGATGGTTTTTTGGATGTCGGCCTTGGCGAAGCAGGCCCGGGCCATGTTGTAATGCAGGTTCTCGTCGGCCGGGGAAAGTTCCAGCGCTTTGGAATAGTACTCCGTGGCCTGTTCGTACATTTCATTTTTGCGCAGGCTGATGCCGAAATCATTGAAGAGATGTTTGTGCTCGGCCTCGAAGGTCGCCTCCATCTTGATCAGACGCTGGAAGATGTTGTCGGCCTTGCCCGTTTCTCCCCGGTCCAGATAGGTCAGGCCCAGACCGAAATTGGCCCTGATGTTTTCTTCATCGACGCGCAGGGCGTTGCCGAATTCGTATTCCGCGCTGTAGGTCTCGCCGTTGACCCGGAACCGTTCGGCTTTGGCGATGGTCTGATTGAGTTTGCGGATGCTTGGATAAACCTTGCTTGAATAGAACTCGGGTTCGGGTGAGTACTGCTCAAGGAATTCTTCTTTCGGGATTTCCTGCTTGGGACCCGAGGGGACGTAGTTCGGATTCAGAGGCTGAATGGTGATCACGCCCTGGTCATCTTCCTCGGCAAACCAGTACATGGTTTGCGTGGTTTTGCGGACGGTCGCACCCGCACCGACCTTGGCAATTTTTTCGGAGGAAAAAACCCCCTTGATCCGTGCGCGTTGATTCTCGGTTTCCGACATGGGCGTCCCCCGCAGAAATTATGTTATTGTCTTCAAATAGTCCCGAGCCGCCTGCACAGGGTTGTCCGACCGGGTGATCGGTCGGCCGACGACAAGGTAGTCGCTGCCGTCAAGGGCTGCCTGAGCCGGCGTGCAGACACGGGACTGATCTCCGGAGTCGGCGTCGGGCAGGCGAATTCCGGGAGTGAGAAGCTGAAAATATGCTCCACATGCCTGACGTATAACACGAACTTCCCTGCCTGAACAGACCACGCCGTCGAGTTTCCAGTTTTGGGCGCTTCGCGCCAGGTGAACGGTCAGATCACGCAGATTCTCATCGGTGGCGTCCGGGTTCCAGGCCAGATCTTTTGGCCCAAGGCTGGTCAAGAGCGTCACGGCCAGGATGCTGGGCGGTGCCTGTCCTGGCGCAAGGCCTTGGTCCCGGCCTGCCGCCGCTGCTTCGCACATGGCGCGTCCGCCAAGTGCGTGGATGGTCAGCATGTCCGCGCCCATGCGCGTGGCCTGGGCCGTGGCCGCCTGCACGGTGTTGGGGATGTCCATGAACTTGAGATCGAGAAAAACCTGAAATCCCATATCCTTGAGCTGGGCGATCAGTTCCTGCCCTGCACTCAGGTACAGTTCCAGGCCGACCTTGACCCATGGCACGACGCCTTGCAGGCGGGAAGCCAGGGACAGGGCCTGGGCCGTCTCGGGAAAATCCAGGGCCACGACCAGGGCCGGTGAGGTTTTCATGAGATCCCCCATTGACGGATCAGGGCGGCTTGCCACGATTCCTGGTAGGCCGGTTTGGTTTTCTCGGCCACATAGATGGCGCGCAGTTGCTCGTAAGCCAGGTTCAGATTGTCGTTCACGATCCAGTGGTCGAACCACCGGCTGTCCGCGATTTCGTCCCGGGCGGCGGCCAGGCGGCGGATGATGGTGGCCTCGCTGTCCGTGCCCCGCCCGTTCAGGCGCGCCTCCAGAGCTTCGCGTGACGGTGGGAAGACGAACACGTAGCAGCCCTGCCCCATGTTGTTCTTGATCTGGCGCGCGCCCTGCACGTCGATGTCGAAGATGACGTCGCGTCCGTTGGCCAGCAGGTCCATGGTGGTCTGCCTCGGGGTGCCGTAGAGGTTGCCGTGGACTTCGGCCCATTCGGCGAAAAAGTTCTCGTCCCGGCGGAGTTCGAACTCCTCGCGGGTCAGGAAATGATATTCCCGGCCGTCGACCTCGCCCGGGCGGGGGGCGCGGGTGGTGCAGGACACGGAAAAGGTGAAGGCGCTGAATTCAGCGGTCAGGCGCCGGATGAGGGTGCTTTTTCCCGTGCCCGAAGGGGCGCTGATGACGAGCATCATGCCCACGTTGGTTTGTGGGGGATGGGTGCTTGTGCTATTCATCACTGCCTCCAGCGGTGAAGCGTTGACTGATTGTTTCGGGCTGGATGGCGGACAGGATGCAGTGGTTCGAATCGGTGATGATCAGCGAGCGGGTTTTGCGGCCCTGCGTCGCGTCGATGAGCCGTCCGGCCTGTTTGGCCTCCTCCCGCAGGCGTCGCATGGGGGAGGAGGTCGGGCCGACGATGGCCACCACCCGGTTCATGACCACGGCGTTGCCGAAGCCGATGTTCAGGAGTTTTTTCTTTTCCACTGCCTACTCCAGATTCTGGATCTGCTCTCTGCATTTTTCGAGTTCGGCCTTGAAGGTCACCACCAGCTGGCTGATGCTCGTGTTCTGGCTCTTGTTGCCGCAGGTGTTGATCTCGCGGAAGCACTCCTGGACCATGAAATCGAGTTTGCGGCCCACGGGTTCGGTCTGGTTGAAGTATCCGTCGATGCCCTTGAGATGAATCTCAAGACGCGTCAGCTCCTCGGACACATCGACCCGGTCGGAGATGGTGGCCAGTTCCTGCAGCATGCGGTCCGGATCTATCTGGGCACCGCTGTCGAGGAGCAGCTTGGCGACCCGTTCCTGCAGCAGGGCAAATCGTTCCGGCGCGGTCTGGGCCGCGAGGACCCGGATTTCCTCCACCAGCACGGTCAGGCGCGCAAAGCGCACTCGCAGATCCTCCTCCAGAGCAAGCCCTTCCCGGACCCGCGTTTCGTCCCAGTCTTCCAGGGCCTTCTTCAGGGTCTCGGTGAGGCTTTCAATGAGTTGCGGGTTGTCGATGCTGCCGGAGTCCTTCCAGAGGGAGGGGATGTTCAGCAGTCGGTTCAGGTCCGGTGTATGCGGGACCTCCATCGATGCGGCCAGGCGCTTAAGCTCCTGCAGCATGGAGGCCGCCATGGTCCTGTCCAGGCTTAAGGACTGCAACTCGGGATTGTTGATCTTGAGTCCGAGAAAAAGCTCCACTCCGCCACGGTTGGCAATGGTGCGAACCTCGTTCTCCCAGGTTTTCTGGTGGGCGTAGAGGGTCGGTGGAATCTTCCATTTCAGGTCCAGGTGGCGGTTGTTGAGACTGCGGATTTCCCAGGACAGGTTCCAACCTTCTTCCTGGGCGCTGGCACGGCCGTAGCCGGTCATACTCTTGGGCATGGCATATCCTCTGATGATGTTAAATGCTTGAGGGATTCCCTGTACATGTCCCGGATGCGGGTCAGGTGCTTCTTGACCTCGGGCGCGGCGTAGTCCGGGAAGGTCCAGGGGAGGTCACACCAGTCTCCCTGTTGAAAGATGAGAGTCAGATCGGCCCAGATTCCCGATGACAGGTACACCCGGTGCGTGAAATTCTTGCCCGTGGCCAGGACCAGACGTTCCTGGGTGACGTAGCCCGGGTCGAGGTTGAAAAGCCTCCTGCCGTCATGAGCCCATCGAGTCTCCAGCCTGTTGGTGCCCAGCTTGATCTCGGCCAGACCGTCGAGGGGCAGGGGGCGTTCAAAGGACAGGATGTAACGGAAAATGGGCGTTCCCAGCTCCGAATCGTAATAGCTGGTCCGGTTGAAGGGGATGGGCTGCGACTCGTAATCGATGCGGCCCATGATCTCTTCAAGGCAGGGGCGAAGCTCCGGCCAGACCTCGTCACGGCGGGCGCTCAGCACGGACAGGAAGGCGCGGCCCGGAAGGGGCGACGCCGGGATGCTCATGCGCCCTCCCGTTGCTCTTGGGCAAGCTTGGCTGTTAGTCCCGAAGAGGTCAATCCCGTAGGGACTACGCGCAAAAGCTCCCGGGCCCGGGAGGGGGCGTCGCTGACCGAGCACTCGACGTAGAATTCGTTCATGCCCGTGCCGCCGTCTTCCAGGGCCACGTCCATGGCCGGGAGTTTGAGCAGTTCGAGCAGAAAATCAGCGCGTTTGCGGGCCACCGCCTGGCGTAGGGTCTTGGCTCTTTCCCGGCGGATGTGGCCGGGCACGGAGCCCTTGAAGAGCACGGCCGGGGTGCCCGGGCGCTCGGAATAGGGGAAGACGTGAGCGTAGGAGAGGGGCAAACGCTGCACGACATCCATGGTTTCGTCCGCGTGCGCCTGCGTTTCGCCGGGAAAGCCCGCGATGAGGTCCGCGCCCAGGCCGAAGACCGGCCAGATCTCGCTCAGGTCTTGCAGAAAATCGAATATCTGTTCCGGTCCGTAGTGCCCCCTGCCCATGCGCCGCAGCACTTCCGGGCTGCCGCTCTGCAGGGAGATGTGCAGGTGCGGAGTCATGAGGCGGCTTTGCGCCAGGGTGGAGAGCGCCTTGGCGTTCAGGTCGCCCGGTTCCAGGGAACCAAGCCGCAGCCGGGCCCGGCCTGCCCAGCGGGGGGACAGGGCCTGGTCCACCGCAGCCAGAAGATCCCAGAAATCCTCTTTTGCGGGCAGATCCCGGCCGTAGTGGCGCAGGTTGATGCCGCACAGGGATATTTCGCGGATGCCGGAGTCAAGCAGGCGCGACGCTTCGCTTATGATCTCTTCGGAAGGGCGGCTGACGGAGCGTCCGCGCGTGGTGGGGATGATGCAATAGGTGCAGCCGTGGGAGCAGCCGTCCTGGACTTTGATTACGCCCCGGGCGCGGTTGTAGCCGGAGATGGCCAGTGCGGGAAAGGGGGCTTGAGGCTGGTCCGGGCTGCCAAGGCGGGTTTTGTCTTTCTGGGCGATGATCTCGTCGACGGCGTCCATGGCCAGGATGCGTTCCCGGTCGGCCTCAACGGCGCAGCCCATAACGACAATCCACGGCTTGGGATTGGCCGAGGCGAGGCTCCGGACCAGCTTGGCCAGATCGAGCACTGCGCGTTCGGTCACGGCGCAGCTGTTGATGAGCACGATGTCGGCCAGGGCCGGGTCGTGGGTTTCCATCAGTCCGTCCGTGACAAGAGCTTCGCGGATGGCCTGGGATTCGTACTGATTGACCTTGCATCCCTGGGTGGTCAGAAAAAATAGCTGTCCGGGTTCACGCCGCATGGATTGCCTCCTGGATCACGCCGCCGGCCAGGACCTGTCCTTCCGGCGAATACACGGCAGCCACCTGTCCGGGGGTGGGAATGGCCCGCGGCCCGGGGAAGGCGATGGTCATGCCCGATTGATCCACGGTCACGTGCGCCGGTTCGGGGCGCTGGCGGTAGATGGTCTGCACGAGAACCTCATGGGGCCAGAGTTCGGGCGGCAGGAGCAGGTTGGGGATGTCCGTGCGACAGCCGGACGACATGGCTTCTGCTTTGGGGCCGACGAGGAGTCGGTTGCGCGCGAAGTCCTTGCCCGTCACGTAGAGGGGCTCGCTGTAGGCGATGCCGAGGCCCTTGCGTTGCCCGAGGGTGTGGTTCCAAAGGCCCGCGTGGCGCCCCAGGACCGTGCCGTCGGCCAGTGCGATGGGACCGGGCCCGCCGAGCCGGACGTTTCTTTCCCGCAGAAAGTCCCTGTAATCGGCGGAAATGAAGCACACCTCCTGGCTTTCGCGTCCGGCTGGGGGCTCCATGCCGCGCTCGGCCAGGGCCAGACGCACGGCGTTCTTGGTCCAGCCGGACAGGGGAAAGAGGACATGTGCGAATCGTTCCCGGGGCACCCGGGACAGAAAATAGCTCTGATCCTTGTCCGCATCGAGCCCTCTGTACAGGGCCGGACCCTGCGTGGTGTGCAGCAGGCGGGCATAGTGGCCCGTGGCCAGCCGATCCGCGCCCAGTTCCCGCGCCCTGTCCAGCAGCAGGCCGAATTTTATGGCCGGATTGCAGGTCGCGCAGGGGTTGGGGGTCAGCCCGGACTGATAGGCGCGTACAAAAGGGGCGATGACCAGTTCCTCGAATTCACGCCGCAGGTCCACCAGATGAAAGGGCACGGAAAGGGTGGCGCACAGACCGCGCAGCCGTTCGTGCAGGGCTTCGTCGTCCGCGCCCAGAAAACGGGCGTGCACGCCCATGACCTCGGCCCCGGTTTCCCGGAGCAGAAGCAGGCTCATGAGGGAATCGGCCCCTCCGCTCAGTGCGATCGCAGTTTTGTGCATGTAAAAAAAGGCCGGAAGATCCGGCCCGGGTTAAGCAAGTGGCGGTTCGGGCAGCTTTGGCAGATGCGTTTCCAGAGTCTGGGCTGCGCGCAAGAGGCTGGCTTCTTCCATGTTGCCAGCGAAGAGTTGCAGGCCGACCGGCATGCCGGTGTCCTTCCCGAGCCCGACGGGCAGGGAGAGCCCCGGCAATCCGCTCAGGTTCAGGGAGATGGTGAAGATGTCCGTCAGGTACATCTGCAGCGGATCGGAGGTGTTTTCTCCGATGGCGAAGGCCGTGGTCGGGCAGGCCGGACCGCAGATCAGGTCGCACTGGCCGAGGGCGTTCAGGAAATCCTGGCGGATCAGGCGCCGGACCTGGGCTGCCTTCCTGTAGTAGGCGTCGTAGTATCCGGCCGAGAGCACGTAGGTGCCGAGCATGATGCGGCGCATGACCTCTTCCCCGAAGCCTTCGGAGCGGGAGCGGGTGTACATGGTCGCAAGGTCCTGGGTCTGGCTGCTGCGGCGGCCGTAGCGCACCCCGTCGAAGCGGGCCAGGTTGGAGCTGGCTTCGGCCATGGCCAGGATGTAGTAGGTGGCGATGGCGTATTCGGTGTGCGGCAGCGACACGGGCACTATCTCGGCGCCCAGGGCGTTGGCAAGTTCGACGGCGCTTCGGCAGGCCGCGTCCACCTCGGCCGAGAGGCCTTCGCCCCAGTACTGCTCGGGCAAACCCAGGCGCAGGCCCTTCAGGGATTCGCCCCGGCTCAGGGCTTCGAGATAATTGGGCACCGGCGCGTTGACGCTGGTCGAATCCTTGGGATCGTGACCGGCGATGACCTGCAGGATTTCCGCCGCATCGGCCACGGTGCGGGTCATGGGACCGGCCTGGTCCAGGGAGGAGCCGTAGGCGATGAGGCCCCGGCGGGAAACACGGCCGTAGCTGGGCTTCAGCCCCACGATGCCACAGAAGCTGGCGGGCTGGCGGATGGAGCCGCCCGTGTCCGTGCCGATGGAGGCGAAACACTGTCCGGCCGCCACGCTGGCCGCAGAGCCGCCGCTGGAGCCGCCAGGAACCCGCGCCGTGTCCCAGGGATTCTTGGTGACCTTGAAGGCGGAATTCTCCGTGGACGAGCCCATGGCGAATTCGTCCATGTTGGCCTTGCCCAGGATGATGGCCCCGGCGTCTTTAAGTCTGGTCACGCAGTCGGCGTCGTAGACCGGAACGAAGTTCTCGAGAATTTTGGAGCCGCAGGTCGTGGGCATGCCCACGGTAGCCAGGACATCCTTTATGATGACGGGCACTCCCCACAGGGGTCTGGCTGCGTCCGGTCCCTTTTTGTCCATGGCCTCGGCCTGGCTCAGGGCTTCTTCCCCGGAGACGTGCAGGAGGGCTTCAAGCCGTGGCTCGGTCGCGGCGATGCGCTCCAGGCAGGAGGCGGTCGCCTCCTGGGCGGTGACTTCACCTGCGCGCAGGAGATCGCGGACCTCGGTCAGGGAATGATGGAAAATCTGTGACATGAAAAATTTCCTCTTGGAGCTGTTCTGAAATGCGCCGTCGATCAGACGATGCGCGGTACGATGAAGTATTCGCCGTCGGTCTCGGGAGCGTTGCGCAGGATTTCGGTGCGCTCGAAATCCTTGCGGACTTCATCCTCGCGCAGGAAGCCGGGCTGCTCGACGGGGGTGTACATGGGTTCGACACTGCTGGTGTCCAGCTCATTCAGTTTGTCCATGTAGCCAAGAATGTCATCCATCTGGACGCTGAGGCCGGCGGCCTGCTCGGGGCTGATTTCGAGCCGGGACAGGTTGGCGATGGCCAGGGCTTTTTCAGGGCTTATTTTCATGCTCATCCTTGCTGCTTCTTGTTTTGAAGTTGGATTCGGCGTTCTTCGCGGCGGATCTGCCTTTGCTCCCTGGCCTGACGGATCTTCTCCATGTCCGCCCGGATCATACCCGAGCGTGTCGGCTGGAACAGGAACAGGTCCTGGGAGGCCTGGCCTGCGTCCCAGTGCATGGGCGCCAGGGTCCAGGGCATGCGGCTGGCGGCCTCGGCCAGCGCCTGGTTGAAGGCCGAGACGGAGCTTTGGCCGCCTCCGAGCAGAGCGGTAAAACGCACGAAGTCGTAGCCCAGCGCCGCCCACATGTCCGCCTCTTCCCCGCCGCCCTCTTCCATGCCGCGCTTCAGGCCCTGGGCGCTCTGCGAGGTAAGGTCGGTGCTCCAGGCCCCGGGAAAGAGCGTCAGATCGAAGTATTGCGTTTCCAGGTTGGCCTCGTTCAGACTCTGGCCCCAGAGTTGCGGCCCCAGGAAAATGAGCCGCGTCTCTTCGTAGTAATGGAAAAGCGGGGCCAGCTGCTGCACCCGGAAAAGGGAATCGGGCAGAAAAACCGCCTGAAAGGGAGGTTCGGGGTTCAGGGTGTCCTTGGCTCCGCTGGCGCCCAGAATGGCGGCCACGGCCTTGCCCCAGGTCGGCGGGTTCTGGATGTCGTAGCCTCTGATCGTGGAAATGCGGGCACCCAGAATTCCGGCCTGTTCCCGAAAGATGTCGGTCATGGCGGTGCCGAATCGGTCCTGGGGATGCAGGATCGCATAAGACGTGATTCCCAGCTGTTCGCAGCCCCGGATGACGGCCCGGACCTGGTCGGCGGGGGTGCTGAAGAAACGCCAGGCCTCCTTGCCCTCGTCCTCGACGCTGGGCATGAAGGTCAGGAATCTAGATGTGCGGTGCAGGCCCGCCAGACGGATCTGTCCCCAGATTTCCTTGCGCAGCGGGCCGCCGATGATGGGCACGCCGCTCACGGCGCGCAATTCCTCCAGAAAGGTCGGAGATTCGGTGTTGATGAGCTTGATCGCCGGAGCCTCGGTCTGGGCCCGGCTTTCGCGCCAGGCAGTGTCGGCGCCCTTGGCGATTTTCCAGCCCACCTGCGCGTACGGTCCGGAAAGGGGCAGGAGCAGGACCAGGCTCTGCCTGACCGTGCCCATTTCCTGTTCCAGGGCGCGCAGCTGGGCGGCAAAGAACTCCCTGTTGGCGAGACCGCCGCCGCGTACGATGGTGGACAGGCTGGGCCACACGGCCGCCCAGTTGTCCCTGTCCTGCGTCAGAAGCTTCATGCTCCGCGCCCAGACCACCATGGACCAGGGATAGGCGCTCGGGTCGGCGTCAAGGGCGCTGGCCAGGATCTTGCGCAGCTCATCTGCCGGCAGGGATTCCGCCCGGCGCAGGGCGTCGGCTTCCAGCGCGCCACGGGTCGCGTCGTCGGGTGCGGCCTTGTAGATGAAGCCCATGGTGTCAAAGGCCAGCCCATATTCGGGGATGGCCCAGAAATGATCGACAAGCTCCATTCCGGCCGCCTCGCGCGTGGTCCAGTCAAGGTCGGTGCGGCCGGCGAGGTCGATGAGGTAGCCGACATAGGCGTCCTTGCCCTTGCGTGCCAGGAGAAGCTGGGCGTTGGCCTGGTTCCAGTCCCAGGAGGACGTGGCGGTTTTGTTTTCCGCCTGCCATGCCTGCAGGTTCTTTTCCGCCAGCTCGTATTCCCCGAGCTGCACCGCGCTGCCGACGGTATTGCGCCAGGCCTCGCCGCGGCCGGGATCGCCCACGCGGCTTGTCTCCAGATACTTGGTGTAACGCTGGAGTGCTTTTTGCGGGTCCGCGGCCTTGTGCCCGGGCAGTCCGGAGGCGGACTTTGCGTCGGGAGTCGAGTACACGATTTTCTTGGCGCAGGAGGCGGAGCCGAAAATCAGGGCCAAGATGATGAGGCAGGAATAAAGTGGTCGGATTTTCATAAGGTATGGAGCCTGACACGGGTCTGACGGGGTGTCCCGGTTGAATAAAAAAAAGCCTGGCCCCGTCAAGGGCCAGGCGTGGAGTATAGGGACCGGCAAATTGCCGTGTCAAGCCAATGCTTGTCGTGCTCCGTACTTACTTTTTCACTTCCGTGTAGTCGGCGTCCACCACGTCTTCGTCGTCGTTTTTGGCGCCGCCGCCCTGTCCGGCGTCCTGCGGGCCTTCATGGGCTCCGGCGTCGGTCTTCTGGGCGTAGAGCTTTTCGGCCAGCTTGTGCGAGGCCTGGGCCAGTTCGTCCATGGATTTCTGGATGGCATCTACGTCTTCGCTCTGCAGGACGCTCTTCAGGGCCTCGGCCTTGCCTTCGATGTCCGCCTTCATGGCGGCGTCGATGTTCTCGCCCAGATCGCGGATGGATTTCTCCGTGGTGTAGATCAGGGTGTCGGCGCTGTTGCGGACTTCGATGAGCTTCTGCTTCTTCTTGTCCTCTTCGGCGTTGGCTTCTGCTTCCTTGACCAGACGTTCGATGTCCGTGTCGCTCAGGCCGCTACTGGCCGTGATGCGGATGGACTGTTCCTTGCCCGTGCCCAGATCCTTGGCCGAGACGTTGACGATGCCGTTGGCGTCGATGTCGAAGGTGACCTCGACCTGCGGCACACCGCGGGGAGCGGCCGGGATGCCGGTCAGCTCGAAGCGGCCCAGGGTCATGTTGTCGGAGCACATGGGACGCTCGCCCTGCAGCACGTGAATGGACACGGACGGCTGGTTGTCGGCGGCCGTGGTGAAGGTGTTGCTCTTGCGGGTCGGGATGGTCGTGTTGCGGTCGATGAGCTTGGTGAACACGCCGCCCAGGGTCTCGATGCCCAGCGACAGCGGGGTCACGTCGAGGAGCAGCACGTCCTTCACGTCGCCGGCCAGGATGCCGCCCTGGATGGCCGCGCCCATGGCCACGACTTCATCGGGGTTCACGCTGCGGTTGGGCTCCTTGCCGAAGAATTCGCCGACCTTCTTCTGCACCAGAGGCATGCGGGTCATGCCGCCGACCAGGATGACTTCGTTGATGTCGCCGGTCTTGAGGCCCGCGTCGGCCAGGGCCTTGCGACAGGGCTCGATGGTGCGGCCCACCAGCGCTTCGCACAGGGATTCCAGCTTGGCGCGGGACAGCTTCATGGTCATGTGCTTGGGACCGTTCTGGTCGGCAGTGATGAAGGGCAGGTTGATGTCCGTCTCCATGGAGGAGGACAGGTCCTTCTTGGCCTTTTCGGCGGCTTCCTTCAGGCGCTGCAGAGCCATTTTGTCCTTGGCGAGGTCGATGCCGTTCTCCTTTTTGAATTCATCGACCAGGTAGGTGATGATTTCGTGGTCGAAATCCTCGCCGCCCAGGAATGTGTCGCCGTTGGTGGCGCGCACTTCGACGACGTTGTCACCCACTTCGAGGATGGAGATGTCAAACGTGCCGCCGCCGAGGTCGAACACGGCGATCTTCTCGTTGGCCTTCTTGTCCGAGCCGTAGGCCAGGGAGGCGGCGGTGGGTTCGTTGATGATGCGCTTCACTTCGAGGCCGGCGATGCGGCCGGCGTCCTTGGTGGCCTGACGCTGGGAGTCGTTGAAATAGGCCGGGACGGTGATGACCGCTTCGGTCACGGTCTCGCCCAGGTAGGTCTCGGCGTCCTTTTTCAGGCGCTGCAGGATGAGCGCGGAGATTTCGGCCGGGCTGTACTTCTTGTCTCCGATTTCCACGTAGGCGTCGTTGTTGGCTCCGGCCACGATCTTGTAGGGGCTCTTGGATATCCAGCTCTTGAGCTTGGGATCGTCGATCTGGCGGCCCATGAGACGCTTGACCGCGAAAATGGTCTTGTCGGAGTTGGTGACGGCCTGGCGCTTGGCGATCTCACCCACCAGACGATCCTGATCGGTGAACGCAACAATGGAAGGAGTCGTGCGCCCGCCTTCGGGATTGGTGATGCATTTGGCTTCCTTGCCTTCCATGACATAGACACAGCTGTTGGTCGTACCCAAATCTATTCCGATAATCTTACCCATTGTGGTCTCCTCTGCGGTATTTGAAATAATTATGTAAAAATCGGGCACAAATTAACGCCTAAAAATTGCTTGTAAAGGGCAGGGGAGGCATTTTTTTTGGACTGAGGGGTTCGCGGGCGAGAATGGGGGCGCTTTAGGAGCGATGTTCAAGGGGGCGACGAGGGGCGCGTGGGCGACGCGTGAAAAGGCCCCTGCCGCGTGTCGCGGCAGGGGCCTTGATTCGGATCGTTCAGGGCGGATGGATCAAAGGCCTTTTTGCGCCATGAGATGAGCCAGGTCGGCCACACGGCAGGAATAGCCCCATTCGTTGTCGTACCAGATCAGCACCTTGGCCAGGTTCCCGGCCTGGACCGTGGTGAAGTCTGCGTCCACCACGCCCGAGTGCGGGTCGGCGATGAAGTCCGAGGAGACCAGGGCCTCTTCGGCGTAGCCGAGTATGCCCTTGAGTTCATTCTCGGAGGCTTCCTTGAAGGCGGCTTTCAGTTCCTCGGCCGTAGTGTCGCGTTCGAGTACGGCCACGAAATCCACCAGGGAGACTGCGGGCACGGGCACGCGTACCGAATAGCCGTCAAAGCGCCCGGCCATCTCGGGGATGACCTTGGCCACGGCCTTGGCCGCGCCGGTCGAGGTCGGGATCATGTTGCAGGCGGCGGCTCTGGCCCGGCGCAGATCCTTGTGCGGCAGATCGAGGATGCGCTGGTCGTTTGTATAGGCATGGACCGTGGTCAGCACGCCCTTGGCCACGCCGAATTTGGCATGCATGACCTTGACCGCCGGTGCCAGGCAGTTGGTCGTGCAGGAGGCGTTGGAGACGATGTGGTGGATGGCCGGATCGTACTTGTCCTCGTTCACGCCGATGACCACGGTCAGATCCTCGTCCTTGGAAGGCGCGGTGATGATGACCTTTTTGGCTCCGCTTTCAAGGTGCTGCCCTGCTGTGGGCCCGGTGCGGAAAATGCCCGTGGATTCGATGACGATGTCCACGCCGCACGACTTCCAGGGGATGAGCTTGGGATCGCGCTGGGCGAAGCTCTTTATCTCCCATTCGCCGCCTACCCGGATGGTATCCGCGTCTGCCTCCACCGGAGCCGCGAAGTGCCCGTAGGAGGTGTCGTGACGGAGCAGGTGGGCGTTGGTCTGGGTGTCGAAGAGGTCGTTGATGGCCACGACTTCCAGGGTGTCGCGGTGGCGTTGCCAGATGGTCTTGAGCACCTGCCTGCCGATGCGTCCGAAGCCGTTTATTCCTATTCGTGTTTTTTCCATAAGATGCTCCCTAGTCTTCAAAAACCTGGTAGTCGTAAGCGTTTATGAGTTCCATCTGGCGCTTCAATGTCTGGTGCATGCGCGCGTTTTCGATGGCGATGGCCGAAATGTTGGCGATGGCCTGCAAAAAACCGATCTCTTCCTCGTCAAACTCGCGGCGCTCACCCGTGTAGACCCTGAGCACTCCGATGGGGCGGCTGCCTTCCACGAAAAGCGGGGCCACCAGCACGGAAACAAGCCCTTCCTTGGCCGCTTCGTCGCCATATTGAAAGCGCGGGTCGGACCCTGCGTCGGCAATCTGGACCACCTTGCCGGTGAAGGCTTCGCGGTCCAGGCCGCTCTTGGCCACCTCGACCACGCCTTTTTTGGCGTAGCGTTCGCTCAGGCCAAAATAGGCTGCGGGCTTCAGGACCTTGCCGCTGCGGTCGAGGAGCCGGATGAAGCATCCCTTGACGCCCATGGCCCGGGTCACCTGTTCCGCGATCCGGCTCAAAACCTCGCTCGGGTCGAGGCTTGAGTTCACTGTACGACTGACTTCGTAAATAATTTCGTAGAGGCGTTTTTTACTCATGATTTCCTCCGTTCATGTCTAAAACTTCGCGAAAGCCATACATGACGAAGGCGCAAGAGAACAACACCTTTTCGCTTCTGGAATAAAAATGCGAATTGAATGATCAAACAAGAGTGACTTTTTCCGCGTGTGTCTTGAGTTTTCCACATGCAGAGGATACGAGGCCCCAAAATCTTTTACAGGAGTATTTATGGAACGTACCTTTTCCATCATCAAACCCGACGCCGTCGCCCGCAACCTTCAGGGCGAAATCATGGCCATGATTCAAAGCGCGGGGCTGCGCGTCGTGGGCATGAAGATGATCCAGCTGACCAAATCCCAGGCCGAAGGCTTTTACGCCGTGCACAGCGAACGTCCCTTTTTCGGCAGTCTTGTCGAATACATGTGCTCCGGCCCGTGCGTGGTCATGTGTCTTGAAGGCGATAACGCCGTGCAGAAGTACCGCGACCTGATGGGCGCGACCAACAAGGACAACGCCGCCGAAGGCACCATCCGCAAGAAATACGCGCTGGACATCGAAAAGAACTCCTGCCACGGTTCCGACGGTCAGGATACCGCGGCGGTCGAAATCGCTTACTTCTTCAACGCACTGGAGCTGGTGGGATAATGAAAAGATTCGGGTTCATCGGGCTTGGGAACATGGGCGGGGCCATCGCCAGAGGCCTGGCATCGGGCGGAGCTTTCGCCCTGCACGGATTTGATCCCAGCGAGGGCATGTGCCGCAGGAATGCGGACATTATGACCATCCATCCGACTGCCCTGGAGCTGGCCCGGAATTCGGACTATGTCCTGCTGGCCGTCAAGCCGCAGGTCATGCGTCCGGTGCTGACCGGCTTGGTCCCGGCCCTTGGACCCGAAACCTGTCTTGTCTCCATCGCCGCCGGGGTCACCCTGGACCAGCTGGTTGAATGGTCGGGAAGGAAATGTCCCGTGGTGCGCGTCATGCCCAACACTCCGGCCATGGTCGGCAAGGGCGTGTACGCTCTGTGCTTCGACCACGAACTCCTGGACGAGGGCCGCAGGCAGACCATGCTGGATGTTTTTTCCTCCATCGGCCAGGCCCACGTGCTGCCGGAAAAACTCTTCGACGCCTATACCGGCCTCATCGGTTCCGGCCCCGCCTACGTCTACGCCTTCATGGAAGGCCTCATCGACGCCGGCGTCACCCTCGGGCTGACGCGGGCCCAGGCCACCAGCATGGTCTCGGGGCTGGTTTCGGGGTCGGCGCTCATGGCCGAGGCCGAGGGCGCCCATCCGACACTATTGAAGGAAATGGTCACCTCGCCCGGCGGGACGACCATCGCGGGCCTCAACGCCCTGGACGAACACCGCTTCAAGTTCGCGATCGGCCGGGCGGTCCGGGCGGCCGCCGAACGCAGCAAGGAACTTGCGGATTAGGGCGGCCACGAGCCGCCTTTTCTATGCCGTATTCATTTCGTAGCGCACGCATTCTCGCCCAGCCCGTAACCGGGGCCGAGACTCCGGAAATAGAGACTGTCTATGCCGGAAACAGGGAGCTGCTGCTCCTTCTGGACCGCGAAAACGATCCCCCGGTCCTGGCCCGCCGCTTTGTCGAGCACCAGAACCTGCCGCCGCGCGGTTGCCCGTCCTCCCTGCACAACCTCATCCTGCGCGAACCCATGGACAGCGATGTCATCGGGCTCTTGAGCCTGTACACCGGATATCCCAAGGGCGATGTCGCCTATGTCGGCGAGCTGTTCCTGAGTGCCGAATTTCAGGGCATCGGTCTGGGCCGGGAGGCTTATCTCAGCCTGGAGGCCATGCTGCGTCCGGGACCCATGACTCGGGTGCGGGTGGGGGTGGGCCTCAAGAACTGGAATGCCCTGCGGTTTTGGATCAGGCTTGGTTTCATGCACGTCACCGGGATGAGCGGTGACCGTTTTTTTGGCCCCGGCAGGCACGCTTTCCTGGAACTGCAGAAAAATCTGTGATCCCGGACGGATCAGTCGGCGGTAATATCTTGACATGACACGTGAGGCGGGGCTAAACGCAACTCCTCGGGCGATTAACTCAGCGGTGAGAGTGCCACCTTCACACGGTGGAAGTCACAGGTTCAAATCCTGTATCGCCCACCACCGACCGCACAAACCCTTTCAGGCAGCCGCCCGGAAGGGTTTTTTCGCTTATGGAGCATCCATGCAGATACAGGACGATTACGAACTTCTCGACAGCGGAAACGGACAGAAACTGGAACGCTTCGGCTCCGTCATCCTGGCCCGCCCATGCGCTCAGGCCGTATGGGAACCCTCGCTGCCGGCGCTCTGGGAGTCCGCCAGCGCCACCTTCGACCGCAAGGACGGGCTCAACTGGCACGGCCGGGAACGTCTTCCCGAGGAATGGGTCGTGACCGTGCGCGGGGTGCGCATGCGTCTTTCGACCACGGATTTCGGACATCTCGGCATTTTTCCCGAGACGCTTGATCTGTGGGAGTGGATTGCCGCCGCCGTGCGGCAGGGTGCGGCCGAGCGCAAGGAGGCCCCGCGTTTTCTGAACCTCTTCGCCTATTCCGGGGGCGCGACCCTGGCGGCGGCCCTGGCCGGGGCGCAGTGCTGCCACCTTGACGCGTCAAAGGGCATGGTCGAGTGGGCACGCGGCAACGCGGCCTTGAACGGCCTTGAGGATTCTGGGACCAGGTTCATCGTTGACGATGTCGGCGCCTTCCTGAAACGCGAGGTGCGTCGCGGGCGCAAGTACGATTGCGTTCTTCTCGACCCTCCGTCCTTTGGGCGCGGCAAGCGCGGCGAACTCTACAAGGTCGAAAAAAACGTGCAGGAGACTCTTGATCTGGTGCGCCAGGTTTTGAGCGACGATCCGCTTTTCGTCATCCTGACATCGCACACGCCGGGATTTTCACCCATCGTGCTCAGGAATCTGCTGGAGCAGACTTTCGGAAAAGGAAGGCTGGGGTGCGGAGAAATGCTTCTGCATGGCGCAGAGGAGGTTCTGGATCTGCCCAGCGGCACATGGGGACGATGGGAAGCAAAGAGCTCCGGCATTTGAGCTTTCAGATTCGGGATTTGAAATCAAGAGGGCCAAGCCCCCGATTTTTGATTGCGGATCGCGTCAGCCGAGGCTCCACCAGCCAAGATAGCTGCCGGTGATGGTCAGGACCACGGTACACAGCAGGGCGGCGGGCAGCAGGGTGCGCAGCATGCCGCGAATGCGCGCTGGGGACCAGGTCACTCCGAGCGGGCCGAGGAAGGGTTTGTCCTTGATTTCCCCGAAGTAGCGGGTTGGACCGCCCATGCTCACTCCGGCCACATGGGCCGCGGCGCTCATGGGCCAGCCGGCGTTGGGGCTGTCCATGCTCCGGGCGTCCCGCGCGATGCGTTCCCAGGCGGCAGGGCGCAGCAGCAGCCATCCCGTGGCCCAGATGGAGATCGCGGCCAGCCGCGCGGGCAGCCAGGCCAGGATGTCGTCGGCCCGCGCCCCGGCCTTGCCGAGTTCCTCGAAACGCTGCGTGCGGTAGCCCCACATGGAGTCCACGGTGCTCACGGCCTTGTAGGCCCACAGCGCGGCAGGGCCCATAATGCAGAGCCAGAAGAGGGGGGCCACGAAGCCGTCATTGAAGTTTTCGGCCAGGGTTTCGCCCAGGGCGCGGCAGACCTCGTCCTCGGTCATGTCTTCCGTGTCCCTGCTGACCAGCCCGGCCAGATGCGCGCGGGCTGCCGCCAGCCGCCCTCCTTCGAGCAGGGCCAGCACGGTGTTCGTTTCCCGCACCAGGCAGCCAAGGGCCAGACCCGCATAGCCAAGATAGAGGGCCAGGATCTCGCCCACCAGGGGCAGTCCGGTCAGCAGACGGACCATCAGCGCGCAGCCCAGGGCCACTGCGGCGACGCTCAGTGCTCCGCCGATGCGTGGTCCAAGGAAAAAGGATTTTGCCCAGTCTTCAAGACGCTCAAGCATTTTGCCGATGAGCCGCACCGGGTGCGGCCAGTCCCTTGGATCACCGAAGAGCAGGTCCAGGGCCACGCAGCCCAGCAGAAAGACAAGCAGTGACAGGTTCAGCGGCAGATTGTAGAGCGTGTCGGGCATGCGCGTCTCCGGTGGTTACGGGGCGTCCGGCCGGTCCTCTCGCAGGTCCAGCTCCCCGGTCTGACGATAGGCCTCGTAAAGAAGCACGGCTGCGGCATTGGCCAGGTTGACGCTTCTGACCTCCCCCCAGATGGGGATACGGATGAGATCGGCGGCGTCATGCAGGACTTCCGGGGGCAGGCCCCGGGTCTCGGGGCCGAGCACGATGATGTCGTCGGCCCTGAAGGAAAAACGGTGATAGGCCACTCCCTGGCGCGCGCTGGTGAAAACCAGCCGTCCCGGATCCCGGCCCTCCAGGAAGGCGGCCCAGGACGGCCAGATGCGCTTGTCCACGTGGGGCCAGTAGTCAAGGCCAGCCCGCTTCAGGTACTTGTCGTCCAGGCTGAAGCCCAGTGGCTCGATCAGGTTCAGGCGGGTGGTGGAGGCGGCGCAGAGCCGGGCGATGGTCCCGGTGTTGGGCGGGATTTCCGGCTCGTAAAGGGCGATTTGCATCTTGGAGTCTCTTTAAGTATTTTTCATGGCTGTCACGGCCGGCGCACGGACGCGTCGCCGACTCGTCATCCACTTGGCTTTCAAACCCGCTTCCGTCAAGAACAGCGAAGTCAGGAGAACACATGCATCTGCTCGTCACCGGAGGCTGCGGCTTCATCGGTTCCAATTTCATCCAGCACATGCTTGCCACGCACGACGATGTGGTCATCGTCAACCTCGACAAGCTGACCTATGCGGGCAACCGCCGCAATCTGGCCGAGGAAGAGGCCCTGCACATGGGTCGCCGCTATCATTTCGTGCATGGCGACATCTGCGATCAGGAGCTTGTGCCGGAGCTCATGAAGCGCTTTGCCTTCGATGCGGTGCTCAATTTCGCGGCCGAATCGCATGTGGACCGCTCCATAAGCGACCCCTTTCCCTTTGTCACGACCAACGTGCTGGGCACTCAGAACCTGCTGGAGGCCGCAAGACGGGCTGAGATTCCGCGTTTCGTGCATATTTCCACCGACGAAGTCTACGGCACCCTGGGGCCCACCGGGCAGTTCACCGAGGACACCCCCCTGGCGCCCAATTCCCCGTACTCGGCGTCCAAGGCCTCCTCGGATCTCCTGGCCCGAGCTTATTTCCACACCTACGGGATGCCCGTCATGGTCACCCGCTGCTCCAACAACTACGGTCCCTACCAGTTTCCGGAAAAGCTCATCCCCCTGGTCTATCTGAAGGCCTCCCGGAACGAGTCCATCCCAGTCTATGGCGACGGGCTGAACGTTCGGGACTGGATCTATGTCATGGATCATTGCCGGGGCGTGGAGGCTACGCTCTTCAAGGGCAGGCCCGGCGCGGTGTACAATTTCGGGGGGGACGCCGAGCGGACGAATCTGGAAGTGGTGCGCCTCATACTGCGGCTGACGGGCAGGAGCGAGGATCTCATCACCCATGTTACCGACCGGCCCGGCCATGATCGCCGTTACGCCATGGCTTTCGAGCGCTCCACGGCGGATCTGGGCTGGACCCCGCAACACTCTTTCGAGGACGGCATGGCCCGCACCCTGGCCTGGTACAAGGCCAACGAGGCCTGGCTTGACGAAGTGCAGAGCGGCGCCTATCGCCAGTTCATGGATGCATGGTACCAAAAGAGGCAGGCATGAAGAGCGCGGTCGTACTGGGCGGCAAGACCGGCCTGCTCGGACAGGCGCTTTGCATGGCCCTGTCCCGGCGGGGATGGACCGTGAATGCGCCGGGGCGCGACGAGCTGGACCTGTTCGAACGTCCGGCCGTGGAGGAATACCTGGCCCGAACCGAAGCCGCGGTGGTTTTCAACACCGTGGCCTACACCAAGGTCGATCAGGCCGAAGACGAACCGGCCGAGGCCTCCAGGCTGAACCGGCAGCTGCCGCTGGTTCTGGGCAAGGCCGTGCGGAATGCCGGGGTTGCCCTGGTCCATTACAGCACGGATTTCGTTTTCAACGGCAGAAAGACAAGTCCCTATGCCCCCGGGGATCAGCCCGCGCCCGGTTCGGTCTACGGCCAGACCAAGCTGCAGGGCGAGCGGGAGCTTTTGGCACTTGATCTGCCGAGTCTGCTCATCATTCGCACCTCGTGGCTTTTTGGTCCGTGCAAGACC
The DNA here is from genome assembly GCF_900114115.1 of Desulfomicrobium apsheronum. NCBI lineage: Bacteria > Pseudomonadati > Thermodesulfobacteriota > Desulfovibrionia > Desulfovibrionales > Desulfomicrobiaceae > Desulfomicrobium > Desulfomicrobium apsheronum. The sequence continues at coordinate 116,732 of NZ_FORX01000003.1, read as the reverse complement.
AATTTCGTGACCCGCATCCTGGAGCTGGCCGCGACGCGGCCGGAACTTTCCGTGGTTCATGACCAGATCGGCAGCCCCTCCTACACCCCGGATCTGGCCGCCGGTTCGCTGGCGCTGCTGGACAAGGGCGCGACGGGCATCTTCCATCTGGCCAACGCGGGCCAGGCAAGCTGGTGCGAACTGGCCACGGAGGCTGTCCGAGGGGCGGATCTGGCGTGCCGGATCAAGCCCATCCCTTCGTCCGAATACCCCCAGAAGGCCTGCCGTCCGGCGTATTCGGTCCTGGACCTGAGCGCCTTCACGGCCGTGACGGGCATTGCGCCCCGTCCGTGGTTGCAGGCCCTGCGCGAATTTCTTTTCTCCCGGGAAGACTGCCTGTCATGATCCTGAGCAAGCGCGAAACCGCAGTCCTCACCGCAGTGGTCGAGACCTATGTGGAGACCGCCATGCCCGTGTCGTCCCAGGCTCTGGCCGTGGGCCTTGGACTGAGCCCCGCGTCGCTGCGGTCAACCATGGCCGCCCTGACCGAGAAAGGATATCTGCAGCAGCCGCATACGTCCGCCGGACGGGCTCCGACGGTTCCGGCTTTTCGCTATTATCTCGACCAGGTATTAAAGCTTGGTCCCCTGCCGCGCAGGGAACAGTCCCGCCTGCACGACCACATCCAGCCGGGCGCAGGGGATTTGCCCCAGGTTCTGCGCCGCGCCGTCCGAACTCTTTCGACCCTGACCCGTCAGGTGTGCGTGATCATGGCCCCGCGTCAGGACCTGGCCCGCTGGCGGCAGATAGATTTCGTCCTCTTGCGGCCGGGCATGATCATGGCAGTGCTGGTCATGCAGGGCGGGCTGGTCAGCAATCGCCTGGTGCAGATGGACGAGAGCCTGAGCGCCGATGATCTCGTGCGCTACGGGAATTACCTGAACAGCCTGTTCGAGGGCCGTACCACCCATGAGGTGCGCGGCGAGATCGAGCGTCAGCTGCACAACGTGCGCAAAACCCTGGATGCCTATCGCAGGGCCTGGGAGCTGGCCGCGCAGGCCCTGTCCGAGGAAGAACAGCCCGAGGTCTTCGTCGGTGGCGCGAGTCATCTCACGGATCAGCCCGAATTCACGGAGCTGGAGACCATCCAGGAGCTGTTGCGACTCATCGAGGAGCGCTCGCGCCTGCTTGAACTCCTGGACAAGACCTCGGCCAGCCAGTCCGTCTCCGTTAGCCTGTCCCAGGACATGCCCGGACTTGCGGGATGTTCGCTTGTGGCCTCTCCCTACAGCGCTTTTTCCACCAATCACGGCACCTTGGCCGTGCTTGGGCCGGTGCGTATGAACTACGCACGCATCATGCCCATGGTTGACTTTGCCGCTCAAATACTTAGTCAGTGCCTCAAATCCCGCTTCTAAGGATACTCGTGAAGCGTTTTATCAAATATTTCAAGGATCAGGAGTTTTTCATGTCCAATAAGGAAAAAGAGGGCCAGAACCCGGAAGAAGTGCAGACCGAAATGCAGACCGAAGAAACGCCGGAGCTGACCCTGGAGGAGAAGTACGTCCAGGCCCTGGCCGACGTGGAGGAGCTTAAAAAAGACAACCTGCGCGTCCTGGCGGACAGCGAGAATTTCAAGAAGCGTTTGCAGCGCGAAAAGGAAGACTATTTCAAATTCGCCACCTCCGCCATCCTCGAGGAGATCATTCCGGTCATGGACAACCTCGACCTGGCCCTGGCCCACGGCAAGCAGGCCGAGGCCTGCAAGGATCTGGTCACGGGCGTCGAGATGACCATGAACATTTTCCTCGACACCATGAAGAAGCATGGGCTGGAGCAGATCGCCGAAGTGGATGTGCCTTTCGATCCCGCGCGCCACGAGGCCTTGGGGCAGGTCGAGCGGGATGACGTAGGTGAAAACACGGTCTGTCAGATGCTGCAGAAGGGCTACATGCTCAAGGACAGACTGCTGCGTCCGGCCAAGGTCATGGTCAGCCGCAAGGCGGGGGCCTGAGGCCATGGCACAGATTGTCGCGGTGCTCGGAGCGAGCCACAAGCCGGAACGCTACTCGAACCAGGCCGTGCGCATGCTCAAGGAGCACGGGCATTCGGTCATCCCGGTCACGCCGGGTCGATCCGTCATCGAGGATCTGCCCGTCGTGTCCAGCCTGGACGCCATCGATGGCAAGGTGGACACCCTGACCCTTTATGTCGGGCCGGAGCGCAGCGCGCAGCTGCAGGATTCCATCCTGGCGCTTAAGCCCGGACGGGTGATCCTCAATCCCGGCACGGAATCGGCGACACTGGAGCAGGCCCTGACGGACGCGGGCATTCCCTGGGAGCACGCCTGCACTCTGGTCATGCTTAGAACCGGACAATTCTAGACGACACATCTCTAATCGGGGAGCCCCTGTGGCTCCTCGACTTTTCACCCCGCAAGCGCGCCGTTTTCCAGGGCCAGGGTCCAGGCCCAGACCGCAAGGGCCAGTCCCGCCGCGCCGCACATAGCCCCGACCCGCGCCTTCCATCCCGTTGCCCCGTGCCAGTCGCCGACCAGTAATCCAAAGGGCAGACCACAGCACATACCGAAAAAATGCGCGCCCAGGTCCACGCGTTCCTCGCCCGCGCCAAGCATGGCCAGCAGGCTGAAACCGAAGCCCAGAGCCAGCAGCAAGACTTGCCCCCGTGAGCCGCGCTCGGCCCGGCACGCGCCTCCGGCCAGGACGCCGATCAGTCCGAACACGCCTGTGGACGCGCCCACGCTCAAGTGATCGGGCGCTTGTGCCCAGGCGTTCAGGGCATTGCCGAGGCCACCCGAGAGCACAAAGAGCCCCCAGGTCAGACCCGATCCGATGCGGCGCGCCAGGAGCGAGGCGAGCACCGCCAGCGCTCCGGCGTTGGCCAGCAGATGCCCTGCGTCGGCGTGCAGGAACAGGGCGGTCACGCAGCGCCACCACTGTCCTTCAAGGATGAGCCCAGCGTCGGCCCGGCCCGCGACATGCCAGGAGATGCGCCTGCCCAGTCCCTGGGTGTCGAGCCACATGGTCAGGCCCAGGAAGGTGGCGATGACCAGCAGGCTGACCCAGGAGTTGTCGGGCAGGGGAGCCGGGCGGGATCGGGGCCGATTTTCCTCTTCGTAGGCGATGATTTCGCGCACCGCGAGCGATGCCAGGGCTGGTGCGACCAGCAGTTTTCCATGATCGAAACGGTGCAGGAATCTTCGACTGGACAGGACCAGGGCCCAGGCGCGGATGGTGGCCTTGTCCGGGCTGTGCTTCGAGGTCGCCAGGGCCAGAGTGGGCAGGATGTCGATCACTTAAAAAATGGAAATCTGCCCGCGCACGAAGGACCAGGCCAAGCCCAGGTATTCGTGCACGGCCATGTTGCAGGTCTTGATGTTGTCCGCGCCGGGCAGGAAATACTCGGGCTCGCCCTTGTCACGGTAGCAGGTCGGAGCGGGGATGGGCCTTAGTCCCTGGTTTTCGAACAGCTTGACGGCGCGGGGCATGTGCGAGGCCGAGGTCACCAGTACAAAGGCGTCGGAACCGGCCAGGGTCTTGATGTGAATAGCTTCGTCGTGGGTGTCGAGGGCCTTGTCCGAAAGCACGATCCGGGCCGGGTCGAAGCCCAGGTCCACGGCTGCTGCGGCCATGACCTGGGCGCTTGACTGCTCGTCTTTGTATTTGCCGCCTGAAAGAACAAGGATGGAACCCCGAAACCGGTTCGCCACCCGAATGCCTTCGGTGAGCCGGTACAGGGCCGCCTGTTCGAGCATGGACCCGGGGGAGAGGCGCTTGTCCGTCCAGTGTCCCGCACCGAGCACTACCACCCATTTGACGGGCTTTTTGACGATTTCCGCACTGGCTAGATTCAGGGGCGGGTAGGCATCCTCAAGGGGACGGATCATGTACCCTGAGACGGAATTGAGGGAAAAGGCGTAGAGCAGGAGCGCGCCCATGACAAAGGGGGCGATGGCGTCCTTGGCGCGGCGCAGCAGCACGTAGAGCATGCCGAGGGCGAAAAGAATCAGACAGATCGCCAGGGGCATGAAAAGCGTGCCCAGGGCTTTCTTGAGGATAAAGCCCGCGCCCACGCTCATGTGCCGACTCCCATGCGCCGTTGCAGCAGGACCATGTCGGCCAGGACCAGTCGGACCATGGCCGAGAGCACCGGGACCACGCGCGGGATGGCGCAGATGTCGTGCCGTCCGCCGACGCGGATGGTCCGCGCTGCCCCGAAGCGGTCGCGGGTGTGTTGGTCGAGCGCAATGGAGGGGATGGGTTTGATGGCGGCGCGCAGCACAATCTCCTGGCCGCTTGAGATTCCGGCCAGGATTCCACCGGCGTTGTTGGACGCAAAGCCCGTATCCAGCATGGCGTCGTTGTTTTCGCTGCCGCGCATGCGGCTGGCCGCAAACCCGCTCCCGATCTCGACTCCCTTGACCGCGCCCACGCTCATGAGCGCAGCGGCCAGGCGGGCGTCGAGCTTGTCAAAGACCGGTTCGCCGAGCCCCGCAGGCACGCCCTGGGCTCGGATTTCGACGATGCCGCCCAGCGTGTCGCCTTGGGCCGCGACCTCCTTGACCAGTTTCTGCCAGCGCAGGACCGCGTTGTCGTCAGCCGCGAAGAATTGGCGGTGCTCCGCGCCCCCCATGTCCAGGCTCTCGGCCGCGATGCCGCCAAGTTCCACGGCGGCGGCCCGGACAGTGATCCCGAGCGGCTCCAGAAACGCCCCGGCCACGGCTCCACCCGCCACGCGCGAGACGGTCTCCCGGCCCGAGGAGCGGCCTCCGCCGCGATAGTCGCGCAGCCCGTACTTGGCCTCGTAGGTCATGTCTCCATGACCCGGCCGGAAAACGTCTTTTATATCGCCGTAGTCGCGGGAACGCTGGTCTGTGTTTTCGATGGCGAAGCCGATGGACGTGCCCGTGGTGCGGCCCTCGAAGACGCCGGACAAGAGCCGGATGCGGTCCGGTTCGTTGCGGGCGGTGACGGCCAGGCCGCCCTGACCGGGTCTGCGCTTGTCGAGTTCCGTCTGAATGGCGGCCTCGTCCAGGATGATCCCGGCGGGACATCCGTCCACCACCCCGCCCAGGGCCGGGCCGTGGGATTCGCCGAAGGTCGTCAGTTTGAAGATGCTGCCGAAAGTGTTTCCCGCCATGGGTTCTCCAGGGGCCAGGCCCCGGCTAGTAGTCTTTGCCGCGCTTGCACCAGTCGGCGTATACGTCTTCGAATTCTTCCTCGCTCAGCGGGCTCTGATCGTACATCCCGGCGGCCAGGCGCTGGCGCATGGCCTCGTAGAGGATGGTCGCGGCGGCCACGGACACGTTCAGGCTCTGAACCATGCCGAACATGGGGATGTAGATTTCGTCCGGTACATGGATCTTGACGTCGGGGTCCATGCCCCGGTGCTCGTTGCCGAGAATGATGGCCGTGGGTTTGGTGAAATCGATATCCATGATGGGCCTTGCCGTGGAGCTGAAGCCCGTGCCCACGATCTGCATGCCCCGGTCGCGCAGGCCCTGGATCATGGTTCCTGCTTCGCGGTGGCGGGTCAGGTCGATCCATTTCTTGGCGGAACCGGAGGAGCTGTTGGCCAGGGATGGAAATTTTTCCTTGGTGTAATAGAGGTGCACGCCGAACACCCCGAAGGCGTCGCAGCTGCGCAGGATGGCGGACACGTTGTGCGGGTCGTGGATATTGTTCAGTACCAGCGTCAGGTCGGGCTGGCGTTTGGCCAGTACGGCTCTGAGCTTGGTTTTGCGGTCTTCGGTCAGAAATCTGTCAGGCATGGGCTCGAATTTGGTTGAGGTGTTGATGATGAACGCGGTCTGTACCCGCATCGGCCTCTCTTGGCAAAGTCTGAACTCAGCGTCGTAAATGGAGGAGGTATTCCTGGTTGCCCTTGGGGCCCTTGATCCCTGCCGCGACGGAGCCCAGGACGCGCAGTCCGAGCTCCTCCCGTGCGAATTCCTGTATTTCGGCCACGGCTCTGAGCTGCAACTCCTCCGAGCGGACTACTCCCTTGACCGCGTGCTCGGGCCCCAGTTCGAACTGCGGCTTGACCAGGGCCAGGATCTGCCCTTCGTCCTTCAGGAATTGCAGGCAGGAGGGCAGGATGAGTCGCAGGGAGATGAAGGAGCAGTCGGCCACCACCAGATCCACTTTTTCGGGAATGAGGTCGGCGGTGGCGTGGCGCAGGTTGACCCGCTCCAGATTCACGACGCGCGGATCCGTGACCAGCTTCCAGTGCAGCTGGGCGTGCCCCACGTCCACGGCGTAGACCCGCGCGGCCCCGAATTGCAGCAGGCAGTCCGTGAATCCCCCGGTGGAGGCCCCTGCGTCAAGGGCGACCATGCCGCTCACGTCCAGGGCGAAATGCCCAAGGGCCGTGAGCAGCTTGTAGCCGCCGCGCGATACGAAACGCTCCGCCTCCTTGAGCTCCAGCCGCGCATCGCGCGGAATCTGCTGCCCGGGCTTGGCCACGGGGGTCCGGGCCTCGCCCTGGAGCAGCAGAACCTGGCCGGCCATGATCATCCGCTTGGCCTTTTCGCGACTCTCGACCAGCCCCTGTTCGGCCAGGACCACATCGGCCCGATCGACTTTCTTGGCCATCCCTCTACCCTTGGAGTTTTGGCGCGGGCTCGTCGGCCCAGAAGATCAGGCCCAGGCTGTGTGCGTCGCGCAGCAGTGGGTGGTGCGGCAGGATGCGCACGGTAAATCCGAACTTGCCGGTGGCCATGGGCATGGCCTTGCCGCGATACACGTACCAGCCGTCCGCCGTGCGTTCATCCGGACTCATGAGGAAGGTGGACCTGCTCGCGAATTTGCCGGTGTGATCGAGGGGGCCGGTGTAGATCTCCACGCGGATGTCCTGGATGCCGAGTCCCTCGACCTTGACCTCGGCGCTGACCTCAAGGTTCTCGCCGACGAACATCTCATGGGCCGTGATGCACTGCACGTTGCGGATGTCCAGCCCGCCCCAGTGGGTGAGCAGGTTCATGCGCCACTCGGCCAGTTCCATGACCGGGCGGTACTCGTTGGCCGAGAGCTTGCCGTAGCTGATGTTGGACGGGAGATAGGCGCGTTTGGAATATTCCTCGACCATGCGGTGCCCATTGAAGACCGGACCCAGGGTTTTGAGCGCCTGCTTCATCTTCTGCACCCAGCGCCTCGGGAAAGAGCCCTGTGCGCGGTCGTAGAAGAGCGGGATGACGTCTTTTTCGAGGATGTTGTAGAGGGTCTGGCTCTCCACGAAGTCCTGGTATTCGACATCGTCGTATTCCTCGGCGTTGCCGATGGCCCAGCCCACGGAATTGTCCGGGCTCCAGGCTTCGTCCCACCAGCCATCGAGGGTGCTCAGGTTAAGGACGCCATTGGCCATGGCCTTCATGCCGCTGGTGCCGCAGGCCTCAAGCGGGCGGCGCGGGTTGTTGAGCCAGATGTCGCAGCCCTGAACCAGATAGCGGGCGACCTGCATGTCGTAGTCTTCCAGAAAGACCATGGACGCGCGGCTTTCGGGGGACTGGCAGAGGCTGATGAGCTCCTGGATGATTTTCTTGCCCTCGTTGTCCCGGGGATGAGCCTTGCCAGCAAAGACGAACTGCACCGGGCGGGCGGGGTCGGTGACGAGGCGTTTCAGGCGGTCATCGTCCTTCAGGAGCAGGTAGGCGCGCTTGTAGGACGCGAAGCGCCGGGCGAAGCCGATGGTCAGGGCCTCGGGATTGAGGACATTGTCCGCCACTTCGAGCTCCCAGCTGCGGCCGCCCCGGGACATGATCTGCTGCTGTAGCCGGCGCCGCACGAAATCGACCAGGTGTTCCCGCAAGCGCTCGTGGGCGCGCCAGAGCTCGATGTCCGGGATGGATCCGAATTTTTCGCCGACCCTTTCGCAGTCCGGGTCTTCGCGCCAGGACTGGCCGAGGAAGCGGTCGTAGAGAACGGACATTTCAGGCGCCACCCAGGTCGGGAAATGGATGCCATTGGTGACCCAGGTGATGGGCACGTCCTCTTCGGGGTACTGGGACCAGACATTGGCCCACATCTTGCGCGAGACCTTGCCGTGCAGTCGGCTTACGCCGTTGTTGAACCGGGACAGGCGCAGGGCCAGGATCGTCATGCAGAAGTGCTCGGCCTCGTCGCGGGTGTTTTCCCGGCCAAGGGCCAGGAAAACCTTCCAGGAGAGTCCGAGGTCTGCGGAGTATTCCTGGAAGTATCTGGCCATGAGGTCCGGGGAGAAACGGTCGTTGCCCGCCGGAACAGGCGTGTGCGTGGTGAAGACCGAGCTCTGGGCGACCAGTTCCAGGGCCGCCTCGAAAGACAGGTGCCGGTCCTGCATGAGCACGCGGATTCTTTCCAGACCGGCAAAGGCCGAATGCCCTTCGTTCATGTGGATGACCCGGGGCGAGAGGCCCATGGCCTCCAGGGCCTTGATGCCGCCGATGCCGAGCAGGTATTCCTGCATGAGGCGCATTTCCAGATCGCCGCCGTAGAGCTGGGAAGTCAGTTCCCGGCGCTCGGGCGTGTTTTCGGGGATGTTGGTGTCCATCAGAAAGAGTGGCACGCGACCCACGTCGGCCCGCCAGACGCGGAAATAGAGGGGCTTGCCCTGCATCTGGAAACGTACCTTGAGCGGCAGGCCCTCCTCGTCGAGCACGGCAAAGAGGGGCATCTGCTCGAAGTCATTGGGCTGATAGCGCTCCTGCTGCCAGCCGTCGTGAGTCAGGTACTGGCGGAAAAATCCGCGCTGGTAGCAAAGGCCGATCCCGACCAGTGGAATGTTCAGGTCACTGGCGGATTTGAGATGGTCTCCGGCCAGCACGCCAAGCCCTCCCGAATACACGGGCAGGCATTGGGCGATGCCGTATTCGGCGCTGAAATAGGCGACCACCGGCCCGCTATCGAGGGCGTCGAGCCCGGTCATGGGGCCGCGCTTGGAGATGTATTTTTCGAAACCCGCCGCAATGGTTGACAGACGGTCCAGAAAGAATTCATCCTCGCCCAGTTCTTCCAGTGTGCTCTGAGGCAGATGGTTCAGGAACCAGACCGGATTGTGTTCGCTTTTTTCCCACAGTTCGCGGTCTATCTGGGCAAAGAATTCCTCGATTTCATGCTGCCATGAAAAATAGAGGTTGCTTGCCAGCGTCTTGAGCGGCAGAAGTTTTTCCGGAAGCTTGGGCACAACTGTATAGACATGCAATGGTTGCATAAATCCCCCTGTCATAAATTTGTAACGCATCCCTGCATGCGCTTGGAGTACAAGCTAGCATGCCCAGGAGAAGAAATGAATCCCTGTTCCGGAATTGTCAGCATGCCGGTCAAGGTCCGTTTTTTATCGGAAACGTGCCCGCCGGAGAAGTTCAATTATGCCACTTCGGGATCGGCCGGTATTGATCTGCGGGCTTGTATGGCGGAAGCGGAGGTTTTGATCCCCCCCGGAGGAAGGCACCGCTTTCCAACGGGCATCGCCGTGGAATGCACGATGCCGGGAGTGGCCGGTTTTGTCTATTCCCGAAGCGGCCTGGGAACCAAGGACGGCCTGGTTGTCAGTCAGGGGGTTGGGGTCATCGATCCGGACTATCGCGGTGAGATCCTGGTCAGCCTCCTGAACACTTCGGACCAGACCCGCACCGTGACCCGGGGACAGCGCATAGCCCAGCTCGTTTTTCAGCCTGTCGTGCGCGCGGAGATCATCCCGCAGGAAAATCTTTCGGACACCGCACGCGGTGCCGGAGGATTCGGGCACACCGGCACGATCTGATCCAACTCATTTGCGAGGAGAATTTCATGAACAGCGAAGATATAAAACAAGGCGAAGCCTCGGCCCTGTGCCGGACCTATGCACGTTATCCCCTGGCCGTAAGCCGGGCCGAGGGGACCAAGCTCTACACCCCCGAGGGGCGCGTCTACACCGATCTTCTGGCGGGCATCGCAGTATGCAATCTGGGACATTCCCATCCCGAACTGGTTGAAGTCATCCGCGCCCAGGCAGGCAAACTCATCCACGTCTCCAATCTTTTCTATCAGGAAGAGCAGGTCGCCCTGGCCAAAAGCCTGCTAGGCACCTCGCACCTGCAACGGGTCTTTTTCTGCAATTCCGGCGCCGAGGCCAACGAGGGTGCCATCAAGCTGGCCCGGCGCTACATGCGCGAGGGCCGGGGCGAGGAGCGCTACGAGATCATCACCCTGAGCGGTTCCTTCCATGGCCGGACCCTGGCCACCCTTACGGCCACGGGGCAGGACAAGATCAAGACTGGGTTCGGGCCGCTGCCCGAGGGTTTCATCACCGTGCCCTTTGCCGATCTGGAGGCCATGGAGGCGGCCATGAACGAGCGGACAGCGGCGGTGCTGATCGAGATGATCCAGGGCGAGGGCGGGGTCAAACCCCTGCCCGAAGATTACGTCCGTGGGCTGGCCGCGCTTTGCGCCGCCAAGGGCGTGCTGCTGATTGTCGATGAAATCCAGACCGGCGTGGGCCGGACCGGAAAATTCTGGGCGCACCAGCATGCGGGCCTCAAGCCGGATATCGTCACCGTGGCCAAGGGCCTGGCCGGGGGCCTGCCCATGGGCGCGGTCATGTGCACCGAAGAGGTCTCCAAAGGATTTCCTCCGGGCAGCCATGGAACGACCTTCGGCGGCAACGCGCTTATCTCTGCCGTGGCGTCCAAGGTTATCGAGATCATCGAACGCGACGATCTCTGCGGCCGGGCCGCGCGCATGGGCGACTGGCTGCGCGGGCGGCTGGAAGGGCTCAGGAGCAGGTTTCCGGAGAAGATCGCCGAGGTGCGGGTGCATGGCCTGATGGTCGGCATCGAATTGACGCATCCCGGGGCCGAGGTCTGGAAGGAACTGCTCGGGCAGGGCTTTGTCCTGAACCTGACCCAGGACACGGTGCTGCGTCTGCTGCCGCCGCTGGTCATAACCGAGGAGGAGCTTGAGGCATTCTGCTTGGCTTTGGAATCCATCCTGGCCAAAGGCTAGCCGTTGCCTTTTTTGTTCGCGGGCCCTTTTCCAGTCTGAAGCGGGCCCTTTTTCAAACTTCAAATTCCAGCGGTGTCATGCCGTTGTCAGGTTCATACATGTCAAACAAACTCGCCCGCCTTGCCCTCGCCTTTGCCCCGGAAAACGAGGATCTTGTCATCGGACTGCTGTTTCTGCACACCCCGTGGGGCTGGGAGGACGGCGGCACAAAGGACGGCCTGCGCCACCTGACCGTGCATTTCGATCGGCCGGAGCAGTCCGCCGAGACCGAGGCCGCGCTTCAGGCCGCGTGTCCCGAGGTGCGGCTCGAAAGGGCCAGCGTGGACAACGCGGACTGGACCAGCGCCTGGAAAAAATACTTCACGCCCATCCCCATCGGATCGCGGTTCGTGGTTCTGCCTGCCTGGCTCAAGGACGAGCCCTGCACGGCCCAGCCCATTCTGATCGAGCCCAAGATGGCCTTCGGGACGGGACACCACCAGACCACGGCCCTGTGCCTTGAGGCATTGGATCGCCTGGCGACGGAGGGCGTGCTGACGGCGGGGCAGTCCTTCCTTGATCTGGGCACGGGCTCGGGTATTCTGGGCATCGCCGCCGTCAAGCTCGGGCTCGTCGGCCAGGGCCTGGACATCGACCCCGTGGCCATCGACAACGCCCGCGAAAACGCGGCCCTGAACGCGGTGGAAGGCGCTTTCAAAACCGCCACCGGAAGCGTCACGGACATCCCTGCGGAGCAGCGCTTTGATTGCATTCTGGCCAACATCCTGGCCAATCCGCTCATCGACATGGCCGAGGACATCAGCGCCCGTCTGGCCCGGCCGGGGGTGCTCATCCTGTCCGGCATCCTGCGCGAGCAGGCGGACCGCGTCGTGCAGGCCTATGTCGGGCAGGGGCTTGCGGCTCCCGAGATTACCTACTCCGGGGAATGGACCCTGCTCGTCTTTCGAACATGAACCGGGAAGCCGTGCTGCTCGGCTACTACCGTGCGATGCAGGCCGAGCTGGGCCCAAGCCGGTGGTGGCCGGGAGACACGTCTTTTGAAATCGCGCTTGGCGCCATTTTGACCCAAAACACGGCCTGGGCCAACGTGGAGAAAGCGATGCACAACCTGCGCGAATCCGGCCTGCTCGAACCCGGGGCGCTCGCCCGGTTGAACGACGATGAGGTCGCGGCGCTCATTCGCCCGGCCGGGGCCTTTCGGGTCAAGGCGGTGCGGGTGCGCAATTTTCTGAATTTCCTGCACGAAAAATGCGATCTGGACATGGATGGATTGCGCGGCGAGACGGTGGAAGGGCTGCGCCCGGCTCTGCTCGAGGTTTCCGGCATTGGTCCGGAGACGGCTGATTCCATCCTGCTCTATGCGCTCGGCCTGCCGTCCTTTGTGGTCGACGCGTATACGCGGCGCATCCTGGGCAGGCACGGGCTGATCCCCGAAGACATCGGGTACGGGGAGCTGCGCGATTTTTTCATGGATGTCCTGCCGCCGGATGTGGCTTTATATAATGAATACCACGCCCTCATCGTGCGTACGGGCAAGAATTGGTGCGCAAAGAAGGCGGGAAAATGCGCGAGCTGTCCCCTGGCGGTGTTTCTGGAAGAGTTCAGCCCCTTGACCTGCGTGGGAAAAAGCATCATCCCTCACCCATGAATCGTCCGTCATCCCGCCTCAAGCCGCGCTTTTTCGCGATCATCCTGATGCTCCTGGGCGGTCTTGTGTTCACGGCCACGCTCGGCTTTGCCTCTCTGGAAGAAGAGATGGCCGCCAAGAACAAACAGTTGGCCGAACGCAAAAAAGCCATCCAGAGCCTGACCGAAAAAGAGCGCAGCCTGCACAAGGATCTGGCCAAGCTCGAAGGTTCGGTCAAGCAGGCGGCGTCATCCCTCCAGAAGCTCGAAGACGAACTTGCCGTTCTTAAAAAAGAGCAGGCCGAAGGCGCCAGGCGCCTTGATGCGCTGCTGAAGGAGCGGGAAAAGACCACCGGCCGTCTACAGGAGTTGATGCGAACGCTGTGGCCCATCTATCTGACAGCCAAGGAAGAAGGCTTTGCCTCTGCGGAGCGGTGGGCAGAAGCCAACCGCCGGGAGGCCTGGCTGACGGCCCTGTATGGCGAGGCCCAAGCCTTGCGGGAAGATATCGAGCGTCAGAGCCAGATCGTGGCCGACCAGCAGTCGGTTCTCGATCAGAATGCGGCCCAGGCCGAGGCCCAGCTGAACAAGATCAAGGCGTCCAGGGCCGAACTGGAAAAAAAGAGAACGCAGTACGAACGCCAGATTGCCGAAGTGCGGGTCAAGAAGAAGGAGAGCGAAAAGGAAATCCAGAACCTGATGGGTTCCATCGCCGGCATCCGCCACAAGATCAGCCTGCAATCCTCCAAGAAGATTTCAAAGTTGCAGGGCAAGCTGAGCTGGCCTGCCAAGGGCAAGCGGGTCGTGTCCTTCGCGCCGGACGGAAATCCGCCCAGCAACGGGATTGGCCTGGCCCTGTCTGCCGGCACTCCGGTGCGCAGCGTCTCCTGGGGCAAGGTCGTGCACAACGACCAGTTGCGCGGGTTCGGACAGGTTGTGATTGTTTTTCACGGTGAGGATTATTATTCGCTGTATGCCTTTTTGTCCGACGCCCCCATTCCGGTAGGCCGGGAAGTGGAGCGCGGACAGCAGATCGGCGTGTGCGGATTCTACCCGGCGGCCAAGGGCGAAGGCCTCTATTTCGAATTGCGTTACAGGCAAAAAGTCATTAATCCTTTAAAATGGTTACAGTCGGGGTGAAAAGTGGGTTCGCATTTTTTCGGACAGGACTGCACCACGGTATCCGCTTTCAAGTGATTCCAACAATTTCTCGCCATTCCCTCAGGGAGGATATCATGCGTTTCAGCCATTTTCTTGGCACGATGATTCTTCTGGTCGGCCTTTGCGGCACGGCCTCGTCCAGCCAGGCCCGTGATACTGATCATTATCAGGCCTTGAAGCAGTTCAGCCAGGTTCTGGATCTGATCGAAAAGAATTATGTTCAGGAGGTCGACCGTACGGATCTGATCCACGGGGCCATCGAAGGGATGCTCAATTCCATTGATCCGCATTCCACATATATCGATCTCGACAAGTTCAAGATGATGCAGGAAGAATTTCAGGGTGAATTCGGCGGCATCGGCATCCAGATCGGTGTCCGGGACAAGCGCCTGACCGTCATCGCCCCCATTGAAGACACCCCCGCCGACAAGGCCGGTCTCAGGGCCGGAGACATCATCCTTGAGATCAACGGCGCTTCGGCGCTGGACATTTCCCTTGAGGACGCGGTGTCCAAGATTCGCGGCCCCAAGGGAGAGGCCGTGGAGCTGACCATCCTGCACAAGGAGTCCCAGGCTCCGGAAAAAGTGAGCATCGTGCGCGGCACGATTCCGCTGGTCAGTGTCAAGTTCAAGGAACTCGAACCCGGCTACGTGCATCTGCGTCTGACCGATTTCAAGGCCAACACCACCGACGACATGCACGGCAAATTGCGCGAGTACTCGGCCAAGCAGGAGCTCAAGGGCATTGTCCTTGATCTGCGCAACAACCCCGGAGGCCTTCTCAATCAGGCCATTTCCGTGACCGACACGTTTCTGCGTGACGGGCTCATCGTCTACACCCAGGGACGCGATCCCAAAAGCAGAAAGGACGAGATGGCGTCCCGGCAATCGACGGACGTGACCTGCCCCGTGGTGGTGCTCATCAACTCCGGTTCAGCCTCGGCCTCGGAGATCGTGGCCGGAGCCCTGCAGGACCGCAAACGCGCCATCCTGATCGGCGAGCGCACCTTCGGCAAGGGCTCGGTGCAGACCATCATGCCCCTGTCCGACGGTTCCGCAGTCAAGCTGACCATCGCGCTTTACTACACGCCAAACGGTCGCTCCATCCAGGCCGAGGGCATTGACCCCGACGTGGAACTCCCCTTCACGCTCGCGGCCGAGGATGCCGCCGAGTTGCGTGATTTCAGGGAGGCGAACCTGTCCAAGCATCTGGACAATCCCAATGGGGATGCGGTGCTGGACCCGGGAGCGCTTGATGCCAAGGAAGCATTGGCCAAGGACAACCAGCTGCGCATAGGCCTGAGCATGGTCAAGTCCCTGCCGCGCTTCATGCAGCTCACCAACTGATTCTCATCGAAATGCGGGACGGCTCCTGCCGTCCCGCGTTCTTTCCACCTCCATGCCCCCAAAAAAACGAAAAAAGAAGAAGCCAGCGGCCAAGGCGTCCGGCTTTTCGCTGTTCAAATCATTGCTCTGGATTTGCGTCGTTCTCCTGACCGGTCTGACCCTTTTCGTGGCCATGCATCTGCCGCTCAGAAACGCTCCGAACAAGTCCGGGAACGTTCAGCCGCCGGTCGCACACAAGACGTCCGAAAAGCCCGCCGCGCAAAGCCGCAAGGAGGCCCGGCCCGGGCAGGTTCCCGCCAAGGACGCTTCGGTTCAAAAAAACCAGTCGCTGGCATACGAAGCCCAGATCGACGATTTTGACGCCAAGGTTCGCAGTGTCGACCTGGCCATACTGATGGGCCTTGCCGCCCAGGGCGAATCCGAAAGCCTCATGCGTCACCGAACAGTTGAGGTGCGGCGTCATGGCGGTCAGGAGTTCTATTATCAGAACCTGACCATCAATCTGGGGCACGAAGTTTTTCCCTTCCTGGCCGAACTCAAGAAGAACCTGGATCAACTCGGGCCGGATTTTAGCCTGAAGACCGTGGACAGCAACCCGCGCGATCTTGAGATTTCCATCCTGGGCGAGGCGACCCATCACATCTTTCTGCCCCTGTCCCTGGTTCCCGAGCCGGAGCCCGAGGTTCCGACCGTGAGAGCCCCAAGGCTCGTCATCATCATCGACGACCTGGGCGAGAGCATGTCCGTGGCCAAGCGGCTGGCCGACCTGCCTTTCGCGGTCAGCTTTTCGGTGCTGCCGCACAACACCAAGGCGCGTCAGGTGGCCGACCTGGCCAGGCAGGAAGATCTTGAGCTGCTGCTGCATCTTCCCTGCGAGCCGGAGGGCTATCCCAAGTCGGCCAATTCCGGTCCCGGCACCTTGCGCGTGAACATGAACCCGGCCGTGCTGGAACAGACCCTGGTCGACAATCTGGCGCGCCTGCCGGAAGTGGACGGGGCCAACAACCACATGGGTTCGCGTCTGACCCAGGACAAAAAGGCCATGACTGTCGTGCTCGCTCATCTGCAAGGGCGCGGGAAATTCTTCGTGGATAGCCTGACCACGCCCAAGAGTTGCGTGCGCGACGTGAGCAAAACCCTGGGTCTGCGTTACTACAGAAGGCATATCTTTCTCGACAATACGGCAAAGGAGCATGCAATCCTGCTGCAGCTCAAAAAGGCCGAGAGCCTGGCCAAGCGTACCGGGCTTGCCGTGGCCATCGGGCATCCCTACCCGGCGACGCTGTCAGCGCTTGAGTCATGGGCAAGAACCCGCGACATGAGCGTGGTTATCTGCAAAATACAAGATATTTGACAAATTCCTGCTTTTTCTCCAAGTAATGAATCCTGTACATAGAGATGTATTTCCGCTCACCAGCAGGAGCCAAAGATGGAGCCGCTTACCCCTTCTTCGTGCATAAACGTCCTTCTCGGGATTTCCAGAGGACTTTCGCATCGCACCAGCATTCAAAAAACACTCGAAGAAATTTGTGTCCACGTGGAGAGCTTTTTTTCTCCCAGGCATCTGGCGTTTTTACTTGTGGATCCGGACACCGGGGATCTGACTTTCAATCACGTCGTGGGTGAAAAGACCGATTTGGTCAGCGGCAAGAAATTGCGGAAGGGCACGGGCCTGGCCGGATGGGTCGCGGAGATGGGAGAAGCCCTGCTGATCGAGGACACTGCGCGGGATCCGCGCTTCACTACACAATTTCTGACGGCCAAGACCAAGGGCTGTTCAACGGTCATGGCCGTGCCGCTAAAGAGCGGAGATATGGTTTACGGTGTCCTGGAACTCATCGACACCCAGCACGGGGAGCCTTTCACCAAGAGGAATCTGACGGACTTCGCGGCCATTGCCGAGGTTACCGCCGTGGCTCTTGAGCGGGCATACTATTTCCAGGCCATGAGACGCATGGCCGAAACGGACCAGCTCACCGGCCTGCCGAACAAGCGGACTTTCGATCGTTACATGGAGCGCGAGATCGAGGTCTGCAAACGCTATGGAACTCCGTCGAGCGTGTTGATGGTCACGATCGAGAATTTGCGCAGGCTCAACGAAGAATATGGCCCGTCGAGCGTGGACAAGATCATTCAGATGCTCGCCGGGGTCCTTGGAGACGAAGTGCGCAAGGTTGACGTGCCGTGCCGCATCGCCTCAAACAAGTTCGCGGTGATCATGCCCAATACGGCCAGGCCCGCCGCTCTGGATGTCAGCCAGCGCATCAACACCAAGATCGCCCAGCAAAGCGCCACCAGGCAGATGCCCTATTTTTCGGTGCTTCTCGATGTCGTGTCCGGCATTCAGGACGATGTCGCCCCGCTGCTCGGAATTTGCGACACGAGCAGGACCACGACCCGGGGCTTTCGCAAATTCCGCAATGTGGCCGCAAACCTTGTGCTGCTCCTCAACGAGGAAAAGCAGGCCATGGAGCGCAGGCAGTATTACCGCAAGAACGTGCAGCTTGCCGGGCTGTTCGAAAATCCCGAAACGGGCGAGACGGGTGATTTTTTGCTGGAGAACGTCTCCCTGAATGGCGTCGGCTTCACGACGTTGCTCAGTCACCGCCTGGTCCGGGGAGCGCTGATCAAGATCCGTTTCCGTCTGGATGATTCAAGGCGCACGGAAGTCACCCGGTTGACCCGGGTCAAATACATGAGCGAGCGGTATGTCGGATGCCAGTTCGCGGACCAGAAAAGCTACGACAGCGACCTTGGTTTTTACCTGATGCGTTGATTGCTTGAGCGTTGCATTTGCTGGAAGCGGGCCCCGGGTCCGCTTTTTTTGTCAACGCGACTGGTTGTCAACGCGACTGGTTGTCTGCCGGATTGACGCCGGATTTTGGGTGTTCGATGCAAGAGGGTGTTGACATATTGTCTGTCGGGATTAGATTTTCCTCTATTCAAACTATAGGAGGCATCTATGTTTACTCTCCAACCGGCGGCAAAAGCGCAGCTGGATGAGCATTTCGGCGGCAAGGACAAGGAACCCATTCGAATATACCTGGCTTCCGGCTGCGGCGGACCCCGTCTCGGGTTGGCCCTGGACGAGCAGAAAGACAACGATCAGATCTTCGACGTGGACGGATATTCCTTTCTGGTCGAGGGGGCCCTGTTCGAGCAGGCCAAACCCATGACGGTTCTCTTTGACCAGAACATGGGCTTTACCGTGGAATCGAGCATGGTCTTCCCCGAGGGCGAAGGCGGGTGCTCCTCCTGCGGATGCGGCGGAAGCTGCGGCTGATCACAAGGAAAAACATCAAGCGCGAAAAGGGCGGCCAAGGCTGCCCTTTTCGCTTTCGGAACCAAGACATTTTCGGTATCCACTCCCCATGTTCATCACACCCCGCGTACATATCGAAGACGAGGACATCCGCCTCGAATTCATCCGCTCCTCCGGTCCCGGCGGCCAGAATGTGAACAAGGTGGCCACGGCCGTGCGTCTGCGCGTTCGCCTGGACGCGATTCGCGGACTGGACGAGGACGGGATGGCCCGTCTTGAAGCGCTGGCCGGAAAGCGGCTCACCGTGGACGGTGAGCTGGTCATCCGGGCCGAGTCGCATCGCACCCAGGAGGCCAATCGCAAGGCTGCCCTTGAGCGCCTGGCGCATTTGGTGGCCCAGGCCGCCGTGCGCCCCAAGCCTCGCCGGGCCACGAAACCCACCCGGGCTTCCAAGGAGCGGCGTCTGGCATCCAAGGCCAAACAGTCACGTCTCAAGAATCTGCGCCGGAACGCAGAGGACTAGCCTTTTTTTCTTCCACGTTTCCTCCTCTCCTGCAGCGCAGGTTTTCCGCTCCAAGTCGGGCCTGAACATACAGCCCGAGGGCCCGCACGGCCCTGTCCGCATCCCTGAACACGGGCATGCCCCGTTCGCGCAGCATGGCCGCGAAGGGGTTGTACATCTCGCCGCCGTCGACCACGGCCACGATGGGCTTGGGGCTGTGGCGTGCGATGGCGCCGATGCGCTCGGCGATGTTCTGACTTGCGTCCATGTCCAGGGAGGACAGGGACGGAGTGAGCGGAATCATGCCGACAACGGCCAGATCCACGCCCGGGTCCGCCGCCAGCGCTTCCACGACCTCCGTGAAAAGTTCGTCGGTGGCCGCGGGGTTCATGTCCAGCGGGTTCTTGACCTCGACCAGCCTGTCGAGCCCGCAGTCCGCCAGGGCCCTGGAGATGCGCTGCCTTGTGGCGGGACGGAACGCGGCCATGCGCAGCTCGAAGTCGTCGGCCGTGATGTTGTCGGCCATGCCCACCGCCTCGTATCCGGCCGTGGAGACGGCGGCCATGCGGTTGCCGGCAATGGCTTTGCCATGCAGCCCCTTGGCCAGCATGTAGAGTTCCGTGAACTGGTTGAAGGATCTGGCCACCATGGCCCCGGCCTGGGTCAGGCAGGATTCGCAGACCGTGTAGTCTCCCGCCAGGGAGGCCGTGTGGCTGGATGTCGCGGTCTTGCCCTCGGGCGTGCGCCCGGCCTTGTAAAAGATGATTTCCTTGCCGGCCAGGACCGCCTCCCGCACCGCGCGGGTGAAGTGCACGCCGTCAAGGTCATTGAATCCTTCGCAGTAGACCCCGATCACATCCGTGTCCGGATGGCTCTTGAAATAGGCCATGAAGTCACCAAGGGTCAGGTCGTTCTGGTTGCCAATGGAGATCAGATAGGCCGGGTCCAGCTCCGGGGCGCGGCTCATTCGTGTGGCCATGAACGCTCCGGACTGGCTGATGAAGGCGGAGTTGCGATGGTGCTGTCCCCGGCCCTTGGGCAGTTTATTTTCGGGGATGAACCAGGTGTCGTAATTCCCGGGGTGGGAAATGACGCCCATGGAATTGCCGCCCAGGAAGACGGGCCCATCGCCCTGTCTGTGGCCGTCGTCGATCCTGGACATGATCTTCTCGGCCATGGCCCTGCTGTCCTGCGTTTCACCCAGGCCGCCCGGGATGAGCAGTACGGATGCGGCTTTTTTGCAGTTCATGATCTCTTCGATCAGTTCCGGCAGGTTTTCGGCCGCCACGGCCACTACGAAGAGGTCCACCGGTTCGCTGAGGGCAGACAGCTCCCGGGCGCAGGCGACGCCGTCGATTTCCGTGGCGGACGGATGGATGACCGTAATCCTGTCCGCCGGAAAACCGTGGGCCAGGACGTTCTGCAGGATGACGCGGCCAAAGTTCTGGCGGGATGTGGACACCCCGATGAGAGCGATGCGGACCGGATGCAGCAGGGTGTGGATTTTTTCCACTGGCCTGGGGGCGGCCAGCGTCTTTTGCGGCAGCGAGAACCGGCACATTCCGTCAAGCGGCACCATCATGAAGTCCGAAAAGGCGAAGGGATTGATCTCCAGTTCCTCGATGACAAAGGGGGCGTCCCCGGCCGTGGGCGAAAAGAAGTTCCCGACCTGGATGAAGGCCGAGAAGCATTCGATGAGCTGTTCGTCGGCGACCGCGCGTTTCTGCCCGCGCGTCTTTCCGGCCAGGACCTTGTAGGCCACGGTGCGCCTGAAGAGTTCAAAAAAGGACTCGCCGTCGTTGAGTTCGGTGGAGGCCGAGACGATGCTGCGGTTCTTGCGGAAATTGTCGGCCAGAAGCTCCGTGTCCGTGCCGCCGACTCCGGCGGTGAGGACCATGCCGAATTCACGCGTGGCGCGCAGGCCGACAATGAGCTCATTGCCGAATGAGGTGGCGTCCGGCGGAATGAACTGCACCAGGAGCACGCCCTGAATGTCCTGGGAGATGGCCGAGACCAGCGCGTCGCCGGTCAGTCCCTGATAGTGCGCCGGGGCATGGGTGGGGCGGCGTTCGATGCGATCGGCGTAGTTTTCGGCGACCTCGTACATCATGCGCCGCCAGGTCGAGCGGATCTTGTCCGGATGCTTGGGGACGATGCGCACGCCGCCGACGTCGCTCTTGTGCACGATGTAGGGCGAGACGATCTTGAGCACGACCCTGTCGCCGGGCAGGGCCAGCAGTTCTTCGTCAGAAGGGCGTGTTCCGGCCAGGAGCAGGAGGCTGCGCGGCGGCGTCTCGGAGCCGAGGTTGCGCAGCAGGCTGTAGACCTCGTGCTCGTAGAGGAGGTCTCGTCCCTTGCGCTCGGCCTGCGCAAAAATCTGGGTCATGGCCGTGAAATCGATATGCGTGGCGACTTTGATGCTCATGAAAGTGCTCCCAAGGATGGATTTGCAGTAGCGTAGCGCAGGGGATGGCGACAGGACAAGAAGAGGTTGGCGAATCCACGCGGATGGGACTCGGGCTTGTCACGGTGTTGTCTTGGCAAAAGGCTGGACATTTCCGTTAAACGCGGCATGTTGGCATCCATGAACTCCAAACTTCGGCTCTACGCCTACTCCATCCCGTGGAACATATTTCTCCTGACCGTGGGCAGCTTCCTTGTCGCCATGTCCATCAAGTCGGTGGCCGTGCCGCACGGATTCGTGACCGGTGGCGTGTCGGGCATCGCCCTTTTGATCTACTACTTCACGGCAACGCTGACTCCGGGACTGTGGCTCTTCGTCCTGAACATTCCCATCGCCGTGATCGGCTGGGTCATGATCAGCCGCAGATTCGTGCTGTATACGGCCTACGGCATGTGCGCCATCACGGCCTGGATGGAGATCATCAGCTTCACCCTTCCCGTGCACGACCATCTGCTCGCGGCCATTGCCGGCGGGGCCATGCTCGGCGCAGGAGCGGGAATAAGCATGCGTTCCCTCGGATCTACCGGCGGACTCGATATTCTCGGCATCCTCCTGCACCAGCGTTTCGGATTCCGCATCGGCCAGGTCAGTTTCATTTTCAACGCGGCCCTGTTCACCATCAGCTTCTCGCTGCTGGAGACGGACATGGTGCTCTATTCCCTGATCATGGTTTTCGTGACCAGCCAGATCATGGATTATGTCCTGAGCATGTTCAATCAGCGCAAGCTCGTGTTCATCATCTCCGATCACGCCCAGGTCATTTCGGACGCCATCATCAAGAGCGCCAACCGGGGCGTGACCCTGCTCGAAGGACGCGGCGGGTACACCGGGCAGCCCAAGCAGGTGGTCATGACCGTGGTCAACAACGTGCAGCAGAAAAAGCTTGAGGAATTGATATTCACTCTCGATCCCGACGCTTTCGTCATTTTTGAAAACACGTTCAACGTCATCGGCAAGGGGTTTTCCCGGCGCAAGGTGTATTGAGCGCAGCCGGGGGGCAGGAGCGTGCAGCCCCGGCCGGTGCCGGACGGACTGATTTTCGCACATCAACGCATGGGTCAGGAAACATGAAGACAATTTTGCGCGGTTTGATTCTCGGGGTGTGGGCGGCGGTTTTCATCACGCTCCTGAGCGCCTGTGCCGGCAAGCCAGGGTCCGAAATCAAACCTGACTCTGGGCCGACGCTGGTGGAGAGGGACGAGACGCCGCAGGGTCCGGCCCTGCTTTCGGAAATCGTCCTGGCTGTGCCGCAGCGGGCAAGCCTTGCAGTGCCGGTGTCGGATCAGCCGCTCATGGCCCCGGCGGAGCAGGCCGCCATGCACAACCAGGCCCTGGAGCGCTTTTTTGCGCCGTGGAAGCAGGTGCGTGCGTCATTGTCCGCGAAAGACATTTCCTGGGGCGTGCGCGGCCTTGGATCCAAACAGGGCTACGCCGAAAATCTGCAGCCGTATCCGCAGGACAGGTGGGTGCATGTCGTGGCCTTGCAGGATCTGCCCACATATCCCTCCTTGAGCGCTCCGGCCATCACCGTACGCAACACCGCCATGCGCGTACTGCCCTCGAATCGGCCGTTTTTTCTGGATCCGAAACGGCCCGGCGAAGGCTTTCCCTTCGACTATTTTCAGAACACCGCCGTGTGGATGGGCACGCCCGTCTTCATCACCCACGTCTCTTTGGACCGGGCCTGGTATTACGTCGAGACGGCCTTTGCCAACGGCTGGGTGCGTAGCGAAGACGTGGCCCTGACGGACGCGAATTTTTGCGCGCAATACGAATCAAGGGCCATGGTGGCCCTACGCAAGGACGAGACCTCGCTGGTCGGGCAGGGCATGTTTCTGGGGCAGACCCATATCGGGGCCATTTTTCCCCTGCATTCCCGGGGAGGGCAGGGTTTCATGGTCAAGGTCCCTGTCCGGGACGCCACGGGCCGGGCGAAGGTGGCCCTGGCCGAGCTTGGCTATCTGCAGGCGTCGCGCATGCCCCTGCCGTTGACTTCGCGCACCGTGGCGGAGCTGGCCGACGCCATGTCCGGGCAGCTCTACGGATGGGGCGGCATGTTCGAGAATCGCGACTGCTCATCCGCCATGCGTGATCTGTTCCTGCCCTTTGGCATCTGGCTGCCGCGCAATTCCTCGCAGCAGGCGAAACACGGAGGAGAACACCTCTCCCTGGAGGGGCTGGACGCTGCCGCCAAGCTGAACGCCATCCGCACCCAGGGCGTGCCGTTTGCCTCCCTTGTCTGGCTGCCGGGCCATATCGGACTCTATCTCGGCACAAGCGACCGGAATGAACCGCTCATGCTGCACAACCTGTGGGGAGTGCGCACCGTTTTGCCGGAAGGGGGCGAAGGGCGGGCCGTGGTCGGACGTCTCGTCATCTCGACCCTGCGGCCCGGCGAGGAGCGGGACGATGTGGGCCGGGACGACTTTCTGGACAAGGTGCGCGGATTGACGCTGATCGGCGCGAAGTCTTCCATGATCGAGAAATAGAAACGCGCGGATGTTCGTCAGAACGATATGCGGATTCACGCCAATTAAAAAAACGACCGGCGTATGCTTAAGAACGAGAAGCAGGAGCTACGAGGAATTGATACAAGCCCGGAAAAGAAAAAGGTCTGAGCGGGGGGTTGCCCAGGAGATGATTGTGAAAAAAGGGTCATTCCCCGAGTGTGTTTTCCTTGTCACCTGTCTGCAGGTAGTGACAAACAATCATATTGAATAACCATCAGCGGGGCCCGATTTCGGGTTTTGCGCCTTATCAGCGGGAGATGGCCATGACGGCAACAAAATCAGTGTTCAGTGTCTGCGGCATGTGCACCGTGCGCTGCCCAATCCAGGTGGATGTGCAGGACGGCAAGGCCGTTCGCGTCCAGGGTAACGAATTTTCTCCGCTCAAGAAGGGACTTTGCGCCCGTGGGGCGGCAGGTATCGCCCTGGAGCAGGATCCGGAAAAGCCCCAGACTCCGCTCATTCGCGTGGGCGAGCGCGGCGAAGGCAAATGGAAGGCCGTGTCCTGGGACGAAGCCCTGGACTACGTTGCCGACAAACTCAAGGGCATCATGGCCGAGCACGGCCCCCGTTCGGTGTTGTGGAGCGATCGCGGAGGTCCCTTCCCGGATCTGCATCAGGCCTTCATGCGCGGCATCGGCTCGCCCAACTATTGCAACCATGACGCCTCCTGCGCCCGCAACGTGCAGCACGGCGCGCAGTCCGTCATCGGCGTGGGCCGCAAGATGGTGGCCTATGACCTGCGCAACGCCAAGCACATCATCCTCCAGACCCGCAATATCATGGAGGCCATCAACGTGGCCGAGGTCAACGCCGCCCTGGATGGCATCGCCGGGGGCGCAAAGCTGACGGTCATCGATATCCGCGGCAACGTCAGCGCGAGCAAGGCCGACAATTTCTTTCTCATCCGCCCGGGTACGGACTACGGCTTCAACCTCGGCGTCATTCACGCGCTCATTTACGAGGGTCTCTACAACAAGGAATACGTCGAGCAGTTCGTGGACGGCTTCGAGCAGCTCAAGGAATTCGTGAAGCCCTACACGCCCGAGTGGGCCGCCGCCGAGACCGGCGCTTCGGCCGAGGCCATCGTCGATCTGGCCCGCCAGCTGTCCGCAGCCGCCCCGAGCGTGGTCTGGCATCCCGGCTGGATGGTCGCCCGCTACAACGACTCCTTTCAGGTCTGCCGCACAGCCTACATCATCAACGCTTTGCTCGGTTCCATTGGTGCCAAGGGTGGACTGCCGTTCGTCAACGCGGCCAAGGAAGTGGGCCGCAAGGGCTTGAAGAAGCTGGTCGATCTTTTCCCCAAGCCGGAAGAGAAGCGGGCCGACGGCGTGGGCTGGAAATACCCGCAGTTCGATGGCGGCCCGGGCCTTGTGAACCTTGCCTATGACGCCATCGTCACGGGCGAGCCGTATCCCGTCAAGGCCTACCTGTGTTTCCGCCACGATCCGCTCATGGCCATGCCCGATCCCGAGGCGCTGAAGAAAAAATGGGCCGGGCTCGACCTTCTGGTCAGCATCACCTTCTCCTGGTCCGACACGGCCTGGAATTCGGATGTGGTCCTGCCCCTGTCCACCTACCTGGCGCGCGAGAGCATCATCGCCGGCAAATCGGGCCTCAAACCCCAGTTCTTTGTCCGCCACCGGGCTCAGGAGCCGACCTTTGACTCAAAGGCCGACTGGGAAATCATCTGCGGTCTGGCCAAGCGCCTGGGTCTTGATCCTTTGGCCTTCGAGACTATCGAGGACCTCTGGAACTACCAGTTGCAGGAAACCGGCGTGAGCATCGAGGACTTCCAGGCCAAGGGTTTTGTGGAATTGGCCGACAAGCCTCTGTACCGCCCCATGTCCGAAATCAAGCTGCCCACGCCATCGGGCAAGATCGAGATGTCGAGCGGCAAGTGGGCCAAGGCCGGGCATGACACCCTCCCTCCGTACATTTCTCCGGCACGTCCGCCGCAAGGGATGTTCCGCATCGCCTTTGGCCGGGTCGGCGTGCACACCCAGGGGCACACGGTCAACAATCCTCTCCTGGCCGAACAGATGCCCGAGAACGTGGCCTGGATTCACACCAGTCGCGCCGCCGAGATGGGCATCGCCGACGGCGACCTGGTCGAGGTCTTCTCGGTCAGGGGCGAAAGCGGAAGGATTCGAGCTTTTGTGACGGATTGCGTGCATCCGGAAGCCCTGTTCATGGTTCACGGATTCGGGCACAAGTTGCCGGTCGAATCGCGAGCCATAGGCAAGGGCGCGGCCGACCATGAGCTCATGCCCGGCGGTCTGGAAAGCTGGGACAAGGGCGGGGGATGTCTCTCCATGCAGGAACATTTTGTCGGCGTGCGCAAAATCTAGGGGGCAGCGATGAGCAATTACAGAATGAAACTGGACAAGAAGCGTTGCATTCACTGCAAGGCCTGTGAAGTGCACTGCAAGGTCAAGAACAATAATCCCGTCGGGATCAAATACGCCGTACACACCTCCGGCAAGCCGGAACTCAAAGACGGCAAAATCGTGATGAAGGCCTCTTTTCGAAGCTGCTATCATTGTGACGACCCCGCCTGCGTTGCGGCCTGTCCCACGGAAGCCATGGTACGCCGCGAGTCCGATGGACTTGTGTACGTGGTCAAGGAATTGTGCATCGGATGCGAGGCGTGTATCGAGGCGTGTCCCTGGAACATCCCCGTCCTGCACGAGGAAGAAAACATCGTCGGGAAATGTGATTATTGCATGGACCGCCTTGATGCCGGTCTGGAACCGGCCTGCGTGACTGCTTGCACCACGCATGCGCTGTGTCTGGAACGCAAAAAGTAAGATTTGCTGTTTTTTTGGTCATGTTGACGCCCCTGGACTGGATGCAGTGCAGGGGCGTTTGTTCTGAAAGTGAGCTTGATGTGTAAGCCCAGGGTCTATGTAAGAAAAGGGCCACTTGATACGAATTAAATGAACACGAGATGTTGAAGTCCCCGGATTGCTGGGTTATGCGGGAGTAGTCGCTGAAAAGGCTTGTGTTCAAATCAAACAGTTGGAGTGTGGCATGAAACTCAGATTCAAATTTGTCCTCCCGCTTTTTATTTCGGTGGTTGTCCTTGGCCTTGCAGGTGGGCTGCTCATCCGATCGCAGCTGACTGATTTTCAGGGGCAACTGCTGCGCTCCATTGCCGAGGAGAAATCGCGCGAGGTGGACACCGCCATTACCACGCTGGCCAACCAGGGACTTGAAAAGGCGGCGCTTTTTTCCCGGCGCACGGATGTTGTGCAGGCCTTTGAGCTGGCTCATATGGGCAATATCGAAAATGAAGCGGACCCGCTCATGCAGCAGGCCCGCGACGAACTGCGGCGGTTGCTTGCAGATGATCTGGCCGGGTTCAAGAGCATCTCGGGCAAATCCATGCAGCTGCATTTTCACCTGCCCAAGGCGCGCAGCCTGGTGCGTCTGTGGCGGGAGAAACAGACCAAGCGCGGCGGGGAGTGGGTCGACATCTCCGACGATCTGACCTCTTTCAGGGAGACGGTCGTGCAGGTCAACGCCAACGGCAAGTCCATCAAGGGTATCGAGGTCGGCAGCGGCGGCTTCGCCATCCGCGGCATAGCTCCGGTAGTGGATGCAGACGGCCAGCAGCTGGGATCGGTCGAGACTCTTGAATCTTTCGAGTCCGTCATCGAGGGCGCTGCATCCGGGGAAGGGCAGAGCATGGTCGTGTACATGAACGCCGCGAATCTGTCCGTGGCCACGGCCCTGCAAAATCCGGAAAAGAACCCCCTGGTCGGCGACAAGTTCGTTCTGGTCACTCCCACCGAGGACGGCCGGGTCGAGGGGCTTGTGACCCTGGATTTTTTGATGAAAGGACAGCAGGGCACTGTTTATGAGCGATACGGCGATGCCGCGCTGGCAGCTTTCCCGGTCAGGGATTATTCGGGCGATCAGGTCGGCGTTCTGGTCTATGCATTCGATGCGTCCTCCTGGACCACGGCGATCCGCGATGTGGGATTTTATATCCTGGCCCTCATGGCGGTTGTGCTCATGGCTGCCGGATTGATCAGTTCGTTCGTGCTCATGCGCCTCATCATCCGCCCGCTGTCGCTCATGAAGACGCGCATTGTCGACATTACGGAAGACCGGGCCGACCTGACCGACTGTCTTGCGGTCACGTCCAGCGATGAGATCGGCGAGCTGTGTTCCTGGTTCAACAAGCTCATGGACAAGATCCGGAACATGCTCGCGAATGTGGCTCAAAGCTCGAATCAGGTGGCGAGCGCCTCCCAGGGGCTGTTGCAGCTGGCCGGCAGCCTGAACGGCTACGCGGATTCGATGACGCAAACTTCCAAGGCGGCGGCGTCCTCCACGGATGACATGAGTTCGAACATGAATACCGTGGCGGCGGCCATGGAGGAATTCACGGTCAACATCGGCACCGTGGCCACCAATTCGGATGAAATGAGCGCGACCATCTCCGAAATCGCGGTCAGCACCGGCAAGGCCAAGGAAATGACCGTTCGGGCCGTTTCCGCAGCGAGCAAGGCCACGGCCCAGGTCAGTGAGCTGGGCGCGGCTACGAGGGATATCGGTAAGGTGACCGAGTCCATCACCGCCATTTCTTCCCAGACCAATCTGCTTGCGCTCAATGCCACCATCGAGGCGGCCCGGGCCGGCGACGCCGGGCGCGGCTTCGCGGTTGTCGCCAACGAGATCAAGGAGCTGGCCCAGCAGACGGCAAGGGAAACCGAAGAGATCCGCAACCGTATCCAAGGCATCCAGCAGGCGACCGGTCATACGATTTCGGAAATTGCAGAGATCACGGAGGTCATCGGCGATGTGGACGTCATCGTGGGTTCCATCGCCGCAGCCGTTGAAGAGCAGTCCGTGACCACGCGCGACATTGCCGAAAACGTCGGGCAGGCCTCGGTCGGGGTTCAGCAGGTCAATGAGAGCGTGGCCCATGTGGATTCGGTGGTGCGCGACATCGCCAGGGACGTGGGGCAGGTGCGCAACGTCGCCGAGGATGTTACCTCCACGGCAAAATCCGTGCACGAGAACGCGCAGAACCTGTCCGGCCTGGCTGAGGGCCTTGACACCATGGTCAGCAAGTTCAAGATTTAGGAGCGTAAAGTTCCAGGTCCGGTTTTATGGAGAACACGCCTGGCGTGTGTCGTGAAGAAATGATTGGCAGGAGAGTCGTCCTTTGGGGCGGCTTTCCTGTTTTTTGGGATTCTCTGCTCCGTCCGGCACTTGGTTATGGGCTGGGCCTGGGGCGTCATTAAAAAAAAAGGACGCGTGATGCTCAATATCGGATGTCATCTTTCCTCTTCCAAGGGCTTTTTGGCCATGGGACGCACGGCCATTGAAATCGGTGCGAGCACGTTCCAGTTCTTCACCCGCAATCCGCGCGGCGGGAAGGCCAAGGATATCGACCCGGCGGATGTGGCCGTGTTCAGGGCGTTGGCCGCAGAGCATGGACTTGGTCCCTTCCTGGCTCACGCGCCGTACACGCTGAATCCGTGCTCGGCCGACGCCAAGGTCAGGAACTTTGCCCTGGAGACGATGCGGGACGATTTGGCGCGCATGGAACATCTTCCCGGAAACATGTACAATTTTCATCCTGGCAGCCATGTGGGGCAAGGGGTGGACGAGGGAATACGGCTCATCGCGGCGCAACTGGGCGTCGTGCTCACGTCGCAAACGACGACCTTGGTCCTGCTTGAAACCATGTCCGGCAAAGGCAGCGAGGTTGGGAGCACTTTCGAGGAATTGCGGGAAATCATGGACCGTGCGCGGATGCCGGAAAAGATCGGGGTCTGTCTGGACACATGCCATGTTCATGATGCGGGATACGATATCGTAGGAGACCTGGACGGCGTGCTGGCCGAATTCGATCGAGTCGTCGGTCTTGAAAATCTGCATGCGATTCACTTGAACGACAGTCTGAATCCCAGGGGCAGCCGCAAGGATCGTCACGCCCGGATCGGCGAGGGGCATATCGGGCTGGCGGCATTCGGACGCATCGTCAACCATCCGCGCTTGCGGAACCTGCCGTTTTATCTGGAAACGCCAAACGAGCTGCCGGGGTATGCCGAAGAGATCCGGCTGCTACGCGGGATGTGGCACGAACGATCCGCCGACCAGGCCGTGACGCGAAAAGCGTTTTGAGCGTTTGCTTCGGGACCAGGGCCTGCTCTGAACGACGGGGCTTGAGGATGTTTGAACCCGTGCATGTCCCGGAGTAGGATTTTGCCAAGATCCCGTTTTCGCGTCTTGCCTTTCGAGGCCGTAGAAAGGCGATGGTTTGATTGGCTGCGCATCATGTGGGCAAGAAAATGCTGATCACGATCTTGTCGTCCTTGCTGCTCACGATGGCGTCCCCGCCGTGCGTCCTTGCGATAAGCCGAGCTGAATATGTTTTGAGCCCGGTTCCGTGTTTTTTGTCGCCCGCGTATTTTTCAAAGAAGATATCCCGAAGTTCCAGGGGCGCTTCTGTCCTGCCGGTGATGTCGATCCGAATCATGCTCGGTGATGTGGATTCAACGGACACCAGAACGATGTCCTCTCGCGGGGAAGCTTCCACGGCCCAATCGACGATGTTCCAGATCATGGAGTGGCAGAGCAGTTCCTCGCCCATGAAATGAATCGGGGCGGGGATGTCAGCGCCGTTGACGACCAGTTGCAGCTTGATGTCTCGCATCCGGGCGGTATCTTCGAGAGCCGAGAGGACCATGCGCGTCACGGCGGTCAGGTCCATTTTCGCGCGAGTCAGGGTGTAGGTTTCCTGCTCCATCTTGAAGAGCACGGAGGCGAGATTGTTCATGGCCAGGAGCGTGCGCCCGGCGTCCTCGATGCGCTGCAGCATGTCGCGCAGGCGGTCGGAAAGATTTTCGCTCAAGAGCATGCGCTTCGGTAGGTCGATGACCGTGTTCAGGGGGGACTTGAGGTCATGCCGCGTGATTTGCTCCACATCTGCCTTGAACCGGGCAGCTTCGCGCAGGGCGAGGTGATTCTTGACCCTGGCCCTGACCACCGCGCTGCTGAAGGGCTTGGTGATGAAGTCGGCGGCGCCGAGGTCAAATCCCTGGGATTCGGTGGTGATGTCGGAAAGGGTGGTCACGAAGATGATCGGAATGTCTGACGTTGCCGCATCGCCCTTGAGCTTCTCGCAAACTCCAAAGCCATCCAGTCCGGGCATCATGATGTCGAGCAGAATGAGGTCTGGGGGGGTGGCGGCGACACTTTCCAGGGCCGTGAAGCCATCGGATGCCGTGCTGACATCATATATGTCGCCGAGAAATTCCACCAGAATGTCGATGTTCACTTCAGTGTCGTCGACAATCAGGATTTTGGAACGTTTCTTTCCGATCATTGGTTATCTATCCATAAGGCCCTGCGGGCCTGGTTGACGGGAGAATTTTTTCACATCGCGGAAAAAAAGCATAGGACCATTCAATAATCGATAATGCCTGATAACTGTACATAAAACAATTGAATGCTGTTGGCACATGTGGGTTGCGTGCTTACAAAACAACATGTGAATACGGTAAGATGTGTCACGCTCGGACTTGCCAATACATTTTCCTTTCAAGAAAAAGCAAACCGTGCGCCACTTCATGGCGTATCATAAAGTCTTGACCCGCTGGAAGGATCAACGGCGGCCGCAAACAAAAAAACCGTCATCTCTGACGGTTTCGTTGTTTGCGGCATTCAAGTAAACGTAATGTTTTTTAAGCGTTTAAGTGGTGGAGCTACGCGGGATCGAACCGCGGACCTCTTGAATGCCATTCAAGCGCTCTCCCAGCTGAGCTACAGCCCCACAACGCGAAGCCGCCTTTTGATACATTCGGCACCGGCTGTCAACAGGAAAAATTGTCATACGCTCAAGTATGGCGCAAAAGGCTCGTCCCTGATAGGGGGGCCTGACAAATCCGGCCTTGAGGGCTTTTAAGATTGAAGTGATTCAAAGGACCCAGGCGGCCGGGGCGGGCTTTTTCCGATGTAGGAAACCAGCCTGTCGCAACCTTAGCGGAGATTTTTTTGATGCGATTTTTTTTGAAGATGGTTCTTTTCACGCTTTTTTGTATTCTGGGACCCGGAGTGCTCTTGGCCGGCGAGAAGGCTGCCGGGCAATGGGATATCGATATGGAGCATTCTTCCGTGGGCTTCCGGATTCGTCATATCGTGGGCTATGTGCCCGGCGTCTTCAGCCGGTTTTCCGGCCAGGTCGAGTATGATGCCGCGCGGCCCGAGAAAAGCCAGTTCTATTTTTTGATCGACAGTTCAAGCGTTCATACCGGCGTACCCGCTCGTGACGATCATCTGCGCAGTCCGGATTTTCTGGACGTGGAGAAATCGCCCCGGATGATTTTCGCTTCCAGAAAAGTTGTCCCCGAAGAAGGCGGCGTCCTCGTCGTCATCGGAGACTTGACCATTCGCGACGTGACCGCCGAGGTCAGGGTTCCGCTACAGGTGCTCGGCATCGTCCCGCATCCTATCACGGACCAGATGCCCGGCACCAGGGTGCTCGGCCTGCATGCAGAGTTTTCCATAAACCGTCTGGATTTCCACGTGGGCTCCGCAGAATGGACACGGATGGGAGTCATGGGCGAAACCATTGACCTGACTATCGACATGGAGCTGCTGCAACGCTAGTACTGTCCTCCGGTCCGGGAGCTCCCGGTCAACTCGCCCGCAGCCAGAGGAAGCATGGACAGTCTTGAGATTCATCTTCGGCACGTCGATGTGGATTTGGGCACAGCCCGCATCCTGCACGACCTGAACCTGACCATTGGTGGTCGCGAACATTTCGCCGTTCTCGGCGACAACGGGGCAGGCAAGACCACCTTGCTGCGCCTGCTGGTCGGCGAGCTGTGGCCTTCGCAGCGAAGCTCCGGCCAGCGCATCTACCGCCTTTTCGGGGAAGAATCGTCCTCGCCCATCGGCGTGCGTCCGCATGTGCGCCTGGTCACGCCTGCCATGGCGGACTGGTATCTGCGCCATGACCTGCGCGTGCCGGTCTGGGAAATCATCTGCGCCGGACTGCACAACACCCCCTTTCTCTATCATGAGCCAGCCGAGTCAGAACGCGAAAAAGCGCGCGCCCTGGGCCTTGAAATGGGCCTGGGGCTGGTCCTTGATCGGCCCATGCGGGCGGTGTCCACGGGGCAGGCCAAACGCGCGCTTCTGGCCCGCGCGCTCATCGCCTCTCCAAAACTGCTCGCCGTCGATGAGCTGACCCAGGGGCTGGACCGGCAAGGGCAGCTGAAGCTGCTCGACGCGCTGAACCGCATCGCGGCCACGGGCCGCACCCGCCTTCTGGTCAGCGGTCACGGACTGTTGCCGGTGCCCGAAGAGGTCCGGGGGCGGATATATATTGAGCACGGACGTCTGGTGGATCGGCCATCGCAGGTACGACCTGGCGCCCTGGAACTGCCGCAGGGACAGGCCGCCTCGTCCCGGTCAGGCGCAGTGGTTGAGCTTGAATCCTGCACTGTGGTCATGGAAGGCCGCGCTGCCGTGGACAACCTGAGCTGGACGGTCAACACCGGTGAATGCTGGGGCGTGCTCGGGCACAACGGCGGTGGCAAGTCGACTCTGCTGCAGCTTGTCACCGGATATCGAAGGCCCTGGCCGGGAGGCGAGGCGAGATGGTTCGGGCGTTCGGGGCTCACACGCATGGCACAGATCCGGGGCCGCATAGGCATTCTGGCTCCCTGGATAGGGGAGCGCATCGAGCCCAAAGCCACCTGTCGCGACGTGCTTCTTTCGGGCCTGTGCGACGGCCTTGGTGTGCATCGCGGTCTTTCCGAGACGCAAGTCAGCCAAACGCGGGAGCTGGCCCGAGCCTGGGGCATGGAGGACTGGCTGGACCGGCCCCTTGGGTCGCTTTCCTACGGCCAGGCGCGGCAGGTCATGCTGGGTCGAGCCGTTGTGCATGGCCCGGATTTCTTGGTCCTGGACGAACCTTTTTCCGGCCTCGACGCCTCCTGGCAGGCGCGCATGGTCGAACTGCTTCGGCATTGGGCCGAGCAGGGGCGCACCCTGGTGCTGGCCACCCACTCTCCGGAATACATGGACGAGCTGCTGACTCACGGACTCATCCTTGACCAGGGACGGCTTGTGGCCGCCACGGAATGGTCCGCATTGCGGCAGACTCCCGCCTTTGCCGCTCTTTTCGAAAGTGCGGAGCGGTCGGCAGGCGGATCATGAACATTGTCTGTCTGGATTCGAGCCTGTGCACGGCCCTGTCCGACCTCGGACACACCGTGAAGGACCTGCGTCCGGGGCCGGGCATCGTGCGCCTTGCCCCGCTTCTGGGGGATTTTGTTCCCGACCTCCTGATCCAGCAGGAAGCCCTTGGGCCTCGGACCCTCGTCATAGATCTCGACGTTTTTTCCTGCCCCAAGGTTTTCTGGTCCATAGACACGCATTTGAACAGTTTCTGGCATCAGTATTACGCCCGCCTTTTCGATCTCTTCTGCACAACCCAAAAGCATTGGCAAGCCTGGTTCCGGGAGCGAGGCACGGCCCGGACCCTGTGGCTGCCCTGGTATGGCTCGCAGCGCGCCCTTGCGCCCTGGGACGAGCGGCGCAGGGGCTTGGGGTTTGTGGGCCGGGTTACCCCGGAGAGGCCGGTCCGGGGATGGTTTCTGGACTGGCTCAAAGAGTTGGGGCCGCTTGAGGCGCGGGTTGATCTGGGCTTTGCGCCCATGCTCGATTTTTATGACCACAGCCGGATCGTGCCCAACGAGTCCATTTTCGGGGAAGTCAATTTTCGCCTGTTAGAAGCGGCTTCCTGCGGATGCGCCGTGATCAATCCGGCCACTCCCGGCCTTGAGGAACTGTTCATCCCGGACGAGGAAGTGGCCGTGTATCGCGATGGCGCGGAGCTTGCCGCCTGGGCCCGGCGGCTGCTCTCGGAGGATCTGCTGGCCCGCAGCATGGGTCTGCGTGCCCGGGAGCGGGTCCGGCGCGAGCATCTGCCAAAGCATCGCGCCACGGCGCTGCTGGCCGCGGCCGAGGATATCGGCGACCGATCAGCGGCGAGCGGCGTCGAGGGGCGGGTGGCCTGGTGGCTGACGCTGTACCATCTCTGGGAGGCTGGGCGCCTGGACATGGACGCAAACGCTCTTGCGGCGGGGCTCTCGGCCCTGCCCGTAACGGAAGAGATTCTGGCCGTGCTGCTGCGATTGCGGGCCAGGCTCGGCCGGGACGAGTTCATGCGTCTGGCCGTGCCGGTGGCGGAGAAAGGGCAATACGAGTCCTCGCTCGAAGTCAATCTGGCGGGCGGTATGGGTGCGCTTCTGTTTGAGGATGTGCGTCTGTCGCGTCTTTTTTTCCTGCGCCACAGGCGTCACTGCGCGCCATCGGCCCCGGACCCGGGGGACACCCCGCTTTTGATTTGCCTTGCCTGGGCCAGGGAGCTACAACGTTTCAGGCGGGTTTTCAGGCCCGGATTCGTGTTCAATCCCAGGAAGCACCTGCCTGCATCGAGCCTGGAATGTCTGGTGCAGGCCAGCGAATTCGATCCGCAAAACACGGACGTGTACCGGGAGATGGCCCGAATCCTTGCCCGCGACAGCGGATGGGACGGCCTGCGACTCAAGGCCCTGTCCTATCTGTCATTGCGCGAGCGTGCGAACTGGCGGCTGACATTGGAGCTCGGGGCCACCAATTGCCGCGCCTTTCGCGTCCGGCAGGGCCTCGAAGAACTGCTGGCGGCCAGGGAAGAAGCCCTGCGCCAGGGTCAGGAAGATCGTTTTTGGCGGCGGCTTGAGGCCCATGACGAATCCGGACGGATCCGGGACCTGCTGCGCCCCGCGATCGACCCGGGAACGCACGCAACCTAAAGCACAAGGCGGATATGCTCGAAACACTGCGCATTCGGAATCTGGCCCTCATCGACGATGTCGAGCTTGAATTTTGTCCGGGA
The DNA here is from genome assembly GCF_900114115.1 of Desulfomicrobium apsheronum. Lineage (NCBI taxonomy): Bacteria > Pseudomonadati > Thermodesulfobacteriota > Desulfovibrionia > Desulfovibrionales > Desulfomicrobiaceae > Desulfomicrobium > Desulfomicrobium apsheronum. The sequence continues at coordinate 80,992 of NZ_FORX01000003.1, read as the reverse complement.
CTGAACGTGCTCACGGGCGAATCCGGCGCGGGCAAGTCTTTCATCCTTCGCGCTCTGGATTTCATCCTCGGCGAGCGCATCGCTGCCGACCTGGTCCGCCCTGGCCGTGAAAAGGCCCTGGTCGAGGCCGTGTTCCACCTTGACGGCGAGGAACTTTTCCTGCGCCGCGAGCTCTCCGCCAAGACCGGCCGCAGCCGCCTCTTCATCAACGACGACCTGGGTTCCCAGGAACGCCTGGCCGAGCTTCGCCCCCGCCTCCTGATGCACACCAGCCAGCACGGTCAGCAGCGTCTGCTTTCGCCGGAACATCATGTCGAGATCCTGGATGCGTTTCTGGCGGACCCGCAAATCCTTGTTTCCCAGCGCGAGGCCCGCGAGGCCTTGCAGGCCATTCTGGCGCGCAAGGCCGAGGTGCAGCGGCGCATGGCCGGGCTGCTGGAGCGGCGCGAATTTCTGGAATTTCAATTGGCCGAGATTCGCAAGGTGGACCCCCGTCCCGGCGAGGAAGAGGAGCTGCTGCGACTGCGCGATGCTTCCCGTCAGGCCGAGAAGACCCATGCGCTGGCCGATGAGGCCCAGGGGCTGCTGCTGGGCGAGAACGGGCTGCAGGACGTTCTGACGTCTCTGGAGCGGACGCTGGCCGGACTGGGCGAGGCGGACGAGGGATTTGGCGAGCATGCCAGGGAGGTCGGGCGTTTTCGCGATGGCCTGTCCGACATGGTGCGCGACCTGCGTGCCCTCGGTTCGGACCGGAACGCGGATTTCGATGCCGAAAAAGTGGAGAAGCGTCTGTGGGAGTTGCAACAGCTGCAGCGCAAGCTCAAGCGATCCCTGGATTCCATCGTGGCGCTTGGCGAGGAGATCGAGGAAAATCTGTCCTTCCTGGACGAAAGCGGCCTTGCCTTGCAACGTCTGGAAAAGGACGAGGTTCAGGCAGCGAAGGCCCTGGGGCTGGCCACGGCGGCGCTGAATTCCGCGCGGGAGGCGGCCTCCGTGGACCTGACCGCAGGGCTCAAGAGCGAGCTCGTCAATCTGGGATTTTCGGAGCATTTGCGGGTGCTGGTCGATTTTCGGACCCTGACCATCCATGCGGGGATTGACGAACTCAGGCCCCGGTTTTTATGGGTGCCCAACCCCGGTCTCGATGCCCAGCCCCTTGATCGCATCGCCTCGGGGGGCGAGCTGTCCCGTTTTCTGCTGGCCGTGGTCAGCCTGCGGGCCAGGGATCAGCTCCCGGCCCTGCTTTTCGACGAGGTCGATTCGGGTATAGGCGGGCAGACCCTGATCAAGGTCGCCGAGCGCATCCGCCTTTTGTCCGCGCGCCAGCAGGTCATCCTGATCACCCACTGGCCGCAACTGGCCCGGTTGGCCGATGAACATTTCGCCATCCGCAAGGAAGTTCACGAAGGCGTGACCTACACCTTGTGCACAAGCCTCTCCCCAGCCGAGCGTCAGGCCGAGCTGGCCCGCATGGTGGGCGAGGCTCCACCAATCACCCATGAGTCAGGACAAGCGTCCGGGAATTTCATATGATCGACAGTCAAACACCGTGCCGGGATCTGGAGGTTCTGTCCTGCCGTCCCGGAAGCGATCCCACCCTCATCGACCTTGTTCTCGCTGCGCCGGGCTGGACTTGCAAGCCTGGGCAGTTCGTCATGATACGCCCCGCGCATTGGGGCGTGGAGCTGGTCTGGCCGCGTCCCTTTTCCGTCTGCGACGTGTCCGACAAGGGCTTGCGCATCATTTTTCAGACCGTGGGACGCGGCACGCGCAAGCTCGCTGAGCTCGAGCCCGGACAGAAAGTCACGGTCTGGGGCCCGCTTGGGCGCTGGTTCCGCATCGACGAGGCCCGTCCCAACCTGATCCTGGCCGGAGGAGTGGGCATCGCCCCCTTTGTCATGCTTGCCCGGCGCGAGCGCACGGACAATCTGTCCATGCTCTTCGGGCATCGCCTTGACCTTGAACATTATCCGTACGCCGAGATAGCGGCCCGCATCAAAAGCGAGGCCATGCAGCAGAAAACCCCGGCCGACATCGCCCAGTTCGAGACGGTGCTCTCGGAGCGCATCAAGGCCCTGGCCGGTGTGGGACAGGTGCTGGCCTGCGGGCCGGAGCCCATGCTCAAGGTCGTGCGCAAGTACTGTCTTATGCACGGCACGGACGGTCAGGTTTCCCTTGAAAATCGCATGGGCTGCGGTGTGGGGGCGTGCCTTGGTTGCGTCTGCAAGACCACGGCCGGGGACTACGTGCAAAGCTGCGTGCATGGTCCCGTCTTCGACGTGCGCGACATCGAGCTGGGGGTATAGTCATGGATCAGAAAGTACAGCTTGGCCCCCTGACCCTCAAGAATCCAGTTATCACCGCATCCGGCACCTTCGGGTACGGCCTTGAATTCATGCGTTACGGCGACCTGTCCGCCATCGGCGCGATCTGCCTCAAGGGCATCTCCCTGGCTCCGCGCGCGGGCAATCCCATGCCGCGCATAGCCGAGACTCCGTGTGGCATGCTCAATGCCATCGGCCTGCAGAACGTGGGCGTGGAAAAATTCCTGAAGGAGAAACTGCCCTACATCCCGGCCGGGGCGACGCTCATTGCCAATCTCTACGCCCAGACCCCCGAGGACTTCGGCGAGCTGGCTGGCATTTTTGCGACCGAGGACAAGATCGCGGCCCTTGAGGTCAATATCTCGTGCCCCAATGTTCGCGAAGGCGGAGTCCAGTTCGGCCAGGATCCGCACATGGCGGCGGCTGTCGTCGGCGCGGTCAAGAAACGCTCCGGATCCAAGCCGGTCATCGTCAAGCTGAGCCCCAACGTGACCGATGTGCGGGTCATCGCCAAGGCTGCCGTGGACGCGGGGGCGGACATGCTCTCGCTCATAAACACTCTCTCGGGCATGTCCGTCGACATCCGTACGCGCAGGAGCCGTCTGGCCAACGTGGTCGGGGGGCTGTCCGGCCCGGCCATCAAGCCTGTGGCTCTGCGCATGGTCCATCAGGTGGCGCAGGCCGTGGATGTGCCGATCATCGGCATGGGCGGAATCACCAGCGCCGAGGATGTGCTGGAATTCATCCTGGTCGGCGCGCATGCGGTGCAGATCGGCACCTACAATTTCATGCGCCCCGACAACGCCTTCCGCCTGGTTGAAGAAGTGCGGGTACTGGCCGAGTCCCTGGGGATAACGTCGTGGGATGACTATCGGGGGACGCTTCAGGTTTGAGCGGTTGCAGAGGAGTACTCAGAGAAATGCATGGATTCCCGCCTTCGCGGGAATGACATGGGTGACCTGCGTTACGTCAGCCGCTTGCCCATCTGTGGGAAAAGGCATGACCGCATATCGTGACGTCATCCCCGCGAAGGCGGGGATCCATGCCTTACTGAGCGCGTCGCCCGTTAACGAGGCATCACCCAAGGAGGGAAGGGATGATCAAGAGATTCTGCGACATCTGCAGTGTGGAAATCCAGGGCCTCAAGGATGGAATCTACGAGGAACGCTACACCCTGGTCATTGAGGACCCAGCCAATCTGACTCGCCTCGGCGGGCAGCTCGGAAAGATGAATCCGGTCATCGAGATGAAGCTCCAGAACAGCAACAACACCGATATTTGCCGAGAATGTCTGGAAAAGATTCTGGTCAAGGAGTTCCATCGGCGGGCCAGAAAGCCGGAGTAGCATGGCGGAGAGGTCTCTTTGTCCGCGCCTTTTGCCTTGAGCGAAGATGCGGGGGCGGCCTTTTTCAGCTTTTACGCAGGACCGCGCCGTAGAAAAATTCACCCAATCCTTCCGCTGGATCGCTTGTCGATTGGCGCAGGCAGGTGAAAGCGGGGTTGTCGCGGGTGAAACGTTCGATCTGCTTCTCGTTTTCTTCGGGATTGAGCGTGCAGGTCACGTAGACCAGGCATCCTCCCGACGTGATGATATCGCCCGCAGCCCTCAGAATTTCTCCCTGCAGGGCGACCAGCCCTGCACAATCGGATGCGGTACGCTTCCACTTGATGTCGGGCCGCCGGGAGAGAACGCCAAGGCCCGAGCAGGGCACATCGAGAAACACGGTGCGGGGCATCTGCCGCAGGGGATATGGGCCTTGCCCCTGGGTCCGGAATGCCGGGATGTCAAAGCCAAGCCGCGCGCCTTCGGCCTTTAGCTGCCTCAGACGAAAGACATTGACATCCGACGCCCAGACGCTTTTGCCCCGTTCGGCCACCAGGTACGTCTTGCCGCCGCGACCGGCGCAGGCGTCGAGCACGGGGGACGGCCAATGGTCAACGCCAAGGAAGTCCATGATTTTTTGTGCGGCAAGGCTCTGACGGGTCGCCGCCCCCTCGCTAACTGCCTGTTGCAGGAATTCCGGCCACTGCGTCACGGCAAATCCCCAATTCGAGGAATCCAGTTTCAGAGGCTGCAGATTGCTTCGCAGCTCTTCCGCCCGGGCGTGCCCGCGGTTGATTCTGACTCCCAGCGGCGGGGCGGTGAGCGTTGCCTGCAGGAAGGCCTGGGTCCGCTCCTTGCCGTAACTGTTCAGCCACATACGCACCAGCCACTTCGGGCAGGAATACCAGGCGGAAAGGAACTGGTCGTGACCGGCGGTCTTGGTCTGGTAATAATCCTCGAAGCGCACGGCCAGCCCAAGGCGCAGAAGACTTCGCAGCACGCCATTGGCAACTTTGCCCATGGTCTGGTTCAGTCGCTCGCGCACCAGGGTCACGGCCCAGTCCAGGGTCGCGTAATCGGGGATGCGGCTCAGGAAAAGGAGCTCGTACATCGCCACTCCGAGAATGCGTTTCATGACGGGAGAGGTCTGGACCGGGTTTTTTAGCAACTGGGAGAGAAGAAAATCTATGCGTCCGCGCATGCGCAGATAGCCGTAGGCCAGTTCCGTGGCCAGGCCCTTGTCCTGTGGGGACGCGGCCGCCGCGGACAGTACGTCGTCCACGGCGGCCTGCAGATCCTGGTTGTTGTCCAGGGTGCGGCGCAGGATGTCCATGGCCAGGCGGCGGGCCGAGGGCGTGCTCATGCCAGAAATTCTTTGATGGCCCACTCGACCTTGTCCAGGGCGACGTCGGTATCCAGGCAGGGGCCGAAGGGGCGGGAGTTCAGGATGCCGTAAACGGGTAGCGGGTGGGTGTCCTGGATGCCGCTGGCCAGGTCGCGCTCGCAGGCCACTGCGATGATGAGCTTGGGCCGATGCTGAACCACGATGCGCCGTGCGATGGTCCCGCCCGTGGCCACGGCAAGCTTGATGCCGTATTTGTCGCGCAGGTTCAGCAAGCCCGCCAGGGCGCATTCGCCGCAGCGCTTGCAGTTGTCGATGTCGTAGGTCAGCCGATACTTGCAGCGGCTGTTCTGGATGCAGTGGGGCATGAGCAGCAGAAGTCTGTCGGCGGGGTAGCGGTGCCCTTCGCCCCGGACCAGCTCGTTGTTAACCTTGATGAAGGAGGCCCGCACCGTCTGTTTCGGGATGCCCACCGCACGTCCCAGCAGGGTCATGAGCGGCAGGAAGAGCTTGACCGTGATGCCGCGCAGGCGCTTGGCGAAGAGCACGGGGCGGCCGAGCAGGATGTTCAGGACCAGGGCCAGGGCCGCCCAGCCTATGGCCAGGATCAGGGCGACGGTGATGAAGCCGAAAACCCAGGGTGCGGCGGGATGGATGGTGGTCAGCCCGACAAAGGGGATGAACCAGACCATGGCCAAAAAGAGGCAGATCAGCACCGAAGAGCCAGTGATCAGACCGATGAAGACACGCTTGCGGGTCTTAAAGGAATCCCGGATCTCCTGTTCCAATGGGCTTCTTGTTTTGGCGCTCTTGGGACTGGCCATGGAATTATTCGCCCGGGCAGGTTGGTTCGGGTTTGAGCAGATGGTCGCCGGAGCAGCGGCTCAGGTAGCCGCAGTAGAACTCCCGGCCCCGCAGGGGCTTGCTGTTTGCAGGCTTGATGACCGGCACTGCATACAGACGGTCGGCGCAGGCGATGAGCACGCTGTCGTCGGCCACGCCGTGGATTTCACCAGGCTGCACGCCTTCGGGCAGCGGGTCGCCGATAGTTCCCGGGTGCACGGTCAGGCGCAGGGTCTTGCCGGGCATGCCGTCCCAGTCGAACCAGGAGCCGGGCCAGGGGAAAAGGCCGCGGATGCGGTTGTGCACGTCCAGCACGGGCCGGTTCCAGTCGATGCGCCCCTCTTCCTTGGTAAGCTTCGCCGCATAGGAGGCCCGGGCGTGGTCCTGGGGGATGCGCACGAGGCGTCCCTGATCCATCTTTTCCAGAGCGTCGACAAGAAGCTTGCCGCCCATCTCGGCCAGTTCGTCGTGCAGGGTCTGGGCCGTGTCCATGATGCCTATGGCGCGGCTGCGCTGCAGCAGGATGTCGCCGGTGTCGAGGCCTGCCTCCATCTGCATGATGGTGATGCCCGTCACGGGCCGTCCGTCCATGATGGCACGCTGGATGGGGGCCGCGCCCCGGTACTCGGGCAACAGGGAGGCGTGCACGTTGATGGCGCCGAGCCTTGGGATCTCAAGTACCGTGCGGGGCAGGATCAGTCCGTAGGCCGCGACGAGCAGGAGGTCGGGCTCAAGGGCCGCGAGCTGGTCCACGTCCGCCTGCTCCTTGAAGTTCAGTGGCTGGAATACGGGGAGCCGCGACTCCATGGCCAGCAGCTTGACGGGTGGGGGCGTGCAGATCTGCCCCCGGCCGCAGGGGCGGTCGGGCTGACAGTAGACTCCAACGACGTCGCAGCCGCCCCAGTCAAGGAGATGTTTCAGGGACGCGGCCGCGAAATCCGGCGTGCCCATGAACACCACTTTCAATCTTCGTTTTTCTCTTTCAGCCATTTTTTGAGCTTTCTTTCATACAGGGTGCGTTTCAATTTGCTGATCTTGTCGATGAACAGCACGCCATCGAGGTGATCCACTTCGTGTTGCAGGCAAATGGCCATGAGGTCGTCCGCATCCATCTCCACCGGGTTGCCGTCCAGGTCCGTGGCGGAAAGGTGCAGGCGCTCGGCGCGTTTCACCGTGGTGCGGTAGCCGACGACGGACAGGCATCCTTCCTCGGATTCCACCGAGCCTTCGAGGTTCGACAGGACGGGGTTGACGAAGACCAGCGGGTCTTCGCGCTTGTCCGGCCCGCTAAGGTCCACGGTAATGAGGCGGATGCTCTCCGCCACTTGCGGGGCCGCCAGCCCGATGCCTTTGTCATTATACATGATTTCCAGCATCTCGGCGGCCAGGGCGCGTATTTCGTCCGTGATCTCCGTCACTGGCGCGGCCTTTTTGGCCAGCACTGGATGGGGATAGGTAATGATCGATCTCGACATGATGTTTACTCTTTGGGCTTTTCTCTCAGGCGCAGGCCCAGGTCGCGCAACTGTGTATTTTCGACCGCCGACGGGGCCTCGGTCATGAGGCAGGTCGCCTTTTGGGTCTTGGGGAAGGCGATGACGTCGCGGATGGACTTGGCTCCGGTCAGGAGCATGATCAGACGGTCCAGGCCAAAGGCGATACCGCCGTGGGGCGGGGCGCCGAAGACCAGGGCGTCGAGCAGAAATCCGAATTTGGCCTGGGCCTCCTCGGCATCAATGCCGAGCGCGGCAAACATCTGCTGCTGGATCTCGGGGTTGTGGATGCGAATGGAGCCGCCGCCGACCTCGGTGCCGTTGAGCACGAGGTCATAGGCCCGGGCGACCGCCGACCCCGGATCGGAGGCCAGTGCGTCCATGTCCTTGGGGGCGGTGAAGGGATGATGCATGGCCACCCAGCGCTTTGCCTCGGGGTCCCATTCCAGGAGCGGGAAATCCGTGACCCACAAGGGCGCGAAGGTTCCTTCGGGGATGAGGCTGAAGCGCTCGCCGAGCCTTAGGCGCAGGTTGCCGAGCGCGCTGTTGACCATGTCCGGGGCACCCGCCTGAAAGAAGACGATGTCGCCGGGCTTGAGGCCCAGGGCCTCGGTCAGTCCGGCCCGTTCGGCATCGCTCAGGAACTTGGCGATGGGGGACTGCCAGCCGTCCTCCTTGATCTTGATCCAGGCCAGGCCCTGGGCGCCGTAGATCTTGACGAACTCGGTGTAGTCGTCGATCTCCTTGCGCGAAAGCTCGGCGCCGCCGGAGACGGGCAGGGCTTTTATCAGGGCGGCCGTGGCGAAGAGCTTGAACTCCGAGCCGCGCACGATTTCCGTCACGTCGGTGAGCTTCAGGTCAAAGCGGATGTCCGGCTTGTCCACGCCGTATTCGGCCATGGCCTGCTCGTACTTCATGCGCGGGATGGGCAGGGCGAGCTCCTGGCCCAGTGACTCGCGCAGCACGCGGGCGATCATGCCCTCGGCCATGTCCATGACCTGCTCTTCGTCCACAAAGGACATCTCGATGTCGATCTGGGTGAACTCGGGCTGGCGGTCGGCGCGCAGGTCTTCGTCGCGGAAGCATTTGACGATCTGGAAATAACGGTCCATCCCGCCGCACATCAGGAGCTGCTTGAAGAGCTGGGGCGACTGGGGCAGGGCATAGAATTGGCCCTGATTGACGCGGCTCGGCACCAGAAAGTCGCGCGCGCCCTCGGGGGTGGACTTGGTCAGGACCGGGGTCTCGATTTCAAGGAAGCCGAGCTCGTCCAGATAGCGTCGCACGGACTGGGAGACGCGGCTCCTGAGGATGAGATTGTCGGCCATGGCCTTGCGGCGCAGGTCCAGAAAGCGGTACTTGAGGCGCAGGTTCTCGGAGACGTCCACGCGATCCTCAATGGGGAAGGGCGGAGTCTTGGCCGTGTTCAGGAGCTTGAACTCCGTGACGTAGACTTCGATGGCGCCCGTGGCCAGCTTGGAATTGACCATATCATCGGGGCGTGCACGGACCACGCCCTTGATGGCCAGCACGAATTCCGTGCGCAGCACATGGGCGCGGGCGTGCGCCTCGGGAGCGACCTCGGGGGAGAAGACAACCTGGGTCAGGCCGTGGCGGTCGCGCAGGTCGATGAAAATCAGTCCGCCGTGGTCGCGGCGGTACTGTACCCAGCCCATGAGGCAGGTTTCCCGGCCCAGCTCTTCCGGTCCGAGATCCGCGCAGGTGTGGGTTCTGCGCCAGTCGCCGAGGGAGTCCATCCCGAGTTCCGTGTTTCTGTCATCCATATATGTTCCTCGCTTGGGTACGATAAGCTGCAAACTGTGTGTGTAAAGCCCTAGGGCTTGCGAAAACCCAGGGCCTGCTCCAGGTCATCCTGGCCGATATTCTTCTGCACGCCCGTGGCCATGTCCTTGACCACGATCTGTCCTTTCTCCATTTCGTCCTGTCCAAGGATGAGGCAGGTCTTGACGCCGAGCTTGTTGGCCTGGCGCATCTGGGCCTTGATGCTGCGCGCCTCGAAGGATACCTCTCCGGCGAAGCCCCGCTCGCGCATGCGCTGGGCCAGAAGCAGGGCCGTGTTCAGTGCACGGGAGTCGAGCACCGCCAGGTAGAAGTCCGGGGCCGGGATTTGGGCCTGGCCGTAAAGCAGGGCCAGACGTTCCATGCCGCAGGCGAATCCGATGCCCGGCAGGTCGGGGCCGCCGAGCTGCTTGATCAGTCCGTCGTAACGGCCTCCGCCGGCCACGGCGGTCTGGGCGCCGATCTCGCCGGAGACGACTTCGAAGGTGGTGCGCTGGTAGTAGTCCAGGCCCCGCACCAGTCGTTCGTTCAGGCGGTAGGGCAGGGCGGCGCTGTCCAGGATGTCGCGCACCTGGGCGAAATGTTCGTCGCATCCGGGGCACAGGGAGTCGGCGATGCTGGGGGCGCCTTCGACCAGTTCCTTGCAGGCCGGGACCTTGCAGTCCAGGACGCGCAGGGGGTTGGTTTCACTGCGGCGCTTGCAGTCCTCGCACAGCTTGGACTGGTCAACTCCGGCCAGGAAGTCCCGCAGGCGCTGGTGGAAGACCGGCCGGCACTCGGGGCAGCCCAGGGAGTTGAGCTCCAGGGAAAGATTTTTCAGGCCCAGCTTGCACAGGAAGGTCCAGAGCATGAGCACGACTTCGGCGTCGGCCTGGGGCGCGTCCGTGCCCAAAACCTCGACGTCGAGCTGATGGAACTGGCGCAGGCGGCCTTTCTGCGGGCGCTCGTAACGGAACATGGGGCCGCAGGCAAAAAGCTTGGTCGTGCCTTCGGACCCGCACTGGCCGGATTCGATGAAGGCGCGCAACACTCCGGCCGTGGCTTCGGGGCGCATGGTCAGGGAGCGTCCCTTGCGGTCGGCGAAGGTGTACATTTCCTTTTGTACGACATCGGTTTCTTCGCCGATGGAGCGGGCGAAAAGCTCTGTTTTCTCCAGGATGGGCACGCGCACTTCCTGGCAACCGTATGTGGCGAAAACCTGGCGGGCCAGGTTTTCCATCAGGGTGTGGACCGTGCTCTCCGGGCAGAAGAGGTCAGAAAAGCCTTTAATTTTCTGAATTTTAGACATAGAAAATATCTGTCCTTGACGAATGGGATGGGGGATGCGCGCCTTGAGCCAGGCTCCGTTTGCGATGGGGCGGGACTTGCGGCGATGCGCATGGGAAAATTGAATTGGGTAATTGATGAACGAAGGATTGTCAAAGACGGAGGGGCAATGTTCAAGGCTGTTTCAGTGGTGGGTTTCAAGAAATCGGGTAAGACCACTCTTGTGCTCGACCTGGCCCGTGAATTGACGGCGCGGGGACGAAGAGTGGCGGCGGTCAAGTTCACCCATCACGGGCTGGATCTCGATGGCACGGATACGTCCCGTTTTGCGCAGGAGTGCGTCAGCGTTGCAGGCATCGGTCCCAGGACCACTACCTTGCTCTGGAATTCGGCGCGGCAGCTGCAGGACATTTTGCCTCTGCTGGATGCGGACATCGTGCTGGTCGAGGGCGGCAAGTCCCTGACCTGGCTGCCCCGGATCGTGGCCCTTGGCTCCGGGGAAGACGAGTCCATGCTGGACAATGGCCTGGCCCTGGCTTCCTGGGGAACCGGAGCATTGCCCGGAGTGCGCAAGGCCGACTCCGTGGCGGACCTGGCCACACTGGCCGACAGCCGGGCCTTTTCCCTGCCCGGGCTTGATTGCGGAGCATGCGGCAGGGAGTCCTGCCTCGCACTGGCGCGGGAAATCGTGACCGGCAAGGCCGACGCGGATTTCTGCGTGGCCATGCACGCCAAACTCTGCATCCGGATTGGAGGCAGGCGTCTGGCACTGAATCCTTTTCTGGACAGGCTGGTCACGGGAACCATTCGCGGACTTTTGACCGAGCTCAAGGGCAATGTGCCTGGGCAGAAGGTTGAAATCATCCTGGAATAAACCCGCGAGCAAATGGCGAGGAGAATTCATGCGCAGAGACCCGGCTGAATACGACCGGATCATGGCCATGGGCAGGTGGCTCCTGAATTTTGTGCTCATCGGCGTGGTCAGCGGCTTGGGGGCGGTACTTTTTCATCTATTGTGCGAAGGCGGCAATTTTCTGTTCATGGACATGCTGGCCGGCTACCATCCGCCTGCACCGGCGGGTGAGCGGCATCTGCTGCCCAGTTCAGGGAACGAGTTCAACAGGTACATGCTCCTCGTGCTCCCGGCTTTGGGCGGCCTGGTCAGCGGCTGGCTGGTGTACACGTTTGCGCCGGAAGCCGAAGGGCACGGCACGGACGGCGCCATCGACGCATACCACCGCAAGGCAGGGCACATTCGCGGGCGCGTGCCCATCATCAAGACCCTGGCCTCAGCCATAACCCTGACCTCCGGAGGCTCGGGGGGGCGCGAAGGCCCCATTGCCCAGATCGGGGCCGGTTTCGGATCTTTCCTGGCTACGCGGCTGAAGCTTTCGGACCGGGACCGGCGCATCATGCTGGCTGCGGGCATGGCCGCCGGAGTGGGCAGCATTTTCAGGGCACCTCTGGCCGGGGCGCTGTTCGCGGCCGAGGTGCTGTATCGCGATCCTGAAATAGAGGGGGATGTGATCATCCCTGCCGGCCTGTCCTCGGTGGTGGCGTACTGCATTTTCTGCATGTTTTTCGGCTGGGGGAATCTTTTCAGGGCTCCGCATATGGAGTTCTCCAACCCCCTGGCGCTGGGTCCGTATACGGTTCTGGCCGTTGTTCTGGCCGGCGTGGGCTGGCTTTACGTGACCAGCTTTCATCGCATCACCGCCTTTTTCAGATCGCTGCGCATGCCCCGGCACCTGCGCCCCGCCCTCGGGGGGCTTGCCGTGGGAGTGATCGGCTTCTGGCTGCCCCAGACCCTGGGGTTCGGGTACGGTTTCGTGCAGATGGCCCTGGATGGCGACGCGTCGCTATGGCTGCTGGGGACGGTCTGTTTCGGCAAGATTCTGACCACTTCGCTGACCATCGGTTCCGGCGGTTCTGGCGGCGTGTTTGGTCCTTCCGTGGTGATCGGCGGCGCCGCCGGGGCGCTGGTCGGGATTTTCTTTCATCATTTCATGCCCTCGGTGGTTCCGCAGCCCGCGGCCTTCGTGCTGGTGGGAATGGCCGGATTTTTCACAGGAGTGTCCAACACTCCCATTTCAACCATCATCTTCATCAGCGAGATGAGCAATTCCTACCAGTTGCTGTTGCCGAGCCTGCTGGTCTGTTCCCTGACCTACCTTTTGTCCAAGCGCTGGACCATCTACACGTCGCAGGTGGACGGGCCTGTCGATTCTCCCGCGCATGCCGGGACGCTCTTCGTCGATGTGCTGCAGAAGCTTAAAGTAAAGGAATTGCAGGACCGCCTTACGCCGCCCTGTCTCATTCCGCAGAATATGACCCTGGCCCGCTTCAAGGAACGTTTTTGCACCACCAAGGAACACTATTTTCCCGTGGTGAATGGCGACGAACGCATGGTCGGGATCTTCTCCGTCAATGATGTACGCGAGTTTCTTTTTGAACCGGGTCTTGACTCCCTGGTGGTCATGTCGGAATTGGGTACTAAGGGCGTCATATCCACCACGCTTGACGAGGACCTCAATTCCGTTCTTTCCAAGGTGACGGTGAAGAATATTGACTCCATACCGGTGGTTCGGGATGATGACCCCGCTATTGTGCTGGGCATGCTCAGCAGGAGGACCATCATCGACTTTTACAACAGGCGTCTGGGCGCGCTTCGCCAGCGCAAGGAAAAGGGGTGACCATGCAGATACGGATCAAATGTTTTGCGACGCTCAGCGACCATACGCCGCAAGGCGGCAGCCTGCAGTTGCCCGACGGCGCGACGGTGATGGACGCCATGACCCTGGTCGGGCTCAAGGAGGCGGATGTGAAGCTGATCTTCGTCAACAGCAAGAGCGCGGGGCTCGATACCGTGCTGGCCGATGACGATCAGCTGGGCATTTTTCCGGCGGTGGGCGGGGGATGAGCGATTCGTTTGCGCGCGGCCTTGAGCGGGTAAGCGGCCATGACGCCCAGCGGCGGGTGCGCACCGTGTCGTTGGCGGAGCTTGGCGCGTTGTGCGAACGCGAGGGCATGACGCCGGCCCAGGGAGGGCGGCAGGCTCTGGCGCATGACGTCACGCCCTTGCCGCTACTCAAGAGCAGGCACGGCATCAGCCGGTCCGAACAGCTAGCGCTCATGGACTCGGCCGTGCTGCTGGTCGGGGCCGGAGGGCTGGGCGGGTATGTGCTTGAACTGCTGGCCCGGTTCGGCGTGGGGCACATAGTCGTTGCAGACGGCGATGTTTTCGAAGAGAGCAATCTCAACAGGCAATTGCTCTCCAGCGTGGCGGATCTGGGCCGCAACAAGGCCAGGGTCGCGGTGGAGCGGGCGGCGCGCATTGCACCCTTGGTGGAAGTGCGGGCGCTTGAGATGTTTCTGGACCGAAGCAATCTGCCCCAGGCCCTGCAAGGGATCGGGGTGGTCGTCGATGCACTGGGCGGGATAGAGCCGCGTATCGCACTGCACGATGTGGCGCTGGGTCTTGGAATTCCGGTCGTGGCCGCAGCCGTGGCCGGATGGACGGTGGTGGTGGGCAGCGAGACTAAAGCGCGCCGGGGCATCTCGCGCATGTGGTCCGATCCCGGCGCTTCGGACGCGGAGCACACCCTGGGCAGCCTGGCCCCGGCGGTTTCGCTGGCAGCGGCGCTCATGGCGGCTGAAACCTCCCGCTATCTGCTCAAGGGCGAGCTTCAGTTGGCCGGGCGCATGCTGCACGCCGATCTGGCCTCCTTTTCTTTTGAAATCTATGATCTTGAATAAGATACGAGACAATGAGATGAATACAATCGTTTTGGCGACGAACAACGCGGGCAAGATCCGAGAATTGGCGGCCATGCTGGCCGAACAGGTGCCTGATATCCGGGTTCTTGGACTGTCCGATTTCCCCATGATCAAGGACATCCCCGAGACGGGAGTGACTTTCGAGGAAAACGCGCGCATCAAGGCCGTGGCTGTGGCCCAGGCAACGGGGCTGGTGGCCGTGGCCGACGACTCCGGCTTGGCCGTGGACGCTCTTGGCGGTGCTCCGGGTGTTTATTCCGCCCGTTACAGCGGCGAGGGCGCAACGGACGAAAAGAACGTGGTCAAGCTGCTTGATGCTTTGGCGGGCGTGCCGGATGCCGAACGGGGCTGCCATTTCGCCTGCGTCATGCTGGCCGCCACCCCTGGCGGAGAGGAATTGATCGGTCGGGGAGCCTGGCAGGGCCGCGTGACCTGGGCGCCTTCGGGCAGCGGCGGCTTCGGGTATGACCCTGTATTTTTCGACGAGACCTTGGGTGTGACGGCGGCACAAATGGAAGCGCAGGTCAAGAATGCGCGCAGTCATCGCGGCCTTGCCCTGCGGGATCTGCTGCGCGGCTGGCCCGAATTCTGGAAAAAAGCTCAGCTGGAACTGGAGAAATAAGCATGTGCGGAATCATCGGATATACGGGGCATCGTCCGGCCATTCCGGCCATTGTCGAAGGGCTGCGACGCCTGGAATACAGGGGTTATGATTCGGCCGGGGTGGCTTACGAAGAGCCGCAGGGGCTGCGTGTCATCCGCGCCGAAGGCAAGCTCGGGGCCTTGGACCAGAAGATCGCGGGGCTGGACACGGCCTCTTCCGTCTGCGGCATAGGGCACACCCGCTGGGCCACCCACGGGCTGCCCGTGGAGCGCAACGCCCATCCGCACATGGATGGGGACTGTCGGTTCGCCCTGGTCCATAACGGGATCATCGAGAACTACGCCGAACTCAAGGCCGAGCTCATGGCCGAGGGGCATGTCTTCATGTCCGAGACGGACACCGAGGTGCTGGTGCACGTCATCGCCAAGGGCGTCGATCTGACCGGCGACGTGCGCCGCGGCATCTCCTGGGCGCTTTCCCGGATAGACGGAGCCTACGCCTTCGCCCTGCTTTCGCGCGAGCATCCCGGAAAGATCTGGGCCAGCCGCAAGGCCAGCCCGCTGTTGATGGGCATCGGAACCGGCGAGAACTTCCTGGCTTCCGACATTCCGGCCTTCCTGCCGTACACCCGAGAGGTGGTTTTTCTGGACAACGGCGAGCTGGTGGAGATCGACGCCGGTTCCTGGCAGGTTTTCGATTCCTTGACTCTTGAGCCCAAGACCAAGGAAGTGAAGCACATCTCCTGGGATGTGCAGGCCGCCCAGAAGGATGGCTTCAAGCATTTCATGCTCAAGGAGATCTTCGAGCAGCCCAAGGTCATCCGCGACTGCCTGACCGGGCGCATCCAGAAGGGCCGGGTCGTGCTGCCCGAGCTCGATGCGCTGGACATCCCCGGCCGCCTGACCATAGTGGCCTGCGGAACCTCATATCATGCCGGGTTGTGGGCCAAGTATCTGCTTGAATCCTGGGCCCGCATCCCCGTGCAGGTCGAGATCGCCTCGGAGTTCCGCTACCGCGACAGCGTCTTTCTGCCCGGCGACCTGGTCCTGACCATCAGCCAGTCCGGCGAGACCGCCGACACCCTGGCCGCCATCCGCATCGCCCGCGAGGCGGGAGCGCCCATCCTCGGCCTGTGCAACGTGGTCGGGTCTTCCATCGCGCGCGAGTCCGACTCGGTCGTGTACACCCAGGCCGGACCCGAGATCAGCGTAGCCTCGACCAAGGCCATGTGCAGCCAGATGGTCCTGTTGCTGCTCATGACCCTGTCCTGGGGCGTGCGCAAAGGCGTGCTGCAGGGTGACATCCTGGAGCGCTGTCTACACGATCTGCCCCTGCTCCCCGATCAGCTGGAGGCGGAACTGTCCACCATCCGCGAGAAGGCCAAGGCCTTGAGCCAGGATTACGCCGACGCCCGCAGCTTCTTTTTTCTGGGGCGCGGACTGAACTTTCCCCTGGCCCTTGAGGGTGCGCTGAAACTTAAAGAGATTTCCTACATCCACGCGGAAGGGTACGCCTCCGGCGAGATGAAGCATGGCCCCATCGCTCTCATCGACCAGCATTTCCCGACCTTCGCCATGGCGCTGGGCGACGAGTTGCTGCAAAAGGTGGCCTCGAACCTGCAAGAAGTGCAGGCCCGGGGCGGACGGATCATCGCCCTGGTCAACCCCGGGGCCGCGCCTGCCGTCGAGGACCCATGGGTCCTGCCGAACATGTGGGGCCCGCTGAAGAGTTTTCTGGTGCTGCCGGCAGTGCAGCTTTTCGCTTATGAAATGGCCGTCTACCTGGGCAAGGACGTGGACCAGCCCCGGAATTTGGCCAAATCCGTGACTGTGGAGTAGTCTACCTATAACAAACCGTTTTCAAGGATTATCATGTAATTTCAAAGCGGTAGTTGCCACCAGAACGCTTTCGATCAACAGACTCGCAGGCGGGCAAGATTACAGACTACAACTGATCAACGAGCTATTCACAAAGGGCTATTCCGACACCGGGATAGCCCTTTTTCTTAATAATCTCGGGATAATGTCTCAGAGCGGTCGCCAATATTACCCGAAACTAGTGAACATGACACGCAAGAAATACGACATAAGAAACATCCGGATGAACGATTATAGGATACAGTTTTTGGATTATGAGTGGGGCATAGCTGTATGACTATCTATTGATTCAACTTCTCTTCTAAAAATTCATTTATAGACGCAATAAATATCTATGAAATCAAATCAGAAAAGGAGTACTTATGAATCAATACGATCTAAAGAAAGAAATATCTGCATCAGGTAATCACATTCTGTCTGGAGTATTTTCATTATTCCAGAAGAGCTTACAGCAAGAATGTGCAAGTTTTATCAGGCAGGTTGAAGCAGATGCGAAAAGACTGAAGAAAGGAAAAATTATTCTGGTAGCGATAATCAAAGAAGACTGAAAAAAGAGTTCAAAAATGGAAAAACTAATTTTAGAATATATTATGTACAGGCTAAATGAAAAAGAACTGGCGGAAGATGAAAAATATAAACTATGTTATATCGCAGACTTGATACTAGACATGCATGTCATAGAGAACCAGTGAAGTCTGAGAATATTCGAATCATGCTGAGGACTTCAAGAAAGAGACTAGAAGTCTTCAGTGCGTTGGCAGACATGGAAGGCATTGATCGAGATCAGGCAGTGAATGATGCGATCTTTGAGTGGGCACAGGATCGAGTGGAGAGCACGATGGAGAGGCGACTGAGGGAGATCTTCTATGATGATTAGTGGCAGTCACCGATCAGGATCAACTCGCCCAGACTGAACTGGCGGACCGTGATCGTGATGAGTGGAAACAATAGGTGTATTAGAGAGTGATGACGAAGGCGTTGTCAGAAGGTGACTGAAAAATGAGAAAATCGGCAGGGTGCTCGGCAAAATTCAAAAGAAGACCTGCCCCCTTTTCTTCCGTAAAAAACCAGCTTCATGAACACGAATGCATCGTTCATGAAGCTGATTCATTTGGAAATCTGCGCGACAAATGCCGTTTGTTGCGCTACGGGATAGCTAAACGCGAGTTCATAGTGGAAATTGAATATCTAACTAGTAACTAGAAAGTACAATTAGCACTATTATCTAGAATTCCAGCTGTCATACTTATTCCGTAATATTTATCATTAAGAGCAGCCGTCGTCCCGTCAGTTTCTACTTCTTCGTCTACATCTGCAATTGCATTAATCTTTTCGCCAACAACGAAAGTTCCATTTGCAGTTGTGGATACAAAAATATTTTCTAGCTTGTTACCAGGTATTTCAGCAAAACATTCAAGGCTAAATCTGGATGAATTCAATGCATACTGTGCACCCACTTCAGACATGCAGTTACGCAAATCAGACTCGCAAGCCGACTTTGATGCATTTCTCTTATACTTCGTAAACTGCGGAATCGCGATCGCTGCCAAGATGCCAATAATCGCCACGACGATCAAAAGTTCGACCAGGGTGAAACCTTTCTCATTCTTCCTGAACATGCCCATACATACCTCCCAAAATTGTTATAAATCCACGCTTGTGAGGAGCCTCTATCACTATCCGTGCCAAGTTGTCTCGTGCTTTTTTACGGGCACTTACAGCACACACAAAGGTCTAGGGCTAGCTCAGTTGACAATATTTGTCACATAGATGCCAAGACTTGTCAGGCTAATTCATTGCTTGGCTAGGTTGGTCTAACAACAGCATTGCATCTCGACTCAACTTGAAGTAAAAAAAGGTCAGTCACGACGCTCTTCCATGCTTGTAACCGGTTCGAGTTGTCGTGATTAAACGTGATCTGTGCTGGGTTGCACGGTCACGCCGTTTTTTATATCAAGATTTGATAAAAGACAAGGTGGTGTAACTGGATATAGACATAAAAGAGTGTACAAAATCAATTATAGAACTTGAAGCGAATAAAATCATCAATAAAAGAACACAGGATGAGACTGAACAAATTATACTAAAAGTTGAGAAAGCGCGCATAGACATGGAAGCAGAAAGAGAATCGCTTATAAACAATCTGGAAATATGTCACAAAAAAGAAGGTTTTCTCTCGTACATGGCAGAACTGAAAGAATCACTATGTGAAAATCAAGAACTAACTCTGGAAGAGAAGAGGAACATTCTGTCTAATGTGATTGAAAGCATTCACGTCAGGACTCTGGACAAACAACAACACGAACTTACAGTGAATTTTCACCTTGCTTATGCAACCGACTCAAATTACGAGAAGGTTCTTGAGAACTCATTTTTGAAAACGTCTTCAGCTTGGAGAAGTCACTGCGACACTCACGGAACGGGAGACACTTCAGACGCTTCTCAAACTCTAACTTCTGGAAATTATAGCAAATGTATTTCTTCACCGTGGAATAAGGATGTCTTTACGAAAACCGCTTGAAATCGTTTTTGCCCTGGTGCTGGTGCTTGGGTTTGCCTGCGTTGCCCTGGCTTCGGCCAAGAGCGAGTATACGCGCGGGGTCAGCGCCTTCAATTCATTGCTGGCCAACGAAAAAAGGGCCGGGCTGCGGGCGGAGTGGGAAGCGGTCATGAAGCCGTTTTTGCGCTCTCTTGGGGCTGATCCCAAAAGCGAGTATGCGCCCCGCTCCATGTTTTTTCTCGGCAGATGCTATGAGGAACTGGCCCGTCGTTCTTTTTCCCGGACCGACCGGCTCAAGGCGCTCGAAGCCTACGACCGCATGCTCGCCGTGTACAAGACGCATGGCTGGGCCGATGACGCCCTTTTTCGCATGGGGCTGGTCTGGCTGGAACAGTTCAAGGATTCCGCTCGGGCAGCCAGGGTTTTACAGGCCGTCATCGACGACTACCCCAAAGGCGACAAGGTCTCCGAGGCTCGCGAGCTCCTGGCGCGAATTCAGGGCGGTGGACCTGCAAGGCCCGAGGCAGCCGTTCAGGCCAAGCCCGAACAGACAAAGCCCGAGCAGCCAAAGTCCGCAGGGACAAAACCTGCGGAGATTCCGAAGCAGGCCGCTGTTCCGGCGGCAAAGCTCAAGGACGGGCTGACCCTGCTTGGCATCCGCCATTGGTCCAGCCCGGATTATACCCGGGTGGTCATGGATATCACCCAGGATGCGCACTATGAACGCGCGCTCGTGGAGAAGGCCAAAAACGGCAACAAGCAGTTGCAGATCACGTTGCAGCAGGCCGGTATCGCGGCCGATGTCATGCCCGTGCGCAGCATCGAGGACGGAATTCTTTCCAAGATTCAGGTTGCTCCAGATCCGGCTGGAGGAGCGCTCATCACCTTCGATCTGATGGCTATGGATCACTACCGGGTTTTTACCCTGCCGGAGCCGTACCGCGTGGTTATCGACATCTACGGCGCTGCCGGAGGGACTGCTCAAAAATCTCAAGCCGTCGCCGCCGCATCGGACGCGGAGGTGGACCATGTGCAGGCGGCTCTGGCCGAGTTGCAGGCAAAGCAGGCACAGCCTGCCACCCCCAAGAAGGACGCCACGATAAAGCAGACCGGCAAGATTCCGGCGACCAAGAGCACGGCCGCGAAAAGCAAGCCCCCCGTTCAGACGGCGGCCAAGGGGACCACCCCCCCGGCGGCCAAGACGCCGGAGATCAAGGTCAGTTCGACGCAGAAAAAATATACCGGCTCCCTGGTCGAACAGCTCGGACTGAAAGTCCGCACCATCATGATCGACGCCGGACACGGCGGCAAGGACCCCGGCGCAGTGGCCAACGGTCTTCATGAAAAAAAGCTCAATTTGCGCATGGCCAAGATTCTGGGGGAGATGCTCAAGGAGCAGGGCTTCGAGGTGCATTATACGCGCACTGGGGACACGTTCATCCCTCTGGAGGAGCGCACCGCCATGGCCAACGCCAAGAACGCGGACCTGTTCATTTCCATCCACTGCAACGCCCACAAGGACAAGACAGTCAACGGTCTTGAGGTCTACTACCTGAACCTGGCCACCGACGCACAGGCCGTACGTGTCGCGGCCCGTGAAAACGGCGTGTCCGCCAAGAAGATCAGCGACATGCAGTTCATTCTCTCGGATCTCATGCTCAACTCCAAGATCAACGAGTCGCGGCAGATGGCGGCCCTTGTCGAAGAGGAGACCTTGCGAATCATGCGTCCCAAGTATTCACTGTCCAGTCATGGTTCGAAGGGTGCTTTTTTCTACGTCCTGACCGGGGCGCGCATGCCGTCCATTCTGGTGGAGCTCGGCTACCTGACCAATGCCAAGGAGGCGGGCAGACTCAACACGGATGCCTATCTCAAAACCATGGCTCAAGGGCTGACGCGCGGGGTGCTGGCGTACAAAAAGAAACTGGAACGATTTGCCCTCAACTCATCGGGCAAATCCTGAAGAATCGTTTCCGGCGAGATCTTTGCCGCCCATGCTCCGTATTGGGGTTGGGCGGTCTTTTTTTAACAATTTGCAGCGGAGTCACGTGTCATGGTTTTTCCCCTCGGTTCGGTGATCAACGCGCTGGCCATTTTGGCTGGTGGCGCTTTGGGGCTGCTTTTGCATGGCCGTTTGCCCGAAAAAATGCGGCAGGTCGTTTTTCAGGGCCTCGGGCTTTGCGTTCTGGTCATCGGCATGCAGATGGCTCTGCAGGGAAAGAACGGATTGCTTGTGGTCCTTAGCGTCCTCATCGGCGGGGTGGTGGGCGAGGCCCTGCGGCTCGAAGACCGATTCGCGGGCCTGGCCGGGAAACTCAAGGGGCTGGTGCGCTCAAACAACACCCGCTTCGTGGACGGCATGGTCAACGCGTCCCTGATCTACTGCATCGGCGCCATGGCCATTCTCGGTTCGTTTGATGAAGGCATTCGTGGCGACCACTCGATCCTTTTCACCAAGGCGCTTTTGGACGGATTCGCCTCCATCGCCCTGGCTTCGACCTACGGGGCGGGGGTGCTCTTTTCCGCCTTGCCGGTCCTTGTCTACCAGGGCCTTTTGACCCTTTTCGCCGGTTCCTTTCAGTCATATTTTTCGGATTACCTCATCGCCCAGCTCACGGCCACAGGCGGGACCCTGATCCTTGGCATAGGCATCAATTTGCTGGGGCTGACGGCCATTCGCCTGTCCAGCCTGCTGCCGTCCCTGGTCGTGATCGTCATCCTTTCCATCATTTTTCCGTAAGGGGGAGACGGTCCTTCCTGGCGGAGAAGAGTTTTGCTTTTCAAAGTCTTGCCGATATGTTTAAAAAAGAAAGGTCAGAGTCGGTTTTTTCCGCTCGGGCATGTGTGGAGTCAAATTTTTAACGGTGGGCAGATGGCGACCTCCTCAAGAATTCTTCCAACCGACGTCAGCGGTCGACTGGGTCGCAAGCTGCTGCTCTGGATACTTCTCGGGAGTACCGTGTTCACGGTGCTCGGAACGGTGGTGCAGCTCACTTTTGATTATCGCAACGACAGGGAAGCCATGCTTTCGCAGCTTGAGCAGATCCGCACATCGCGCCTGTCCAGCCTGACCAGCGCCCTGTGGCATCTGGACGAGGTGCAGATTCTGGTTCAGCTCGAAGGGGTTCTGGAGATGCGCGACATGATGTACGCCGAGGTCATCACTCCAGAGGGGATACGGCATTTTCGCGGCGTGCAGGCCGAGGAAAAGAACCTGATCGTTCGGAAGTATCCTCTCCAGTACAGGGTGTTGGACCGCATCGACATGATCGGCACCCTCGTCGTGGCCGCCGACAAGAGCGCCCTGTGGCGCAGGCTTCTGGACAAGAGCCTGGTCATCGGCATCACCCAGGGCGTGCAGATCTTCCTGGTGGCCATCCTTGTCGTCTTTATCTTTTACATGCTGGTCACGCGTCATTTGCGTCGAATGGCTCTCTACACTTCCGGGCTGACCATCGACAGGCTGCAGGAGCCGCTTCTGCTGGACAAGTCCTCGAAATGGCCCGACGAGATCGACATCGTGGTTCGCGCCTTCAACGACATGCGCGAAAACCTGCTCCGGGATATCAAGCAAAGGGAAAATGCCGAGAAGAAGCTCAAGGAGGCGGAAGGGTACATCCGCAACATTCTTGATTCGATGCCCTCGATTCTGGTCTCTGTCGATGTGGATGGCCGTATCACCCAGTGGAACCAGCAGGCGGTGCTTAAAACCGGCGTTTCGGTGGAAGATGCCATGGGGCGTCAGGTCGCGGACGTATTTCCCGGGGCTCCGGTCAGCATGGATCAGATCAGGGCGGCGGTGAACACCAACCTTCCGGTCAAGATCCCTAAGGTGCCAAGAATGAATGAAGACGTGGTGACCGAGTATGTGGACGTCACGGTCTATCCCTTGACGACCAACAACGCGCAGGGCGCGGTCATACGCATAGACGACGCCACGGAGCGCGTGCGTCTCGAAGAGATGCTCATCCAGTCGGAGAAGATGATCTCCGTCGGCGGCCTGGCCGCAGGCATGGCCCACGAGATCAACAACCCCCTGGCCGGAATTCTGCAAAACGGGCAGGTCATCCGAAACAGAATTTCCCCCGAGTTGCCCGCGAACAGAAAACTGGCGGAAGAGTTGGGAACGGACATGGAACTGATCAGTGCCTATTTTGAACGTCGCGGCTGCCTGCGCATGATGGATTCGATCATGGATTCGGGCTTGCGGGCCGCGCGGATCGTGGAGAACATGCTTTCTTTCAGTCGCAAGAACAATTTGCGCATGGCCGAGGTCGACATCCCGGCCCTTCTGGACCGCACGCTCGAACTTGCGGCCAATGACTATGATCTCAAAAAGCAGTATGACTTTCGAAAGATCAGGATCGAGCGCGAGTATGAGGAAAATCTGCCGCTGGTGCATTGCGAGGAAAGCAAGATCCAGCAGGTCTTTTTCAACCTGATCCGCAACGGGGCCCAGGCCATGGGTTCCCAGGACCGTCCTCCCTGTTTCATTCTGCGCGTCATGAGCGCCGGCACGGAGGTTCGGATCGAGATCGAGGACAATGGGCCGGGCATGTCCGAAGAGTTGCGCAAGAGGGTTTTCGAACCGTTTTTCACCACCAAGCGGGTGGGGGAAGGCACGGGCCTTGGCCTCTCGGTTTCCTATTTTCTGATAGTTGAAAACCATGGCGGCAGGATCGACGTGGAATCCAGCCCCGGCAAGGGTTCCGTCTTCATCATCCATCTGCCTCTCACTCCGGTGGATAAAACCACCGGCGGAGCTTTATGATGTCGGAGAACACGATCACTCAAAGCACGGTAACGGTGCTCGTTCTGGACGACGAACCGAACATTCGGGAAAGTCTGGCCGAATACCTGATGGACTGCGGTTTTGGCACGCTGACGGCCGAGAGCGCGGAGGACGCCCTTGAACTTCCCGAACTTGGCAATGTTGCGGTGGCGGTGGTGGACATCCGCCTTGGAGGTATCGACGGCCTGGAGTTCATCAAGAGACTGCACGTCATGCATCCTTCCGTGCGCTGTCTGATCCACACAGGCTCCACGGATTTTCAATTGGACAATGAATTGCGGGCCATCGGCCTGACGGAGCGCGAGGTGCTTTTCAAGCCGGTTCTGGACATGGGCATTTTCGAGACCCTCATTCTGGAAAAGGTCGCGGAGGGCAGGTCATGAATCAAGACGGGAAGCCCGTGGTCCTGACCATCGACGACGATCAGGCGGTGCGCGAAAGTCTGGCCAATTTTCTTGAGGATTTCGGATACGGCGTGCTGCAGGCCGGAGACGGTCAGCAGGGCCTCGAAGTCTTTGCGGCCAACCAGCCCGATCTGATTCTGGTGGATCTGCGCATGCCGCGCATGGACGGATTGCAGGTTCTGGCCAAGGTGCAGGAGCTCTCCCCGCAGACGCCCATCATGGTGGTGTCCGGGGCCGGGGACATCCGCGACGTGGTCGAGGCGCTGCGGCGCGGCGCCTGGGATTATCTGGTCAAGCCCATCCAGGATATGAACATCCTGTTGCATTCCGTGGAAACCTGCCTGGAGCGGGCCAGGCTGCAGCGCCAGAACCGGGAGTACCAGCAGAGTCTTGAGGAATCCCTTGAAAAACTTCACCGCACCCAGAAGGAGATGATCCAGTCAGCCAAAATGGCGGCTCTGGGCGATCTGGTTGCCGGGGTCGCACATGAGGTGAACACGCCCATCGGAGTGAGCGTCACGGCGGCGTCCTTCCTGTCCGAACGGACCAGGCAGCTACGGGAATTGTATGGGAAGGGGGAGATGAAGCGTTCGGATCTGGAGAAGTACCTGGCCCTGGCCGAGGAATCTTCCGGATCGGTGCTTTCCAATCTGGAGCGGGCCGCAGAGCTGGTGCAGAGTTTCAAGAAGGTCGCAGCGGATCAGAGTTCCGAAGAAAAACGCGCCTTCGAGATGAAGAATTATCTGGAGCAGATTCTCCTGAGCCTGCGGCCGCAGTTCAAACGCACCCCGCATCAGGTGCGTATGCATTGCCCGGAGGGCCTGATCCTTGATTCCTACCCCGGGGCGATCATGCAGATCATGACCAACCTGATCATGAACTCGCTTATTCACGGTTTCGTGGACGGACGGCCCGGGGAGATATCCATCAATGTGGAGCCTGCCGGCGAAAACGTGTTGCTGACCTATCGCGACACGGGCCAGGGCATGGACCGCGAGCAAAAGGAACGGATCTACGATCCGTTTTACACCACCACGCGCGGGTCCGGAGGAACGGGTCTGGGCATGAATATTGTCTACAATTTGGTCACACAGACCTTAAGGGGTTCCATCCTGCTGGAGACCAGTCCCGGGCAGGGCGTCGTATTCATGCTGACGTTGCCCAAGGATCCGGACAGAGCCGCAGCCTTGCCCGACACCCCGTCATAGACCGTCTGTTCCGGCTTGATCCGCGTCCAGGGTTTGCGGCAATGCGGCCACGAAATCCCGGATTTCATCGCGTACCCGCCGGTAGACCGCCAGGATTTCATCTTCATTCGTCATTTCCGCGCACAGGCTCGGAGGATCGTCAAAGCCCCGGTGCACGCGCCTGACCTGCCCTGGAAAGAAGGGACAGGTTTCATTTGCATGTCCGCACAACGTTACCACCACTTCGAAATTTTGGTCCGGCAGTTCGTCCAGGGTTTTGGACGTGTGCCCAGTCATGTCCACTCCGGCCTCTTCCATGACGCGCACGGCATGGGGGTTCATGCCATGGCGCTTGATGCCCGCGGAACATGCTTCAACTTCTCCCTTCTTTAAATGTCTGGCCCAGCCTTCGGCCATCTGGCTGCGGCATGAATTGCCTGTACATAAAAAGAGAATTTTCATGGATTGCTCGCTGGATGCCGGATTAATCAAGATTCGGAACAGTTATGGTGTTTCAGTCACAGGATCGTGACGATTTGGTTGCAAGAAAGTCGAAATATCGTCGGTCGTCCTCAAGGCAGACGGGGTGTGTCGCGATATGCCCCGTGAGTGCCTCGGCGACCGAGGATTGCAGGGATGGCTCGGAGCCTAGGAGTTGATAGTAAACCCATTTTCCGCTGCGGCGAGCCTTGACCCAACCGGCGTTCTTCAGAAACGCCAGATGCCTTGAGACCTTGGACTGCGGCGTTTGCAGGGCTTCCGTCAGATCGCACACGCAGAGTTCGCCATGCCGGAGCAGGCTGACGATGCGCAAACGGGTGGGATCGGACAGGGCTTTGAGTGTTTCGGCGATTTTTTCCATGTGCGAAACATATCCGCATGGGCAAATATGTCAAGCCCTCAAAATCGCTTGTGCCGCTTCGACATCCCGGGGTAATCGCAAGGGCTTACGGATCAGGTTGGATTCAAAAATATCGCATGGACGAAGGAGGAGGATTTGCTCACATATTCTTGCAGGTTGCATTATGACGTGTTCTGGGGGCATTTTTCGCGGTCGTCGCGGTCGATCGCCGCGAAACGCAACGTGCCGGAGGAATCCAGCTCATGAGCGCGGATCTTCTACTGCTTTTCATCGTTGTTTTTCTGGCGCTGGGCTTTTCTTTTCTCTGTTCCGTGGCCGAGGCCGTGCTCTTGAGCATCACCCCTTCCTACATCGCGAGTCTTCGGGAAAAGAATCCGGCGCGTGCGGACGTTCTGACGCGGCTTCGCCTCGACAAGGTGGACCAGTCCCTGTCCGCGATCCTGACGCTGAACACCATAGCCCACACCGTGGGCGCCATAGTGGCCGGCGCGCAGGCGCTTGTGGTTTTCGGCAATGCGTGGATCGGCCTTTTTTCGGCGGTGATGACGCTGCTCATCCTGTTCTTGTCCGAGATCGTGCCCAAGACCATCGGCGCGATTTACTGGCAGTCGTTGACCGGGATGACGGCATATTTCGTCGGTGCCCTGATCAGGATTCTCTTTCCCCTGGTCTGGCTTTCCAACGGGCTGACCAGACTGATCTCCCGGGGAAAAAGGGAGCATGTCTTCAGCCGCGACGAATTCATCGCCATGGCCGGCATCGGAGAGCAGTCGGGACATCTGGAAGAGCATGAGTCACGGATCATCCGCAACATTTTCCGTTTCGGTTCCGTGGCGATCACCGCCGTGATGACTCCCCGCACGGTCATGACGGCCCTTCAGCAGGACATGAGCATCGCAGACTCCCTGCCCTTTGTTACCAAGACTCCGTTTTCCAGGTTGCCTGTCTACGGCGCGGATCTGGATGACATCACCGGCCTTGTGCTCAAGGACGAGGTGCTGATCTGTATGTCCAAGGGTCGCTGCGACGGTGCTCTGGAATCATTGAAGCGTCCGATACTGTCGGTGCCCGACAGCCTCTCTCTTTCCGATCTGCTGGAATTTTTTCTCGATAAGCGTCAGCATTTGGCCATTGTTTTGGACGAATATGGCGGAACCCGGGGGGTGGTGACGCTGGAGGATGTGGTTGAGACCCTCTTTGGGATGGAAATCGTGGATGAAATGGACAGCGTGGCCGACATGCAGGCCCTGGCCCGGCAGCAGTGGGAAAAAAGAGCCCGCTCGCTAGGCATTTTCGAGCAGGAACAGAACCGGGAAATCGAGTCAGAGAAAAATATCCGCCCGTGACGTTTTCGTGACGCAGCAAGGAGTTCACGCCTATGAGTGACGTATGGTTTGCCCTGGCCCTGACCACGTTTGCAGGCCTGGCAACGGGAATAGGCAGCATCATCGCCTTTACGGCCAAACTTTCGAGCTACCGTTTTCTGTCCGTGGCCACGGGGTTTTCGGCGGGAGTCATGCTCTATGTCTCCTTTGTGGAAATATTCTTCAAGGGGCAGGAATCCCTGGTGAACCATTATGGGGATCCTCTTGGGTATTGGGTCAACGTGGGATCGTTTTTCGGGGGCATGCTCCTCATAGGGCTCATCGACAACCTCATCCCCGAAGAGACCAATCCGCATGAAATCCATTCCGAAGCCGAGGCTGACCGGCTGCATGGCAAGGTCGCACCCCTTTTGGGTGTGGGGGACAACAGTTGCGGGCCGGCAAAAACTCCGTTCAAGCCTCAGCCCGGCCATGAAAAAAAGCTCATGCGCATGGGCCTTTTCACCGCGCTGGCCATCGGAATCCACAATTTTCCCGAAGGCCTGGCCACTTTTCTGGCCGCCCTTGATGATCCAAGCCTTGGTGTCGCCATTGCCATCGCCATCGCCCTGCACAATATCCCGGAGGGAGTGAGCGTGTCCGTGCCCATCTACTACGCCACAGGGAAGCGCAGGACGGCATTCTTCTATTCCTTCCTGAGCGGCCTGGCCGAACCCATCGGGGCGGGCATCGCCTATCTCGGCATCCTCTATTTTGCGGGGGGGCCGGACGGAGTTCTACCGCCGCAGCTCATGGGCATTCTTTTTGGAGGGGTGGCCGGGATCATGGTCTATATCAGCCTCGACGAACTCCTGCCGACCAGCCAGGCTTACGGGGAAGGCCATGACAGCCTTTTTGGCCTGGTGGGCGGCATGGCGGTCATGGCGCTCAGCCTTTTACTGATGCGCTGACAGCTAGGTCGCGGGATATTCGGGAAGCATTTGAAGCGCTGGAAGATGACGATAGCCTGACGTGGCGTGACGACGGGTAAAAGCGAGGAATAGCCTGGAATGAAGCGTGGCAAGCCGGTCCCGGGCATCCGATGATGGCCGGGACCGGCTTGCCACGCGTGCGTTTACTTCCTGGCTTCAAGAACTGTCATGAAGGCGGGGAGACCGGGTTTGCCGTCCTTGGTGGTGACCCCTTCAAGCCAGGTGGTCGCCATTTCGGGATGGGCCGCCACCCAGTCGAGAGCGGCGTCGCGGGCTTTCATCTCCGGGTGTTCGTGCATGGTGACCATGATCGAGTTCATCATGCCGACCGGGACGACGTAATTCTTGAGAAAGCGGGTCACATTCGGCATGTCGCCGGGGAAGCCCTTGCGCAAGTTGGTGTAGACCGTGGCCGTGCCGTCGTCGGGGCCGAAGGTTTCATCCGTGCTGCCGGTCAGGTAGCGCATGTCGATTTTCTCGTTCATGCTGTGCGGGGACCAGCCCAGAAAGATGATCCACTTCTTTTCACGCATGAAGGACTGCACCTGCGCCAGCATGCCGGATTCACTGGATGCGACCAGTTCGAACTTGCCAAGGCCGAACATGTTCGTGTCGATCATGGACTGAATGATGTCGTTGCCGTCGTTTCCTTCCTCGATGCCGTAGATCTTCCATTCCAGTTTGTCGCCGTATTTGGCGATGTCCTTGAAATCCTTGATTCCGCCATCCACGACATAGGCCGGAGCGGCCAGGGTGTATTTCGCCCCGGTCATGTTCGGCACGAGCTGGATCACGTTGCCGGAGTCGAAATGCGGCCGGGCCACGCTCTCCATGGACGGCATCCAGTTGCCAAGGAACACGTCGGCCTCGCCGGTGGCCAGGGCCTGATAGCAGATGGGCAGGGATGTCATCATGTTGGATGACGAGTAGCCGAGGCTCTGCAAGATGGCCACGGCCAGTTCGCTGGTTACGGTGACGTCGGTCCAGCCGACGCTGGTGATGCGCACATCGTCGCGGCTCGCGTGAGCCGGGGCGGTGAAGAGGGCCAGAAGCAGGACAAGGACTGGGATGGTTTTTTTGAGTGTGGCGATGTTCATGGATACTCCCGTGTTGAGATGAAAGGCTCGGTGATGCGGGGCCGGGACATCCCGGCCCTGCGAGCTACACGCCGAACCAGCGGATCGGGCGTGCGTTGTGGTTCTGGAAAATGTGTTTGACTTCCGTGTATTCCTCAAGGCCCATGCGGCCAAGTTCCCGGCCCAGGCCGGACTGCTTGTATCCGCCCCAGGGGGCCTGGGTGAAATAGACGTTGAAGTCGTTGACCCAGACCGTGCCGAAACGCAGGCCCGCCGACATGCGTCGCATGCGGTCGGGGTCGCGGGTCCAGAATCCGGCGGACAGGCCGTAGATGGTGCTGTTGGCCCGGGCGAGTGCTTCGTCTTCGGTGCTGAAGCGCTCAATGGTGATGACCGGCCCGAAGACCTCCTCCTGCACGATGCGCATGTCGTTTGTGCACTCCGTGAACAGGGTCGGTTCCACGAAAAAGCCGTTGTCCAGGGCCGGATCTGCCGGACGCTTTCCGCCAAGCCTCAGCCGGGCCCCTTCCTCGCGTGCGATGCCGATATAGCTTTCCACCTTGTCGCGGTGCGCGGCCGAGATAAGCGGCCCCATCTGAGTGCCGTCCGTCATCCCGTCTCCCATGCGGATCTTGGCCATGCGCTCTGCAAGGGCTTCGACCATGCGGTCGTGGATGCCGTCCTGCAGCAGTACCCGGGCTCCGGCGGAACAGATCTGCCCGGCGTGGAAGAACACGCCGTTCAGAATGTAGTCCAGGGCCGTGTCGAAGTCGGCGTCGTCGAAGATGATGTTCGGGTTCTTGCCGCCAAGCTCAAGGGCGACTTTTTTCACGTTTGCCGCCGCCGCGCACATGATGGTCTTGCCCGTCTCGATGCCGCCGGTAAAAGAGATGAGGTCCACATCGGGGTTCTCGGCCAGTTCCGCGCCCACCGTGGCGCCGGGCCCCAGAACCAGATTGACCACGCCCTCCGGAAATCCGGCCTCCACGCACAGTTCGGTGACTTTTATGCTGGTCAGGGGCGTGATTTCACTTGGCTTCATGACCACGGTGCACCCGGCGGCCAGGGCCGGAGCCAGCTTCCAGGCGGCCTGCAGCAGCGGATAGTTCCAGGGCGAGATCTGTCCGCAGACCCCCACGGGCTCACGCACCACGATGCTTGTTGAATTCGGGACCGGGGATGCGATGACCTCGCCCCCGTCCTTGTCCGCGAGCCCCGCGTAGTAGCGGAAGATGCCCGCGATGTCGGCCATGTCCCAGCGGCTCTCTTCCAGGGTTTTGCCTGTGTTCAAGGTCTCAAGCCGGGCCAGTTCCTCGGTGTCGCGTTCGATCAGGTCCGCCAGAAGCAGGAGCTTGCGCCCGCGCTCAGGCCCAGTGGTCTTGGACCATGGGCCTTGATCGAAGGCACGCCGCGCCGCGTCGATGGCGTCACGGGCATCCTCGCGGTTCCCTTCAGAAACGGTCGCGATGACGGTCTGGTCGAAAGGATTGATGATGTCCCGTGTGGCCGTCGATTGGGAGCGGGTCCAGAGACCGTCTATGTGCATCATTTTTTCGGTCATTTCTTCTCCTTGGCCGCAGCCTTGCCTCCGTGGCGGTAGAAGGGGGCGGTGTCGGGCGCCAGCGGCGTGTTGCCGAGGATCATGTCCGCCGCCTTCTCGGCGATCATCATCACCGGGGCGTAAATGTTGCCGTTGGTCACGTAGGGCATGATCGAGGCGTCGACCACGCGCAGTCCCTGCACGCCGTGCACGCGCAGTTCGTTGTCGACCACGGCCATGTCATCGTAGCCCATCTTGCAGGTGCAGCTCGGATGATAGGCGCTCTCGCCTTCGCGGGCCACGAAATCGAGGATTTCCTCGTCGGTCTGCACGTCCTCGCCCGGGGCCAGTTCCCGTCCGCGCAAGCTGTCGAAGGCAGGCTGGGTCATGATCTTGCGGGTCAGACGGATGGCATCGACCCAGTCTTTGCGTTCCTGCTCCGTGGACAGATAGTTGAACAGGATGGACGGATATTCCTTGGGATCGGAGCTCTTGATCTTCACATGGCCGCGCACGTCGGTGTTCATGGGGCCGACGTGAACCTGGTAGCCATGCCCCTCGTTGGGAGAGGACCCGTCGTAGCGGATGGCGATGGGCAGGAAGTGATACTGGATGTTCGGGTATTCGACCTGATCATTGCCGCGGATGAAGCCGCCGGCTTCGAAATGGTTGGTGGCCGCCTCGCCGGTCTGGCCGAAGAGCCATTTCAGGCCGATCCAGGGCTGGTTCCACCACTGGAGGGCCGGGAACATGCTGACGGGCTTGGTGCAAGCGTACTGCACATAGAGCTCCAGATGGTCCTGCAGGTTCTCGCCAACGCCAGGCAGGTCGTGGACCACGGGGATGCCCAGTTCGCGCAGTTCCGCCCCGTTGCCGATGCCGGAGAGCTGCAGCAATTGCGGGGAGTTGATGGCACCGCCGCAGCTGATGATCTCGCCGCCGTTGACGCGGTGCATGCGGCCCAGGCGCTCGTATTCGACGCCCACGGCTCGGGTTCCTTCAAAGAGGATGCGATGGGCCGTGGCCTTGCACTTGACGGTCAGGTTGCGCCTGTTCTTGACGGGATGGACGTAGGCACGGGCGGCGTTCCAGCGCCGGCCGCGGTACGTGGTGCGGTCGAACTTGCCGAACCCTTCCTGCTGGTAGCCGTTGACGTCTGTCAGAGGGTACCCGGCCTCCTGTACGGCCTGGAAAAAGGCGTCAAAAAGCGGGTTGTCGCAATCCGGGCTGGTCAGATACAGGGGGCCCGCGCCGCCCTGATATTCGTCCGTGCCCTTGAGCCGATATTCGAAGCGCTTGAAGTAGGGCAGGCAGCGGGCGTAATCCCAGTTTTCAAGGCCTTTTTCGCGGGCCCATTTTTCGAAGTCCATGGCGTTGCCGCGAATGTGGATCATGCCGTTGATGCAGCTCGACCCACCGAGCACCTTGCCGCGCGGCTGGTAGATGCGGCGGTTGTGCATGTGCGGTTCCGGCTCGGATTCGTACCACCAGTTGTAGGTCTTTCCGGCCAGGGGATAGGTCAGGGCGGCGGGCATGTGGATGCGGAAATCAAGGCGGAAGTCGGGCAGGCCCGCTTCGAGGACCAGGACGCTGGTTTTGGGATTGGCGCTCAAACGGTTGGCCAGGACGCTGCCGGCGGAACCGCCGCCGACAATGATGTAATCATAGAACTTCATGTAATATCCTTGTGAGATGAGGGTTGCCCCGCTTTAGGAATCGTCTGGCGAAACACGGGGGGAGGAGGACGCCGCTGCGCGCTCGTTCAGGCAGGACCTGAGCATTGCGTAATGGTAGCCGATGAGGCTTCTGGCACGCAGGGGGTCGTTTTCGGCAATGGCGCGGGCGGTCTCGGCCCAGTTGGCGGCAGTGCGCTCGCGGTACATTGGCGTATCGTACAATGTGTAGTCATGGGAGCTGAAGCCCCGCTGCAGCGCCTGCATGATCCACTCGAAAATCGGGTTGCCGGCCATGGCGGCCAGGGCCAGGTTCAGGTCGCGGTCCAGATGTCCGATCCTGTCGGCGTCGTGGTCGTTCTGCCGCAGGCAGGTCTCGAACTCTTCGGCCATGGACACCAGTGCCCCCTTGGCTTCGGCCGAGCCCCGGGCAATGGCCAGCATGATCAAGGTATGATCCACGCTCTCGCGAAATTCGATGAGGGCCGAAGGCGCGACATCGTGCTGCTTGAGAAAGAGGGCCAAAGACTCCCCGATGCTGACCATGCCGACCTTGCACACATAGGCCCCGCCCTTGACGCCCTTGCGGATGTCCAGAAGCCCTTTTTGCTTGAGCGCCCGCAGGGCCTCGCGGATTGCGCCGCGTCCGGTGCCGAACTGCTGCTGCATCTCGCGTTCGCTGGGCAGGCGCTCTTCGGGCGCCAGCCGCCCGGCCAGGATGGCCGCTTCGATCTGCAGAGCGACGTCTTCGCTGGCGCGTCCGGGCTTGGCCGGAAAGAAGAGAGGTTCGGAAGTGGTCATTGGTAGTACCTTTTGATGTTTTTTTTAGCAAAAACGGGTAAAAAAAGGCATTTTAGTGCTTTTTACTCGCAAATGGTAGGACCTTTCTGCCTAAGTAAGGCGTAGGTGTCAACCCGGTTGGCGAAAGAAGTGGGAAAAGGTCGGACCATTTAGTCCGCAGGATGGGTTAAAAGCCGTTTTCGGATTGGCCGGTGCGGTTTTTGAGACGGGCGCGGGTCATGCGTTCGGACAAGCCGCCTTCTTCGACGAAGGCTTTTTCAAGCTGGCGGAGCTGTCGGTCGAGCAGGTAGTTGGTCTGGTGGATGAGGCAGATGAGGATATTGGCGACGGTTTCGGGCGGGCGGGTTTGAATATAGGACCTATAGGTCTCATAGGACGTATTTTTTTGGCTGCCGAGTTTGCGGACGAAGAGGGCCTGTGCGCTGGTTTTGTGCCACAATGCGTGGCCGCGTACGCGCAGGTGGTCGCGGTAGTCTTCGAGCAGCTCTTCCAGGCTGGCCCGGGCAACATTGATCAGCTTGATTTCGCTTTTCTTCGATGTCGCCGAGGCCATGCAGCCTTCGATGATGTTCTGCTTGCCCGACCGTGCCGCCTGGACCATCTGGTCCACGGTGCGGTCCCGCTTGTGCATGAAGCGTTCGCAGAAACACACCGTGCCATCATAGACAATGACGCTCTTGCGGTAGGAAAGAAGTTCTTCGTAGGCGCCGTGTTTGGAAATAAAGTGCTGCGTCATGGCGCAGCGTTCTTACTATAGGTCCTATGGGTCGTATATGACCTATAGGACCTATTTTTTTACAACCGAGGTAAGTATCTTTCCAACTCGTAATTCGTCACTTGCGAGCGGTACTGGTCCCATTCGATGTGTTTGTTTTCCACGAATTTGGTGAAGATGTGCTCGCCTAGGGCTTCGCGGATCAGGGTGCTGCCTTCCAGGGCCTCCAGGGCCGTTTCCAGGCTGCCGGGGAGGCTGCCGATGCCGCGGTCCCTGCGCTGGCCCGCCGTCATGACGTAGATGTCTTCTTCCACGGGTGCTGGCAGCTCGTAGTTTTCCTCGATGCCCTTGAGGCCCGCTGCGAGCATGCAGGCAAAGGTCAGGTACGGGTTGCAGGCCGGGTCTGGAGAGCGCAGTTCCACGCGGGTGGCGGCCTCCTTGCCTGGCTTGTACATGGGCACGCGGACCAGGGTGGAGCGGTTGCGCCGCGCCCAAGCGATGTTGGTCGGGGCCTCGAAGCCGGGCACGAGGCGTTTGTAGGAATTGACCCACTGGTTGGTGATGGCCGTGAATTCCCTGCAGTGCGTGAGCAGTCCCGCGATATAGGCCTTGGCCTCACGGCTCAGGTGATGATCTCCGTCGGTATCGTAGAAAAGATTGCGTCCGTTCTTGAACAGGGACTGATGCACGTGCATGCCGCTGCCGTTTTCACCGTACAGAGGCTTGGGCATGAAGGAGGCGTAGCAACCGTTCTGGCGTGCGATCTCCTTGACCACCACGCGGTAGGTGATGGCCGTGTCCGCCATCTTGAGTGCGTCGGTGTAGCGCAGGGCCAGTTCGTGCTGGCTGGGCGCGACCTCGTGATGTCCGTATTCCACCGGAATGCCCATGGAACGCAGACAGGAGATGATCTCGCGGCGGATGTCTCCAGCCAGGTCCAGGGGTGGAGCGTCGAAATAGCCACCCGCGTCGAGGGGTTTGGGAGACGCCGAGCTTTCGAACAGAAAGAATTCCAGTTCCGGACCGACATAAAAGGAATAGCCCTTGCTCGCCGCAGCCTGCAGGTTCCGTTTCAGGCAATGGCGGCTGTCCCCGGCAAAGGGGGTGCCGTTTGGCTCCAGGATGTCGCAGAACATGCGCGCGATGGGCGCTGCGGTCTGTCGCCAGGTAACCAGCTGAAAGGTGGCCGGGTCCGGGATGGCGATCATGTCGCTTTCTTCAATTCTGCAAAACCCCTCCAGAGAGGAACCGTCAAAGCCCATGCCCTCTTCGAAGGCCGCCTCAAGTTCGCCGGGCAGAACCTGAAAACTTTTCAAGGTTCCAAGCACATCGACGAACCAGAACTGAACCAACTCGATCCTGTGTTCGCGCACGGCTTTGACGACATCGTCGGAATTCTTGCAGTTGAAGATGGGAAATTCAGGCATGGGTGTTCCTCCGCGACATGGTGTTTGACTGCGCGGAACCTAGCAAAGAGAGGGGCGCTTGTCTTGTTTTTGGCGGGGATTTGCAAAATTGGAAAAATCGTTGTGTGGGTGCGCGAGGTGTTTGGCAATGCGATACGTTGTGTGGGCGAAAAATTTTTCGCCCCTACGAGGGTGGCGCGGCATGGGTGCGGCGTGTTTGCCAATGCGATACGTTGTAGGGGCAGGCCTGCGTGCCTGCCCTCTTCGTTCCGCCCCTGCTGGGTTTCAGGACGTGGGGTGCAGGGTGTCCATGCAGGCCGAAGAAGGGCGGCCACGCAGGGCCGCCCCTACGGTGTGTGGATTGTCGGGAATGGGTAAATCGTGACGTTTGATCGTTGTAGGGGCAGGCCTGCGTGCCTGCCCTCTTCGTTCCGCCCCTACGGTGTGATTATCTGTGATATGTGCATTCCCGGTTTTTTATTCCTGGCACGCCGCCAAAAAATCATCCACGGCACCAAGACCGTCGGCGTCCATCAGATTGATGATGTGGCTGCCGATCACGGCCACGTCGGCCAGGCCGTCCAGCATGCGTACGTGCTCGGGCCGCGAGATGCCGAATCCGGCGGCGATGGGCAGACCGGCCTTGGCTTTCAGGGCCTTGACGTAGTCGACTCCGGCCTGGTCCATGCTTGTCCCCGCGCCTGTGATGCCGACCTTGAGCGTCGTGTAGAGAAGACCTGAGGCGCGTTCGAGAATGCCCGTCAGGCGCGGGGCCGGGGTGTCGGGGGAGATGACCATGATTGGATGCAGGCCTCTTTGTCGCGCGGCTTGCGCATAATCCCCGTCCGCTTCATCCCAGGGCAGGTCGGGCAGGATGGTCCCGCTGGCGCCGCTGGCCGCAGCCTTGTCGAGAAAGGCTTCCATGCCCAGCGCGTAGGGGATGTTGGCATAGGTCATGAGCATGAAGGCCACGTCGAGTTCCCTGGACAGGGCCGCGCACAGTTCGAAGCAGTGCGCGGGGGTGATCCCGGCGTCAAGGGCGGCCTGGTTGGCGCGCATGATGGTGGGCCCATCGGCCAGGGGGTCGGTGAAGGGGATCTGGATTTCGACCAGCCGCACCCCTCTGCGGGCCATGAGGCGGATCAGGTCGGCGTTGACATCGAGACTCGGGTATCCGGCCACCACGTGGGTCATGAGCTGGATGCGCTTCGCCTCTTTCAGGGCCAGGTCGATTCTATTTTCCATGACGTACCTCGTTTTCCAGAAAGGCAATCCAATTTTCGCGGTCCAGTTCCATGGCCGTGATGAAGATATCCTTGTCGCCCCGGCCGGAGATGTTGACGACCATGATCTCGTCTGCGGGCAGGGTCGGCGCAAGTTCGATGGCCCGGGCCACGGCGTGGGAGGACTCAAGGGCCGGGATGATGCCTTCAAGGCGCGTCAGGCGCTTGAAGGCGTCCAGGGCTTTCACGTCGGTGATGGGCGAGAACTCCACGATGTTCTGGTCATACAGCCAGGCCAGTTCCGGTCCGACTCCCGCATAATCGAGGCCCGCCGAGACCGAATGGGTGTCCTGCAACTGTCCGCTCTCGTCCTGCAGGAAATAGCTTTTGTAGCCTTGCACGATGCCGACTTTTGGGCTGCCGCCGAAGCGGGCCGCGTTATCGCCGATTTCGGGTCCGCGCCCTCCGGCCTCGGCGCCGTGAAAGCGGATGCCCTCATCCCCGAGGAACGGGTGAAAAAGACCGATGGAATTGGAGCCGCCGCCCACGCAGGCCACGAGGTGATCGGGCAGCCGGGCCTCACGTTCCATGATCTGGGCGCGCACCTCGCGGCCGATGACGGACTGGAAGTCGCGCACCATGACCGGGTAGGGGAAAGGGCCCAGGGCCGAGCCCAGGATGTAGTGCGTGTCCTTTAAATTCTGAATCCAGTATTTGAGAGTAGCGTTGACGGCATCCTTCAGGGTCCGCGTGCCGTCGGTGACCGGGATGACCTCGGACCCCAGAAGTTTCATGGCGTAGACGTTGGGGTACTGACGGCGCACGTCCACCTCGCCCATGAAGACCTTGCACTCAAGGCCGAAACGCGCGGCAACCGTGGCCGACGCCAGACCATGCTGGCCCGCGCCCGTCTCGGCGATGACCTTGGTCTTGCCCAGGCGCTTGGCCAGAAGGGCCTGGCCCAGGGCGTTGTTGATCTTGTGCGCGCCAGTGTGCGCCAGGCCTTCAAGCTTCAGGTAGATTTTGCAGCCGCCGAGCTCGCGGGTCAGATTTTTCGCAAAGTAGAGAGGCGTGGGACGGCCGCAGTAGTTTTGATACAGATCGGTCAGTTCAGCCGTGAATTCGGGGTCGTCCTTGTATTTCAGGTAGCCCTGCTCCAGTTCTTCAAGGGCCGGAACAAGCATTTCCGGCACGTATCGCCCTCCATAAGGGCCGAAATGGCGCGGGAGCATGTCTGATATTCTGCTCATGGTTTTCCTCGCAGTAGTTGTAAGGCGTGACGTATCTTTTCGTGATCCTTGATTCCGGGGGCGCTTTCCACTCCGGAGTTGAGGTCGAATCCAGCCGCGCCGGTGGTTTTCATGACCGTCAGGTTGTGAGGCCCAAGCCCCCCGGCCAGATACCAGGGATGGGGGCATTGCAGGCGTTGCAGGTCTTTGGGGAGGAGGCTCCTGCCATGGCCTCCTCCGCTTTTGCCGCTGTCCAGCAGAATGGCTCGGCAGGCCGGAGCGAAGAGCAGCATGTCCGAGGCCAGACGCTCCACCGTTGGATAACGCTCGGGCCACATGGTCTTGATGACTCGCTCCGGTCCCAGGGCGAGACACTGTTCCACGGTGTGCCCGCCGTGAAGCTGGAGCAGATCGAGGCCCGCCCCAGTGGCGATGGCGCGGATTTCCTCCACGCCCTGACGCACGAAGACTCCGGTCTTGAGGGCGCGGCCGGGCTTTTGGGCGGCGACCCAGTCCTGCGCGACGTTTCTGGGACTTTCGGGATAAAAGATGAAGCCCAGCAGGTCGATGCCGAGCGCGTCGCAAAATTCGACATCCTCCGCCCTGGTCATGCCGCAGACCTTGATGATCATGATTGGCCTCCGCTCAGCCGGACCAGACCCTGCCCGGGATTTTCGTACTGCATGAGCGCCGTGCCGATGAGCAGCGCGTCCAGGCCGGCGGCCTTGAGCGTGCTCACCTGCTCAGGGGTGCTTATGCCGCTGGCGCCGATCCAGATCTCTCCATCCTCTTTGCGCCGGACCATGTCCAGGCAGCGGCCGAGGTCCGTGGTCAGCGTGTCCAGGTCGCGGTTGTTGACCTGGATGATGGTGCTCCCGATTTCCTTGGCGCGGTCCAGATCCCGCTCATCGAAGACCTCGACCACCGGTTCCAGGCCGTTTGTCAGGCACAGGGCGTGCAACTGGGCCAGTTCGTCGAGATCATCGAACATGCGCACGATGAGCAGGATGGCCGAGGCCGGAGTGGCCATCGTCGCTTCCACCTGCAGGGGATGGATGATGAAATCCTTGCGCAGCAGGGGCAGCC
This sequence comes from Desulfomicrobium apsheronum, assembly GCF_900114115.1. Taxonomy (NCBI): domain Bacteria; kingdom Pseudomonadati; phylum Thermodesulfobacteriota; class Desulfovibrionia; order Desulfovibrionales; family Desulfomicrobiaceae; genus Desulfomicrobium; species Desulfomicrobium apsheronum. The sequence continues at coordinate 41,552 of NZ_FORX01000003.1, read as the reverse complement.
CCAGAGGCGCGACCTCGGACAGGAAGCCGAGGCTTCCCTTGAAATAGGTCGATTCCGTCAGGATCGAGAGGGCGCAGGCGCCAGCCTCTGCGTATCCCCGGCAGGCTTGCAGGGGCGGGACACTAAGATTGATATCGCCCCTGGACGGGGAGGCGCGCTTGTACTCGGCGATGATCCCTGATGTCCCGGGACGGGTCAGGGCCGCGCCGAATTTTGGGCGGGGGCCGTCAAAGGGCAGGTGTCTGTGTCCCGCGTCGCGCAGACGGATCAGCTCATCGACTTCAGCTTGCTTGGCGCGGCGGAATTTCTCAAGCATGGAGCGCTCCGCTTTGGAGCCCCTGCTCCACTTTGGTCTGGGCCATTTCCATGGCCAGTTCCAGGGGGAGATCGTCTTCCAGCAGGAAAAGGGCCACGCCCAGGTTCAGGGTGACCATGCCCTTGAGGGATTTTGGGCCCTGTCCGGCCAGGACCTGGCGCTGGAGCTTCAGCGCATCCTCCTTGCTGTCGCAGGCCAGGGCCCTCGGGACGCAGGTGGAGAGGCCGAAATCCGCAGGGTCGATGATCGCCTCGCGGATCTTGCCGTGCTCGACGAAGATGACCTGGCCGGGTCCGCAGGGCGTCAGTTCGTCGAATCCGCCCGCGCCATGGACGATGGCTGCGCGTTCAAGGCCTTTTCTGGATGCCAGCACCTGGGCGATCATGGGTGCGAAACGAAAATCCGGCACGCCGAGGATCTGGTGGGTGGGCAGGGCAGGGTTCAGAAGCGGGCCCATGAGGTTGAAGATGGTGCGCACGCCCAGCTGCTGCCGCACCGGACCGACATGTCTGAAGGCTGGATGGAAATGCGGGGCGAAGAGGAAGACGAAATTGCGCCGTGCGAGTTCGTCCCTGACCGCCTCGGGGTCCGTGACCAGAGGATATCCCAGATCCTCGACCACGTCGGCACTGCCGCATTTGCTCGACACGGCGCGGTTGCCGTGCTTGACGACCTGATAGCCCATGTCGGCCAGGAAAAAGGACACTGCCGTGGAGCAGTTGAAGCTCTGTTGTCCGTCTCCGCCCGTGCCGCAGGTGTCGATACGTTTGCCCGAGAGTCCGGGGATGAGCCGGGCCTGTCCCAGGGCTGCATCCACGGCGGCCGAGAGTTCGGCGGCGGTTTCGCCCTTGGCCCGCAGACCCATCAGAAAGGCCCCGGCCTGCACCGGGGAAACCGCGCCGGTCAGCAGGAGGTCGAAAGCCTCCTTGGCCTGAATGCCGGAAAGATCGCCGCCCGTGGTCAGATATTCAAGAATATGGCTGATGGTGTTCATGGCTTACTCCGCTTGGATGTTGCACATTTTCAGGAAGTTGCTCAGCAGCTTCGGCCCTTCCGGCGTGAGCACGGATTCGGGGTGGAACTGCACGCCGACCCAGGGGCGGTCCTTGAAGGCCAGGGCCATGATCTCATTGTCTTCGGTGCGGGCGGTGACGGTGAAGGGCAGGGCCCCCTCCCCATGTACGGCCAGGGAATGGTAGCGGCCGATCTGCATCGGGTTTTGCACCCCTTCGAAAAGCCCGGTCCCGTCGTGCCGGATGTTTGAAGTCTTGCCGTGCATGATCCGCTGGGCCGAACCCACGGTCACGCCGCTGTGATGCGACAGGGTCTGATGTCCGAGACATACGCCAAGGATCGGGACGTTGCGTGGCACCAGATCGAGAAACTTAAGGCACAGCCCCGTGTTGCGCGGATGGCTCGGGCCGGGGGAGATGATCGCGCCTTGAAGGCGCGGGTCCGTGGCCAGGGTCAGGATTTCCGGCTCGTTGTTACGAAGCACCAAGGGGCTTGCGCCCAAAGACTGGAAAACCTGAACCAGGTTGAAAGTAAACGAGTCAAAGTTGTCTATCAGTAAAATCATCTCCGCCTCCGGTGCTGGTAATGGCTTTCAAAATCGCTCTGGCTTTGTTGTGGCACTCCTGCCATTCCTTTTCGGGGTCCGAATCGAAGACCAGCCCCGCGCCCGCCTGCCAGTTGATCTGGCCGTTTTCCACCCACAGGGAGCGGATGGTGATGCCGGTATCCAGGTTGACCTGCCCCTGGTCCAGGCCGATCCAGCCGATGCCGCCGGCATAGGGGCCGCGATCGAGCTTTTCTTCGTCCGCGATGATCTGCATGGCCCGGATCTTGGGCGCTCCGGAGACCGTTCCGGCCGGGAACCCGGCTTTGAGGACGTCGATGGCGTCCAGGCCCTCGGCCAGTTGCGCCGAAAGGTAGGAGGTCAGGTGCATGACATGGGAGAAGCGCTCGACCTGCATGTACTTGTCGACGTGCACCGTGCCGGGGGCGGCGATGCGCCCGAGGTCGTTGCGCCCCAGATCCACGAGCATGACGTGTTCGGCCCGCTCCTTCTCGTCGCCCAGCAGCTCCTCGGCCAGGGCCTGATCCTCGGCCTCGGTGGCGCCGCGCACGCGGGTCCCGGCGATGGGTCGCAATTGCAGGAGACCGTCTTCGCAGCGGATGAGAAGTTCCGGAGACGAGCCCATGATGGTCAGGTCCCCGAAGGACATGAAGAAGGTGTACGGGGATGGGTTGATCTGGCGCAGCCGTCTGTAAAGCTCGAAGGCGGAGCCGGAAAACGGGGCGCTGAAGCGGGTCGAGAGCACGATCTGGATGGCCTCGCCCTGGGTGATAAGTTCCTTGGCCCGTCCCACGCGGCGCAGGAATTCGTCCTGGTTCGGCGTGGTGGTGATGGCTCCGACGACCGGCGGGGCAGGCGTGCTCGGACGCTGGCAGCCGTTCAGGTTGGTGGATGAATCCAGCGTCAGATAGCAGCAACGGTGGTGCAGATGGTCGAAGAGGATGACCTTGCCCGGCAGGACCATGATGGAGCGCGCTTCCTCGGGCGGCAGCTTGTCGGCCAGCGCCGGCTCGAAGATGCCGCCCATGTTGTAGGCCATGTAGCCGCAAACGCTCCTGGTCACCGCCGGAAGCGGGCCCAGATTTTCGGGGCCGGTGACGGTCAGTTCGGCCAGGCAGGCGCGTAGTCCGGACACGTAATCCTGGCCGCTGAATTCCTTCAGGCCGTGCAGACGCGGGTCGTAGCTCTGGACGTCGAGCTTGCCGGAGGCGCAGGACAGGATCAGCCGAAAATCCCAGCCGATGAGGCTGTAACGGCCCAGCCGTCCGTCCACTTCGGTGCTCTCAAGGAGAAAACCCTGCTTTTCGCGCACCAGCGTCAGATACAGGGAGATGGGCGTCTGTGTGTCCGCCGGGAGCCAGGTCCCCTGTTGGGGTAGGGTGATCATGGTGCCTCCATAATCGATTGTTGAATTTCGGATAAAAAAAAGCCGGATCCTCTGGAGGATCCGGCTTTTTATGCCTTTTATGCCTGAACTAACGGCACTACGATGCCGTCAGGAAGCGGGTCCCCCTGCGTCATGCTGCTTGCGCCACCACCAAAGAGCCTTCTGGCTCAAGAGTTCCAGATCGCCGCCGGCGGCGACGTTCAGGTATGAACGGAATATGCGCACGGCCTCAAGGCTGTGCGGATTTGCTTCGAACATGGTGGAGAAGAGGGGAGCGTCCTGGGTGATCATTTTCGTGGCCGCCTCCATGCGTCGCCCAAACGAGGGCGTGAAGAAACGCTCGATTCCGTTTTCCAGAGGGGAAGCACAGAGATAAGCGACGGTGGTCACGAAGTTGAGTCCTTGGATGTAGGCCATGGCTTGGTCATGCTCATCGGCCGTGGTGTTGAATGGGGAGAATCCCAGCGAGCGGAAGCAGTCTGATAGATTATCGCTTGCCGCTTGGTCACGTCCCACGGTTACGGCAATACGCAGTTCCGCGTCAAGTGTCCCGGGCCCGAAAAGTGGATGGGTGCCGACCACGGGCGTCGTGGTCAGCGCCAGCATTTCGCGCAGGGGCTGGACCTTGACCGAGCAGATGTCGGCCAGGATGCAATCCTGCGTCAGATGCGGCGCTATGGCCTGGGTGACCTCCTTCACTGCCGTGATGGGCACGCACAAGAGGACCAGCGCGGCTTTGCGCACGGCTTCCGGCAGGGCGGCAAGGTCCAGCGGATGGTCGAATTCCGTGACGGGATTTCCCGCCTTGCGAAAGCGTTGCGCAAACCGTGCGCCCATCTGCCCCTTGGCGCCGATGATCACGATGGGCGATGCCGGGCTAAGCCTCATGAGCTGCTCCAAAACCGTTGCCAAGGCGAACCTTGGCCCAGACGTCCCAGAATCCGGGAAAGGATTTGGCCACGCAGGACGGGTTGTCGAGGTGAACGCCGATGCCGCCCAGTTCGAGAATGGCGAAGCTCATGGCCATGCGGTGATCGCCGTGGGTGAGCATGTCCACCTCGCGCGGCAGGAGGCCGCCGTTGCCCCGAATGACCATGCCGTCGGGCCGGGCCTCAATGTTCACGCCTGCCTTGGACAGTTCCGTGACCGGGCCCTGGATGCGGTCGCATTCCTTCAGGGTCAGATGCGCGGCGCCGGAGATGACCGTTTCCCCGGTGGCGAAGGCGGCCATGGCCGCAACCGTGGGTACGATATCGGGGCAGGCGTTCATATCCACATGCACGCCGTGCAGCGCGGATGGAAAAACCGTGACCGCGTCATCGGTCCATTCGATGCGTGCTCCCATGCGGGCCAGGATTTCAAGCATGAAGCGGTCGCCCTGGGCCGAGGATGGGTTCAGCCCGGAAATGCGCACCGGAGCGACGCCAACGGCCCCGGCCGCCAGAAAGTAGGATGCATTGGACCAGTCGCCTTCCACGCGCATGGCTCCGGCGCGGTAGGGCGCCGGATGGACGATGAGACGGATGTCCGTGGGGGGCAGGTTTGCGGCCTCGGCGTGGACGCACGGCTGCCAGTCGTCGAGGATCCGGCGCTCCAGGATCACGGGCACGCCGAAGCGGGCCATGGTGTCGAGGGTCAGGGCGACATAGGGCCAGGAGGCCACGGACTTGCCGATCAGCCGGATGGTCGTCGCTGCGGTCGCCAGGGGCGCGGCCAGGAGCAGGCCCGAGAGGTACTGGCTGCTCTGTTCCAGATTGATGGTCACCTCGCCGCCGGAAAGGCCGGGGCTGGACATGACCAGGGGCGGGTAGCCGTCCTTTTCCTCGAAGGTGACGCGCACTCCCTGGCGGGTCAGGGCGTCGGTCAGGTGCGAGACGGGACGGTCGTGCATGCGGCCCTCGCCGAAAATGCGGTAAATGCCGGGGATGGCCGTGACCACGGCGGCCATGAGCCGGCAGGTGGTACCGGACTCGCCGACGTTCATGGAGACCGGTTCGGATGCTTCTGGCCGCGTCGCCGCGCCGATGCCGTGCACGAAAAGCTTGTCTTCCCGGGGTTCGATCGTCGCGCCGAGCAGGCGCAGACACTCGGCGGTGCGGGTCAGGTCCTGGCTGTCGAGCACGCCTTCAAGCAGCGATTCGCCTGTCGCCAGGGCCGCGCAGATGAGCGCCCGATGCGAAAGGGACTTGGATGAAGGCGCGGTGATGTGGATGGCCGGGTTCATGATGACTCCTGGGTTATGCCCGCGCCGTAGAGATGCGGGCCCGTAGGATAGCTGCCGAGCACGCGCATGGTGTGACAGAGGCTGGTCAGATGCTTTATGGTGTTTTCGTACTGCTCCTGGGACAGGTCGCACTCCACGTCCATGAAGAATACGTATTTCCATTTTTCGCCCTTGAGCGGCCGTGATTCCAGTTTGGTCAGGTTGAGCCCCTGATCGGCCAGGAGATTCAGGATGGCGGCCAGGGCTCCGGGGCGGTCCGGGGTGGTGAACAGGAGCGAGGTCTTGTCGCGGCTGCTGCCCACCGTCGGTGTGGGGCCGATGACCAGAAATCGGGTCCAGTTGTCGGGCAGGTCCTGGATGTCCAGGGCCACGGCCTTGAGTCCATAGCGCTCCACCAGACGCGGATGGCCGATGGCGGCGGAGCCTTTGCCCTCGCGCTCGGCCTGGGCTGCCGCCGCTGCGGTGCTCTCGGTGGGGACAACGACGGCCTGGGGTACGTTGGTGCGCAGCCAGCCAGAGCATTGGGCCAGGGCCTGGGGGTGGGAATAGACCGTGCGCACCGAGGCCAGATCGGCGTTCGTGGCCAGCAGCGCGTGGCTTATGCGGCTGAAAAGTTCGGCGTGGATATAGACATTGTATTGCAGGAAGAGGTCCAGGCTCTGGCCGACGCTGCCCTGCAGGGAATTCTCAAGCGGGATCACGCCAAGGTCGGCCTTGCGCGAGGCCACGGTCAAAAAGACGTCATGCAGGGTAGGGCAGGGCGAGAAGTCCATGGAGCGGCCAAGGTATTCAAGACCCGCCAGATGCGTGAAGGTTCCCTCGGGGCCGAGGTAGGCCACGGTCTGGGGCTGCTGCAGGCGGCGCGAGGAGGACAGGATTTCGCGGTAGATGGCGCGCAGGTGATCTTCGGGCAGGATGCCGGGGCTTAACGCGTTCAGCCGGTTCAGGACTTCCTTTTCGCGAAAGGGCTTGAAGACGATGTCCAGGGAATCGGACTTGAGCTGGCCGACCTCGCGGCTCAGGGAGGCGCGTCTGTTGAGCAGGCCCAGGAGCTGTTCGTCCAGGTCGTCGATCTGGGTCCGGATCTCGGTCAGACGCTGCGTGGACGCACTCATTCCTTGATCTCCTCGGTGATGCGCATGCCGAAATGCCTTCCCGCCTGATCCGTGCGGCACAGCACCTTGTCTCCGTCCTTGAGGTCGACCACGCTGACCGGGCGGCCGTCGCTTCGAACCATGCGGATGGTCTCGGCGTTTTGCAGGAAGAGGGTCCCCTTTTTCCCGTTGCACTCGGCCTCGATGAGCAGCATGGGCCGGATTTCGACCTTGCAGCGTCCGACCGTGGCCAGGGTGGTGGAGCCGTCGGCGCCGACTATGAGCACTTCGGTTCCGGTCTTGAGTTCATCGAGATACGTGGTCCTGTCCCCGGGCATGGCCGCATAGGCGTGCACGGCCCCGGCATTGATGCGGAACGGGCGGGGAGCCACGTAGGGATTGGATTCGGTTTCGGCGTTGATGAGGAAGGTGAAGGCGCTCGAATTGCCGACCAGCATGCCCTGACCGGATTTCAAAAGGCTCATGGTGTCCACGCAGACACGGTGGCCGAGCCCGGCGGAGGTGACGGCTGTGATGGTCGCAGTTTCCAGTTCCATGGTTCCCTGGCTCAGTTTGAGTTCACGCACGATGATTTTGAGATCCTCGGCCGCCGTGGGCAGAACGACCACGGTTTCGACCCCTCGCTCCAGGATACCGGCGGCCAGTCTGGCGCGGTCAAGGTCGGCGGCTTCAACGGCCAGACGGTCGGACTGAGCCAGTATGTTTTCAACTGGAATGATCTCCCAGCCTTCGCGAAGGATGACGTCCTTGCCCTGGCCCAGGAGACGCACAGCCTCTTCCTCGTCGGCCTTGGAGGCCAAGAGCACATAGGGCTGGTCTTCGGCGGCAAGGACCGGAATCTTGCTCAGGGCCTGCACGGATGCGACATGCTCGCGTTCGACGATGACCGCGTCCACGCCGGATTCCAGGGCCAGGGTGATCTCGGTCTTGTCAAAGGGAACGCCGGAAAAGAGTACTTTTTTCATGACACGGACCTAGAGTTTGGGTTCTTCGAGCAGCGCCAGAGCCTGTTCGACGGAGTAATCCATGTGCACCACGGCGTGCAAGGCCTGAACGAGCCGGGTCGGATCTTCGGCCTGGAAGATGTTGCGTCCCATGGATAGCCCTGCGCCGCCCGCGCTGATGGAGTCGTGAGCCATCTGGATGATGTCGCGCGGAGAGTCCATGCGCGGTCCGCCGGCAATGACGATGGGGATGCAGCAGCCTTCGGTCACTCTGGAAAAGGATTCGGGATCACCGGTGTAGACGACCTTGATCACGTCGGCGCCCAGTTCTTCGGCCAGACGTGCGCAGTGTGCCACGGTGGCCGGATCCCATTCGGATTTGACCTTGGGGCCTCGTGCGTAAACCATGGCCAGGAGCGGCATGCCCCATTCGGCGCATTTGGAGGCGACCTGGCCCATGTCGCGCAGCATGTCGCGTTCGGACTCGTCACCGAGGTTGAGGTGCACGGACACCGCGTCGGCGCCGAGCTTGATTCCGTCTTCGACCGTCCCGACCAGGATCTTGGCGTTGGGGAAGGGAGAGAGGGTGGTGCTGGCCGACAGATGGATGATGAGGCCCACGTCGCGGCCATGACCCCGGTGCGAACAGCGCGGCAGACCCTTGTGCATGAGCACCGCGTTGGCGCCGCCCTCGGCTACCTTGTTCACCGTGGAGCGCAGATCCACCAGACCCTGGATGGGGCCGACGGTGGTTCCGTGGTCCAGGGGCACGATGATGCTGCGGCCTGTGTTGCGGTTGAAGATCCTTTCCAGCCTGACGCTTTTTCCCATGTTCATGATTTCCTCCGGTTTCGGCCGGGCACCCGGGGCCTTAAAATGTAAAAAAGGGCCGCCGGCGTATTGCCTGCGGCCCTAAGGTTGGTTTGCTTCTTCAAAAAGGCTAAAGCAGTCCCCTCAGACCACAGGCTCTGCTAAAATAAAAGTACCAAAAAAAGTACAGGCTGTGATTGAGGGAGAAGTTTGTCATAACGATTGCCTGACTACTCAGTTTGGCGGGAGACTGTCAAGAATTTTTATGACCGCCGGTCATTTTTATTTTGGATGGTGATTTTGTCCTTGATGCGCGGCGTCTGGAGTTCTCTATTTTGGGCATTGATGCACGCTGGGTTCGCGCGTATGGTGGGGCAATTCCATTCCGCCAGGACCAAGGAGAGGGGTGCATGGCCGCCAGGAACGCAATGCCCGGTGTGATCCGGAGAATCTGTCTGTGCTGTCAGGGTGGAAGCCCGAAATTTGTCAGGGAGTGCGAGCATGTCCTGTGCCCGCTGCATTCGTGCCGGATGATCGAGGACGGGGAGGATGCCGCTCTGCAGAGTTGCATCGCGGCCTTTTGCCTGGCCTGCGCGGGCAGTCCCGAGGCTGTGATCGACTGCAGCGCAGACGTTCCCATCGGCGCCCAGCCGCCATGCCCGGCCCATCCTTTTCGCATGTCCGAAGAGGTTCCCGTGACGCAACAGGTCCGCCCTCTGCCCGGCCTTGGCGCAGTCTCGGAACGGCTTGCAAAGTCAAGCTCCCGTGCTAATGAGCGAATTTTGGAATCCGAAGTGAATGATTTGCCACGGGTTTCGGTGACATTGGACCAGCCCCGTCATGAAGGGCTGGCGAGCATTTCACCCGGGCGTGCGCCCGAAGCGTTGGATATTTGAAATGACGGAAAAAATCGAAAAGGTGGATGGAATTCTGGGAAATTTCGAGCGTCGGCGGCAGATTGAAAAAGAGGTTGCCGAGTCCCGGTCCGTCGGGCGGACCCGTCCCAGGCAAAGGGAAACGACCCCGGGTTCGCCGGTCTGGAATGAACTCCATGCCGAGGACAGGCTGGTGGACGAGAAGGGGTGATCCCTAGCCGCGAATCAGGTCTATTCCGGCCAGAATCCAGCTTTGAATCACATGGTAGCCGCCTGCGATGACATCCCACCAATGATTGGCCAGGGCGAGCACGGACAGTACGGACAGGAAAAAGAGGACGGTCCAGACCCTGTGAATGATGGCCCGGAGAATGCGCATGAAAAGGGATGAATTGGAAGCCATGGAACTCCTCTTGATGTCTTGATCGGTCTACTTTCTTCCCCGGCCCTTGCGTCCGCCCCGGCCTTTCGAGGGGAAACCGATGTTCTTGATTACCCAATAGGCGGCGTAGCCAAAGGCCGCGAGAAGGAAAAAGCGCGGAAAAAACAGGCAAAACAGAAGTCCCGCGATGAGAATCAGGGGATGAATGCCTAGTCGACGGATGAACGTCTGCGCTTGCCGCAGTAAATTTTCAGCTTGTTTCATTGCCGGAATCCTTTATTATTAGGCTCAGGTTGTTAAGCCGAATCATCTTGAAAGTAAACGGAAAATACTTTTTTTTGCGAGTCATCGTCCCCCTTCTTTTCGCTCATCACCCTTATCTTCCACAGGAAATCACATGCCTTTCGTTTCGTCTTGCCCCGAGTCGGGTTTCAATATCCGTGCCCTTGAGTCCCTTTTTGCCGATCGCATGCCGCGTCTTGCGCACATGCGCGACGCCGCGTCCTTTGCCAAGGATCTGTCGGGCAGCTTTTCCCTGCCGGCGGATCATGCGCGACTGCTGATCCGTTCAGCGCTGCTGCACGACATCGGGTACGCCTCAGCGCTGCGCCGCTTCGAATACCATGCCCTCAACGGGGCACTGTTCCTGGAAGAGAAGGGCGAACATCCATGGGTGGTGGAGGGAGTGCTGCGTCATTCCCAAGCGGACAGGAAGGGCGGGCGGCTTCCTCTCGTGAGCGAACATTACGCCAGTCGGCCGCCGCTGGCCGAGGCGGATTGGCTGGTGCGGGCCGTGACCGTGGCCGATTGGCGCGCAGCCGGTGTGGGTAAGCGGGTTTCCTTTGCGCGGCGCTTCGAGGATATCGCCACGCGCAACCCGGACAATCCCGGGAAGGTGCGGCAGGCGGCAGCCATGGTGAACGAGGTGCGGGACTCGTTTTTGGAGTGGGCGCGGGACATGGCCACGGAACGCCGCCCTCTGCCCTGGGTTTTTTGCGATGTGGACAACACGCTCATCCGTCCCGGGGACGGGCTCTCGGATGCAAACAAGGCGGCGGTCAAAGCCTATGTGGCGGCGGGCGGAGCCTTTTCCGTGGCCACGGGCAAGCATCCTTTGAGCATCGCCCCTCTGGTATTGCAGTTGGGGCTGAACACCACCCAGGTGGCGGGCAACGGGTCCTGTCTGCTGGACGGGAACGGGATAACCGTCCTTGACGAGCTAAGGGAGGCGGAGGGGGCCCTGCGCGCCGCCCTTGAGAGCAGGGGGCTGCCCATCGCCGTGTATCGCCCGCAGGGCATCGAGACGGGAGGGCAGTGGCCGGCATCCCTGGATGAGATTTTCGACCGTTACGGCGAGATTCGCCCCTCGCGGACGCGTTTGCCGGGCGCGGCGCTGAAGATTCTGTGCATTGTGGATGGTGATGATCTTCGGCGTGAGGAAGAGCTGCGCCTTCTGGCCGCAGAGCTGGGCGTGGATTGTTGCCGCAGCGACCGGCATTTTCTGGAATTTCTACCCAAGCAGGGGAACAAGGGACAGGCTGCCCGCACCGTCATGGAACGGGCTCAGTGGCCGGTTTTACATTCCCTGGCCGTGGGCGACACGGAAAATGACGAGCTGCTCTTTGCCCTGTGCGGAGCTTGCGCCGCCGTGGCCAACGCCGGGGAATGGACACGGCGTGGCGCGGACTGGACCATCGGACAGTGCGCGGACAACGGTGTTGGAGTGTTTTTGGACCGGCTGCGTCTCGGTTCGGGCTGGGCCGGACTGCGCTCGGGCATGACCTTCTGAAAAAAAGTGGGGAAGGAGCTGTCGGGGACCATGCGGTGTCGGCCGCGAGAACCCCGTAGCGCTGAGTGGATTATTGCTGGGGCGGGACGGGATCGTCGATTCCATCCCGCCCTTCGATATCGGCGTTGCGGATGGTTGTGATGATCTGTTGCAACTGGCCTGCGCTGATCAGGTGCTGGGAATGGAGCCAGTGGAATTTGCGGATCTCTTCCTCGGGATCATTGGCGAAGTTGATGTTGCCGTACCATTCGAGCAACTGTTTTTTTCTGCGTTCGCGTATGGCCTCCATGATGCGGTCGTAGTGTCTGTCGTGGAGCAGGACGACCTCTCCGGCGTCGGAGCTGAGCGAGGTCAACTCGATCTTGGTCAGGATATGGAGAAGGAAGCACGCGATTCCCGGGAAGAGGAAGATGATCCCGAGAAGATCGCCGTGAGCCATGGCGTATCCAGCCTGCGCCAGCCCCCAGGCCGAAAGGAGAATCCCACCGTTGAACAGAGTTGCGTTCCGCTCCGTGGTGCGTTGCGGATCCATGCCGATGGAGCCGTAGGGCAACTGGAAGGAGTGCGAACCGTAGGCATCGACCCTGGTGTAGGTCAGGGTGTCGGGTTCGAACTTGAACGTGAAGGTGTTTGAAAATCGTCGTTGGGTGATGAGCATGGGCGGAACTCTCCTGATTCAAGGCCGGTGCATCCGAGGGGGTTAGGTGCTTCGGGCCGGTTTCGTCAAGAATTGTGGCGGAAGCGCGAACCGGCATCTCCGGTTCCAATACCGGCAGGCGGAGATTCGATGCGCCGGCGAGCGGGCTGTCGCCTGCTGAAAAGAAAAAAGGCCGCGTGATGCGACCTTTGATTTCATGGTGCCGGGGGACAGAGTTGAACTGCCGACACGGGGATTTTCAGTCCCCTGCTCTACCGACTGAGCTACCCCGGCTCGACGGAAGACCGTTACTATGGAAATCGACCTGCTTTGGCAAGCTTAAAAAATGAAGTTTGCAAAAAAAATTGTTTTATCGGGTGAACCAGTGGCGAGCGTTCGCATTGAAGGCAATTTCGGACGGGACGACGAAGCGGTGGACCAGGTTCAGTGCAAAAAAAAAGGTCGCATAGTGCGACCTTTGATTTCATGGTGCCGGGGGACAGAGTTGAACTGCCGACACGGGGATTTTCAGTCCCCTGCTCTACCGACTGAGCTACCCCGGCAACGTGTGGTGAGAGGTGCTTTTATGCAAAGCTTGAGTCGATGGCAAGAGGGAATTTGGGTGTCGCTGGATTTTAGGTCGTCTTCGGGCATATTGCCCTCGCGAACGCACAGGCGTCACTGACTTACGGCCTGTGATCAGCTTGCCGCCTGTTATGCCTGGCGCGTGGCGCGCGTGTGTCCACGTGTTGGCCGCCCTCAGTTGTTGACGAAACTCTGGAAGGTTTTCTGGGGTTCAACTCGCAGAAATTCCTTGTAAAGCTTGGTAGATAATGAGTAAGGAGCGAATGTTTTCGCGGCCTCGGCTGTCAGATTCCAAATAACGTTCAAGATGGAACGCCTGAAAAGAAATTTAATTCGCATCTTCGTATCAAGAAATGCCCGGAGGTTCATTGATGTCCCTGACTCCCGCTTTCCCTCCGCCGTCCAGGGGCCGGCGCCCGTTCCTTCTGTTTCTCTTCTTGATCATGCTTTTCCCGGGCGGTGGATTTGCCTGGGCGGAAATGCCAGCCTTGCCCAATGCCTTCGACCTGCGCGATGTAGGTGGTCGGGCCTATATCGGGCCTGTCAAAAACCAAGGTCTCATGGGCACATGCTACGCCTTCGGCGCCGTGGCGGCTGCGGAGAGCACCTATAACCGGAGCATGGGGCTGTATGATGAACGGGGGGTCCGTTTTTCCGAATCGTTCATCATCTGGAGCCTCTCCCCGTATTATGAAGGGTTTGGCCCTTATTCCGGGGCGGACTTCGATTACGACGAACTGCAGGCCCTTGTGGACTATGGCCTGCCCACTGAAGAGGAGTTTCCGTACGCGACGTCGCCGCCCAAGGATCTGCACTGGGATGCGGAACGCGTGCGCTTTGGCAGCTGGCACAGGATTCCTGCCAACGACATCGAGACCATGAAGCACGTCATACAGACTTTCGGGGCCATCGACGCCGCAGTGTACGTCGAAGATGCCTTTATCAACCACGAGGGCGGGGTGTTCTCCGATGCATACTCGTCCCCGCTGACCTCCGTCGAATACCACACGCCCACCAATCACGCCATTTCCCTCATAGGCTGGGACGATAACGCCGGCGGCGAGGGACAGGGCGCCTGGATTCTGCGCAATTCCTGGGGGCCGTCGTGGGGCACGGACGGGTACATGCTCATCGACTACACGTCAGCGGCCGTGGCCACGTCCGGCATATACTTGGTTTACGGTGACTGGACCGGCGAGGATTTCAGGCTCGAAAACACTGCGGACATTGACGCCGTCCTTGAATACTCGGGCCATCAGCCCGTGGCGCGCGGGATATACGAATGGGGCGGGAACGGCGCCTTTATCGGCAACACCGCCCAGATCCGGTCCGAGGCCGCCGTGGATTCCGGCTCGCCCCATGTGCATGGCATTTTTCTGTGGGCCGGCGATGAAAGCGTCGTAGCCAACGGCGGCGTGGTCACGGCCAGGGCATTCACCGACGAGGGTCAGGCCACAGCATATGGAATCTGCATGCAGGGGCGGGATGTGGTGAACGCCGGCGAGGTCAGCGCATTTGCCGGGAGTTTAAACGACGGGCGGGTCACCGCCTACGGCGTGCGCCAGTTCGGTTTCGACGGTGACGCGACCTTTGACAACACCGGCTCCATCCTGGCGGAAGCTCGAACGGGAAGCGGCTGGGCCTATGGTTATTTCGGTAACAGGATTGGACGCGCCGTCAACTCGGGGCAGATTCTGGCCAACGCCACGGATTTGGCCGTCGGGCTGCTGGTCGAGGACACCGCCCGCGTCGTCAACTCCGGCGGGATTTCAGCCGAGGCCGGGGCCGGGACGGCCGACGGCGCCCTGATCCAGGGCGCGATACTGACTAACGACGGCCACATCGGAGCCGTTGGCGCGGAAAAGGCCCGTGGGATGTACGGCACGGAAGGCTCGGTTTTTAGCAACTCCGGGACCGTCAGCGCGTTCTCAGAGTCCGGCCGGGCCGTAGGGGTCGAACTTTGGGGCTCTACGCTCCAGAATACAGGGACAGGGGTCATTTCCGCCGAAACCGACTCCGGTACCGCCTATGGAATTGTCGCAAGCCAGGGATCCGTAGTGGTCAACAACGGGCATGTCATCGGCGACAGCGTGTTCTCCTCGGGCAGCACCCTGGGTGGCGGCGGGGTGTTCACCGGCGACGTGCGGAACCTTTCCGGCGTCGTGGCCCCGGGCAATTCCATAGGCGTCATCACCGTCGACGGCGACTATCGCCAAGACGCAGGCGGGCTGCTGATCCTGGAGTTCGGGCGCGGGCAGCATGACGTCCTGGACGTCTCCGGGCAGGCGTACCTGGACGGAGGCCTGCAGCTGCGCCTCGTGGATTACCTGGCCGGGGGGACGTATCCCGTCCTGACCTCGAGCGGGCTCGAAGGGGTGTTTTCCAGCATTGCGTCCCCGGCAGTCCTGACCACGGAATTGAGCGGGTCATCCTCTGGTTTGGACCTGATCCTTACCCGCAACGCCTACGCGTCCCTGGCCGCCGGTTCCGGCCAGCGCAGCGTGGGGGCCGCGTTGGACCGGTTCCGTCTCGACGCGACGGGCGACATGGGGGCTGCCCTTCTCGGTATCGACAACATGGACCTGGGCGACCTGCGCGCCGCGCTGGCCGACATGGCTCCGGGCATCCATGCGGCGACCCGGCGCGCCCTCGTGGATCTTTCCCTTCTGGAAACGGAAACAATTCTTGGACGACTGGAGGAACAGGCCTTCCGTATGTCGGAGCCCTGTTCAAACGCGACCGCAGAGCAAGGCGCCGGGCAGTGGGCGTTCTGGGGAAGCGTGTCGGGGGCGGTCGGGGCCCGGGATTCCGACGGCGTGGTCCCGGGTCTGGAAACGCAAACCACGAATTCCTTTCTCGGCGCGGAAAAAAGCGGCGGCCACTGGACTACGGGCGCTACTTTTGCGCTGCTCAACCATGTCATGGACGGCGACGGCGATGCCAACCGCGCCGAAGTCACCTCCGTGCGGGGCTATGTGCATTCGCTCTGGCGGCGGCACCCTGGAGAGGGCGGGCCTTACGTCGCGGCCAGCCTCGGCGGCGGTCGGTCGCGTATCGTCACGACCAGGGACGTGGCGTTCATGGATTCGACCGCCGACGCCAGGCATTGGGCGCACGATGCCAGTCTCGGCCTGGGAGTGGGGCATGTTGTTACTGGCCAAGGGTGGCGTATTCTGCCCTATGCCAGGCTCGCCGGACTTTATCTGCATGAGGATGCGGTCGACGAGAAGGACGCTGCGCCCATGGACCTCGATATCGCTTCCGAGGACATCTTCTCTATCCATTCGTCCGCTGGTCTGCGTGCAGGCAGGCTCATCCCCCTCGACGGGGCGTCGCTCTTTCCCGAAGCGCGCATCCAGTGGACCCACGCGCTTATTTCGGACGGGGAGGAGATCCAGGCTCGTTTCGACGGCTACGATTCCGACTTCGCCATTGACAGCGATTTTACGAGGGACCGTCTGCTCTTGGGCGCGGGTCTGACCCTCGCGGCCAAGGGGTTGCGAGGGGAGATGCGATACGAATACAGCACGAGCGACGGCGGTGAAATCGCGGAGCACCACGTCGGTGTGAAAGTGGAATTCCGCTTTTGAGAGGGGGAGCGTTTCCGGTCCCTTAAGCGACGAGGGATGCGCGTAGGCTGCGGTTCGGCCGTTCGTGCGGGGAGTCCCGGTCTGGTCCTGGTAGTAATGAAGCGGGACAGTCCGGCAATGGCCGCATCTGGACGACCGCCCCGGCGCTGTCTCCCGGAAAGGATGTATAACCGAAAGTGCTAAACTGCTCAGCAGACAACAAAAGGCTTACGGCGAAAAAGCACGTAAGCCTCTGTTATTCCTGGCCCGCCCTGCATGATTCGAACATGCGACCAACGGATTCGAAGACAGGCACTCTAAGTTTTACAACCTCCTCACTTTATGGCAACAAGCTAAAATTGTTGCCATTTTTTTATTCAATGAGTCTGATTTTTTCAGACAAAAGCATATTTTGGAACAAAAGTCCCACCCGATTCCCACCCAGGCGGTGTCTAAAATTGGCCTTCAACATTTTTTAGGGCGAGGATATGTCCGCATAGATAGACCTGTGATTTAGATAGTCTGCACTGCCTGATTGATACTTTACAGCCAGGGCTCGCCTGCGAGTCCTGAGGCAAAACACGTTTGAAATTGGTTCCTTACATGGAATCCGGGGACGATGGGTGATTCACAGAGAATCGAGGCAGCAAAGCTCGAGTCGACGCAAAATAGCTCATCACCCTTCAACCTCCTTGAGAAACGATCCGGTTTCCAAAGGTCAACAGGTACCGATCACGATTTGCGCAACCGGTATCTGAAAGATTTGACTTTCAAACCACGGGCCATTCAATACCCAGCCTTGTTCATACCGCTTTACCACCACTGCGCCACATGGGCGGTGTCACCGGGCTGCACGTTGATGACTGTGAAATTTTATACGGAATTCCTTGGACTGCAGGCCTCCTGTCTAATGCCTTGAAATTAATGAAATATTCGATTCTTTAAGCGCTTAAGGATGTCCAGCCACATCAGGGGCTTTTCATAATTTACGAGACACAAAATGGTCTTCACTGATGCCCTATTAATAAAAACTAGTATTACTGAATGTGTAACACTTTTTTTCTTGCAACTCACAAGACCATTAGTGCAGAATATCTTAAAATGTCTATCAATTTATAGACACAGCGCGAGCAACTCAAATTCGACGTCTCCCCCCTGCTAATTCGAAAATAGGAGATTCCATGCGCGTTTGGTTACCTCACCATCTATACAAGACTTTCCCCTTACTCGTTGGTGCCACCGGCTTCTTGGGCTGCTTCAGCGACGATACTGCTGCCTTAGCCTTAGGCGGTTTGCTTATGCTGTATAGCGCTGGTGTAGGCTACATGAGACTGCAGCATTCATTCTGAATCCAACATCAAAACTCATCCGGTTAAAGCGTACTTGGCCTTATGAATCCCCAGTATCTTGAGTTTACAGAACGCTTGGTCCCGATAGGTCAATTCCTAAGATTTCCAGCCAGCAGCAATCATAGCCAGGCAGCCCAACCACAAGGACTTGCAAGCTTATGGACATGGTGGTTCATCCTCTTGGTTTTTCATTTGTATGAAAACTCAATAAACTCCATGTCCTTTTATTTTATCAAAAGCATGTTCACCCGGATGAACCTGTTTTTTTCCTTAACTGCCAGGAGGGCAGTATGACCCGGACATCCATCCTGATCGTGGAAGACGACGGCATCCTAGCCCTGCACATAACTGACATGCTCACTCGCATGGGCTACACACCTCTGCCACCAGTGGCAACCGGCCGGCAGGCCTTGGCGTCTGTCGAGAACTCCGACGTCGACTTGATCATCATGGACATCGAACTGGCCGGCCCCATGAACGGCATTGAGGCGGCTGTTCATGACATCACCAAGGAGTACGACACTCCCGTAATTTTTGTCACGGAATTCCCCAAGGCCCTTCTTTTGCAAAAAACTAAAATTGTGTCCCCCTGTGACTATATCTTCAAGCCGATCCAGGAACGGGAGTTGGCCGTGACCATCGAAATGGCACTGCAGCGCCACCAGTTGAAAAAACAGCTTCGGGAAACTCAGGCTGCTTTGGCCGCCAGCGAAGCCCGGTATCGCCAACGTTTTGATCACGCGCCCCTTGGCGCATATATGAGCAGCCCGGAAGGCACATTCGTGTCTCTAAATCTGGCCATGGCTCGGATGCTCGGATTCGATTCCGCCCAAGAGGCCTTAGAGCATATCTCTGACATCGGAGCCCAACTTTATTTCAATCCATCCGAGCGAGAGCTGTTCCTTGAGAACCTGACCGGACGCGGGTTTGTCCAAGACTTCGAATTCCGTGCCAGAAAAATTAACGGCGAGATCATCTGGCTGTCGGATACAGCCCGACTGGAAATCCTTCCAGGATCGGACTCCCAGATCATCAGTGGGTTCATACAGGATATTACTCTGCGAAAGGTGGCTGAGGAGAGCGTGCAGCGCACCACCATGCGACTGGCCAGCATGGTTCGACTGCTGCAACGCCCGTCGGAAAACCTGCAATCTTTCTTGGACGCGTCCTTGGACGAAGCAATCAGCCTCACGGAAAGCAGGATCGGGTACATCTATCATTATAACGAAAAGACTCAAGAATTCTCGCTCAACAGCTGGTCTCGGAACGTCATGCCTCAATGCCGGGTGGCCAAGCCACAGACCTGCTACTCCCTGGCCGAAACAGGCCTATGGGGAGAGGCCGTGCGTCAGCGCAAACCCATCTTGGTCAACGATTACTCTTCAGGGCATCCGCTGTCCAAGGGCTGCCCCGAGGGACACATCCGGCTGACCCGCTTTCTGACCATTCCGCTGATCATGAACAACGCCATTGTGGCCGTGGTCGGGGTCGGCAACAAGGAAATGGATTACACCGAGGCCGACATCCTGCAGTTGCAACTCCTGATGGACGCAGTCTGGAAGGCTGTCGGGCAGCAGCAGGCCGAAAATAACTACCAGCAATTGTTCCAATCCATGACCGCAGGTTTCGCCCTGCACGAAATAATTACCAACGAAAACGGTACCCCATGTGACTACCGATACCTGAGTGTCAACCCGGCTTTTGAAAGACTGACCGGCCTGCGCTCCGAAGACATTGTTGGCCGTACCGTGCTGGAGATCATGCCAGACACAGAACCGATCTGGATCGAACGATTCGGCAAAGTGGCCCTGAACGGAGATCCGGCCAAATTTACCAGCTATTCCAAGTCACTGGGTTACTACTACGAGGTTTCTGCCTATTGCCCTGAACCACGCAAGTTTGCGGTTATTTTCCAAGACGTCACCGAACTGAAAAACACATTGGACAGACTCCACGCTACGACCCTACGTGCCCAAGAGTTGGCCGAGCAAAGTCAGGCCGCCAGTAAAGCCAAATCCGAATTTCTGGCAAACATGAGCCATGAGATCCGCACTCCGCTTAACGGTATCATGGGCATGCTCCAGCTTCTCGAAACCACAGCCCATAACCAAGAACAGCAGGAATGCTGTACCTTGGCGCTACAATCCGCGAACCGACTGACACGCCTTCTTTCGGACATCCTTGATCTGTCACGCATCGAGGCCGGAAAGATGGAAATTCGCAAAGATCCATTCTGTTTCAAAGAAACACTGCAAGAGATCATTGACCTTTTCATGCCCCTTACATTGCAATCCAAAATCAAATTTGAGCTTTACATAGATTCGAATATTCCAACAAATGTAGAGGGAGACTCACTCCGGCTTCAACAGGTACTTACCAACCTAATCGGAAACGCCTTCAAGTTTACACAGCAAGGACGAATCACTGTGGAAGCGTACCCATTGCCAGCCCTCAAGGATAATCAGGCGAGAGTTTTTTTTACGGTATCGGACACTGGCTGCGGAATTCCTGAGGACTGCCTTGCCATCTTGTTTCAACCCTTCGCCCAGGCTATTGAAGGGTACACTCGGAGCCACCAAGGCGCGGGGCTGGGCCTGACAATTTGCAAACAGCTCGTCAAGTTAATGGATGGCAACATTTCTATTGAGAGCGAGGCCGGAGTGGGCACAAGCTTTCATTTTTGCGCCACTTTTGGCATTCTATCCGACAGTCTTCAGCAAGATTTTTCTGGCGACGTAACGACCCAGAAAGAAACACCTTGCCGGGTTCTCTTGGCTGAAGACGATGTCGTAACGCAGTTTGCTGTTCGTAAGCTTTTAGAAAAAGCAGGGCATACAGTAGTTTCCGCCTGGAATGGAAAAGAGGCAATAGACCTTCTAAACGTGGAAGATTTTGACATAATTCTCATGGACATCCAGATGCCTATCATGGACGGTATCGAAGCAACGAAAAAAATTCGAACCTCGCAAACAGAGCCAAAAGCGACTATACCTATTATTGCACTTACATCTTATGCCATGGCTGGTGACCGGGAAAATTTTCTCGCCGCTGGTATGACCGACTACCTCAGCAAACCGACTAATTTGGCAGACTTAATGCGTGTTATAGCAAACACCTTTAACAGATAAGTTTTATTCATAATGTCAAAATTTGCACAATAGCAAAAGTCTCACTCCTTGCAGTCCCTGCATGATGTGACGGAGAACCGTTTTTGAAGAACCATTCCCGTATCCGTACGGAAAAAAATTTTCCGCCCACCAGTCCCTCCCACAGATGAAGCTGCAACAGTAGCCCCCGCCTCGGCGAGGACCTCCATAGCAACTTGGACATTGCGATTTCCTGCCGAGGAATTGCAATGATGATTCAAAGGGGAGGCGCCTCCAAAAACTTTGCACTCAAGGCTGCTTGCTGAAATTCCTGATTTTGAAAAATCACGCAATAGAGTCCATATAGCTGAGTCTACAAAGCGGTAAGGATCGCTATGGGATTTGTTATTTGGAAAATTACCAGCACTCGGAAGCAAGGCATGAAAAATTCCACCCCACCGACGTTTCGAACAATACATTGTTACAGAAACGCACGATCCAAGAACCGTTTGAACTAATGTCGGGGCTGTATATATTCCTCCCTGTGCAATCATAAGATATTTATGAAACAAATCTTGACAATCTTTGAGTCCTTCATAAACTTGTATTGGAAATTTTCTCTTGTTTCTTGTATTTTTTTCCATTGTTAACCAAAATTTTGCTTTTTATGTAGAAGTTTATCATTAAATAACTGCGCATTCCGGACAAACTGACCAGTGATTCCACTGCAAACTGCCCACCTGTTCCGGCTGAAACTGACCAGGAAATCGGAGCGAAGCGACGCTGGTTTTGGGACGCTATGGGAACTGGTCAGTTGGGGTCAATGATGGATTTCATCTTCCGCATGGATTCTCCTTTGAGGTTGAGCTGGTAGGCGTTGTGTACAAGGCGGTCGAGGATAGCGTCAGCCACGGTCGCATCAGCGAGGTACTCGTGCCAGGCTGCCACTGGCAGTTGGCTGGTGACGATGGTCGAGTGCCTGCCGTGGCGGTCTTCGAACAGTTCAAGCAGCTCCCTGCATGTGGCCGGGGTCATCGGGGTCAAGCCCCAGTCGTCGAGCACGAGCAAAGGGATTTTGGCAAAGGACCGCATGAGCTTTCCGTACCGACCGTCGGCTTTGGCGATCAGTAGATCCTCCATGAGTCGAGGCAAGCGCATGTACAAGGCGTCGAAGCCTTCCAGACAGGCCTTGTGAGCCAGGGCGCAGGCCAGGAAGCTCTTCCCTACGCCCGTCGCCCCGGTGATGAGCACGTTGTGTCCTTTGCCGACCCAGGAGCAGGAGCCCAGACTCATGACCAAGGTCTTGTCGAGCCCCCTTGGCGAGTGAAGGTCGATATCCTCGAAGCAGGCTGCGTGCCTGAGTTTTGCTTTCTTTAACCGTGTCGTAAGACGGCGGTTCATGCGGTGCAGTTTTTCGCGGTCGATGAGAAGCGCCAGGCGCTCTTCAAAGCACAGTTCTTCGATGCCGTGCATGGCCCGCTGTTCCTCCAGAGCCTTGGCCATGCCGCCAAGGCCCAAGGCATTGAGAGTCTGCGAGGTTGGATGGCTCAGCATGAGGCCTCCTTGCGGTAGTATTCCGGACCACGCACGTTGTCGTGGGGTATGGGAGTCTGGTCGGCGTTGTGGATCGGCAACGGCAGACGGTCCAGGCCGGTCTTGAGGATGGACTTGAGACTTTTCTGGGAAAGGGCTCCCAGATGCAGCGCCCGCTCACAGGCCGCGTCCAGGCGTGCGGATCCGTGCTCCTTGGCCAGGCCGATGACGCCCAGGCAGGATCTGTAGCCCTGTACGGGGTGTTTGCGTGAACCCATGATGGCTTCCGTCAACGCAGAGACATTGGGGCCGAGCGTTAGCGCCCATTGCGCGAGGCGCTCCGGGGTCCAGCCCGCGTACTCTTGGTGACTTTTGGGCATGTGCTCCATGACGGTCGTATGCCGTCCTTTCTGCATGGACCGGGGATGGGCAGCCACACGTTGGCCCTTGTGGAAGCATTCAACGGTGGTGGCCGTGATCCGGACGTCGATACGTTTTTTGATGAGGCTGCACGGCACGGAGTAATAATGCCCGTCTACTTCGACATGGTAGTCGATGTTGACGGTGGCCTGCTTCCACTCGGCAAAGACGTAAGGGGCGCACGGCAGCGGCAGGAGTGCCGGCTTGTCCAGCGTTTCGAAAGCCTCTCTCCTGTTGCCGGGCAACTTTTTGAACGGTCGGGTGTTGAGGTCAGTCACCAAGGCGGCGATGGCACGGTTGGCCTCGTTCAAGGATAGGAAGACTCGATTGCGCAACCTCGCCAGAATCCAGCGCTCCACGATTTGCACGGCGACCTCGACCTTGGCCTTGTCTTTAGGTTTGCGCACTCTGGCCGGGATGACGGCTGCACCGTAATGGGCCGCCATGTCGTCGTAGGTTGGATTGATGTCGGGCTCATAGCGGCAGGCCTTATTGACGCCCGACCGCAGATTGTCGGGGACAAGCAGATGCGGAACACCGCCGAGAAAGGTGAAGGTACGGACATGGGAGCCGATCCAGTCCGGCAGGCTCTGTGTCCACGTGGCCTCGGCAAAGGTGAAGTTGCTGGCGCCGAGCACGGCCACAAAAATTTGGGCCTCACGAACCTCGCCGCTGAATGGGTCTTGAATGGGGATGGTCTGGCCCGCGTAGTCGATGAAGGCCTTCTCTCCGGCCACGTGGACCTGGCGCATGGATGGCTTGAGTTTGCCCACGAAGGCTCGGTAGCGAGCGCAGAAGCAACTGTATTGCAGGCCGTCAGGATGCTGCGCCTTGTACTCATCCCAGAGCAGAAGCAGGGTCACGGAACGGCGCTTGCGCTCTATGTGGACGTCGGCCCAGTTCGGTTCCGGTCGCTTCACGGAACTTGGCGGCAGGGATGGAAAGAGCAGGTTTTCAAGCTCTGAGTCGGACAGGCTTGGCGGCAACGGCCAACTGAGGTTGGCAACCTGAGCCCTGCGTAGGTACTCGGAGACGGTGTTGTGTGAGATCTTGAGACTGAGGCCGATCTGGCGTGCGGACAGGTCCCGGTCGAAATGCAGTCGTAAAACGTCTTTGATCTTGCGCATGGATAACCTCGAATTGGGCATGGGCACCTCCTGAAAAGGAGTATGCCCGAGTTATCCAGCGCCGCATCCGCTGCGAATTTTTCCACCGAGTCTGACGCCGTTGGGGCTGGTCAGTTTGTTCCGGAATCGGTGGTCAGTTTGCCGTGGAATCCGTGGTCAGTTTCCCGTGGAATCGGTGGTCAGTTTCCGCCGGAATCCGTGGTCAGTTTGGACCGGAATACGCATAAATAACTATACTCAATAATGGTTTTTTATAAAAATGTCATTAAATTTGCTACAAAATTCCGATCAATTTAGTCAACTAAAGATTCAATGGAATGCCTCCCGTCACGCTACGATCATCTTCCGTCTCCTTTGTTGTCTACTATTTTATCGCCAAGTTATTTTTTTTTGTAATTCAAACAAAATTATAGTAACTGACAGATAAATCTTTTGAAATTTACCATTGAGATGCATAAAAACTAATCCCAAAACACTGGGCTTTTTAAAAAATTTTATTTCAAGATTTTGAAATTTAAAAGTCAGGAAAAATTGTACGTATGGACAAAAAATTATCTGATCAAAATTCAAGCAAGCGCGAAATATTATTTTACAGAGTTCTTTTAGAACAACATAGGGATGGAATTGTCATACTGGATGAATATGGCAATGTTTACGAAGCAAATTCAAAATTTGCAAATATGCTAGGCTATACCCAAGAAGAAGTAAAAAATCTCCATGTCTGCGATTGGGAGGCGGGATTAGACAAAATTTCGACTCTTAATATGATTGAAAAGGTCACTTCTGAAGGTGATTTTTTCACGACCAAACATATAAGAAAAGACAAATCTATTTTTTATGTAGAAATATCATCTAGTGCCTCTTTTATTGAAAATAAAAAATTTATTCTGTGTATATGCAGAGATATAACAAAAAAAATAAATATTCAAAAAAAACTTGATCATGCTCATGAATTGATGAAATATATTATTGAACACAGCAAAAGCGCGATAGCTGTTCATGACAAGAATATGAACTATATATATGTTAGCGATAAATATATTCGAGATTATAAAGTTGAAAAAAAAGATATAATTGGAAAAAATCATTACGAAGTTTTTCCAGAATTACCTCAAAAGTGGAAAGATGTTCACCAAAGAGTTTTGAGTGGTGAGGTCATCTCCGAAGAAGATGATCCATTTACTCGCCAGGACGGAAGAGTTGATTGGACCCGCTGGGAATGTCGTCCATGGTTTGAAGAAGATGGAACCATAGGCGGTTTGATTGTCTATACTGAACTTATTAATGCTCAAAAAAATACTGAACAGGCTCTAATCAAAGAAAAGGAAAGGGCGGAAGCCGCTACCAAGACCAAATCCGAATTTTTGGCAAACATGAGCCATGAGATCCGCACTCCGCTTAACGGCATCCACGGCATGATGCAGCTCCTACAGACTACCGATCTGAATCAGGAGCAGAAAGAATATATTTACATGGCCGTCCGCTCGACGAACCGGCTGACAAGGCTACTCACAGACATCCTAGACATCTCCAAAATTGAGACGGGAAGACTTGAGTTCGAACAAAAAGGGTTTCTCGTCAGCGATCTTTTAGAGTCTGTCACGGAACTATTTAATGTCATTTACAAAGATAAAAAAGTCCCCCTGATATGCCGCATTGACCCAAGCACACCGGAGATCCTCACTGGGGATGAGGCAAGGATTCGCCAGATCCTTTTCAACCTAGTAGGCAACGCCTTCAAATTCACCGGCCAAGGCACAATCGCCCTTGAAATTTTTCAGATCAACTCACCGAGATCCGACGAAATCCGAATCGCTTTCTGTGTCCATGACACTGGTATCGGCATCCCGGAGGACAGGCTCAAGGATCTTTTCACGCCATTTGTGCAGGTCGATTCAACTTACACCAGAGCTAACCAAGGAGCTGGACTTGGCCTAGCTATTGTCAAACGCCTAGTCGCCCTCATGGGCGGACATATTAATATTGACACATTGCCCGAGGAAGGAACATCTGCTTATGTAATCCTCCCCTTTGCTCGCTCTGAATTGGCTACCCAATTCAAAAACGTACAGCCGAACGAGGCACTAAAAAACCTGACACCAGCCAACGTCCTGCTGGTCGAAGACGATCTTTCCAGCCAGTTTTTCATGGAGAAGCTGTTTGAAAAATCAGGAGTGCGCTTATCCACGGCAGAGAACGGACTCGAAGCAATTGAACTATGGAAATCAGAGGATTTCGATTGTATCCTCATGGACATCCAAATGCCGGTCATGGACGGAATTGAGGCTACGAAAATAATCCGGAACTCGGGAGTCGGAGCAAAAGCTGACATTCCCATTATTGCCATGACCTCATTTGCTATGGCTGGTGACCGGGAAAAATTTCTCGCAGTCGGCATGGATCACTATATCAGCAAGCCGGTCCATCTGGACGACTTGAAGCATGCGCTTGCGACAGTATGTAAAAAAAGTGAAACCGATGCTCAATTTTGAAATCCAAATTCTCATAGAGAAAAACTTACCAATATACTTCGTTTTTAAAAAGAAATAATGGCGAATATTACTTGTATATATACACATTCAATATATTCTTATAAAGGAAAAAATATGAAAATTATGCATAAAATTTTGTTAATAGGATTTGTCCCGCTACTCGCATTCTTCATTATTATTGGCGTGAATCTATCTCAAGTGATTAAAGACCATTCTATATTCAACGCAATGGGCAAGAATATTCATCTCTTCCAAGCAACTTCAAATTTAATCGGGCATCTTCAACGTGAACGCGGCGGCACTGCATTATTTATGACAGGCGGATCAGAGTTTATTCAGGTCCAAGAATTCCGGCAGAAAACTGATTCTGCTCTGCCTGCGTTTGTACAGAATCTGTCACAGGCCGTTTTGCCAGACAGCGAAAAACTAAAACATGTCAAAATTGCTACACGCCTGAAACAGTTGCGTGCGAATTACTCTGAAAAACAGCCTGCACTGCGCCCTCGCCAAATTGCCGAATACACGGAGTTGATTCAAGAACTTATTGAAATGCAAGGACTGATTCCCAATGGCCCGACCGCGCGTGCTCTAGGCAAGCTTCTCGGATCACTTATGATTCTTGAAGTTGCCAAAGAGAGCGCTGGACAGCTGCGCGCCAATGGCTCAAGTTTGTTGACTCTGAATGCACCGTTGACAAACGATCAGTTTGAACTGCTCATCCGTCTGAAAAGCGAGATTGATGTGGGCTTAAGCTCTCCAGCACTAGTCCTGAGTCAAGATTCCACAGAGAAACTTGGCAATCTGCCAAAATCCGACCCATGGCAGGAAGTGGAAAGCATGTTACGCGTCTTGCTGCTGAAGGCGCAAAATGGGGGGTTCGAGATTCCTGGCTCAAAATTTTTTCGACAGATGAGTTTAAAAATTGACGACATAGAACAAGTCATCACAGATGAAAGCACCAAGCTGAGTAAACGTCTGGAAGCAGAACAGGCCAATATGACTCGCACCCTAACCATCAGTCTCAGCCTTATGGCAGTCCTGACGGTGTGCGCCATTGTAGTCACGAGTTTCTTTTCCTACAATATCGTCAAACGCATCAATATGGTTGTCGCATCTCTAAAAGATATTGCTGAAGGAGATGGTGACCTGACTGTCCGTCTGCCTGAAGCAAAAGATGAACTGGGCATGCTAGCAAAATATTTCAATAATTTTGTCCAGCACCTGAAGGAGATGATGGTCGAAATTCAAGTTAACGCCGCATCTCTTGCCAATACCAGCACGCAAATGGCATCTCTTTCCGCGCAGGTTTCCGACGGGGCCGAGGACACGACCAATCGATCCTCCACTGTATCTGCAGCTGCAGAGGAGATGAGCGCCAATACTTCTTCAGTGGCAGCTAGTATGGAACAGACATCTGCTAATCTTACCACGGTGGCTTCAGCGGCAGAGGAAATGAGCTCCACCATCAGCGATATAGCTGGCTTTTCAGTTAAAGCCCATTCCACCAGCACTAACGCCACGGACCAAGCCAAAGGCATGAGTGAAATAATGCAGCAACTGGTTGTGACAGCTCAAGACATAGGCAAGGTCACGGAAACTATCACCGCAATTTCTTCGCAAACCAACTTACTCGCCCTCAATGCAACGATTGAAGCTGCTCGGGCCGGAGAGGCTGGCAAGGGATTCGCCGTTGTGGCCAATGAGATCAAGGAACTGGCAAGACAGACCACTGATTCCGCCGACCATATTCGCCAAAGAATCACGGCGATTCAAGCTTCTACAAATTCTGCGCAACACGTAGTTGAGGACATCACCAAGGTCATAGGAGATGTAGGAGAGATCATTGAAACAATATCAACATCTATAAATGAACAGGCAGTTACGACGCGTGAAATTGTTCAAAACATAGCCGAAGCAACTCTTGGCGTTCAAAATGCCAATAGCCTCGTGACTGAAAGCGCTACTGTTTCACAATCTATTGCGCAAGATATCGCCGAAGTCCACTCGACCACTATGAATATGACTACAGCTAGTAAAGAAGTAAATGTCGGCGCTCAAAATTTATCTGCCTTATCCATTCAATTAGAAAGCTTAGTGCATCGTTTTCGATTGAACTAAATGAATATCAATACTTGACTTTCGGGGTTAGCTGCTAATGGCTAACCCCGAAAGTCGAATTTTTTTAATAATAAAATATTAATTTTAAAAATACACACGTATATTTATACTTAAAATTAATTATCAATATTTACATTATTGGAGATAAGCGTGGCCAAAATACTTATTGCGGATGATTCATTATTTCAACGTTTGGTTTTATCAAAAATTGTGAAGGCTCAGCAGTATGACTTCATTGAAGCAAAGAATGGACTGGAAGCGCTCGACATACTGCGCAGTCATAAACCGGATTTGGCTTTACTGGATTTGAATATGCCTGAACTTTCCGGACTGGAAGTACTGGAGGCTGCGAGCCAGGAAGGTCTGGAAACGGATATTGTGGTTATAACAGCAGACATTCAAGAAACTACCAGGGAGCGTTGTTTTGCGCTTGGTGCCCGCAAAATCCTCTCCAAGCCCCCAAAAGAGCAGGAAGTTCTTGATGCCCTGAATCAATTGATTTCCAAGAACTGACGTTATGAGAAATTCATCCTCCATCGACATCAGCGAGTACCAATACGACGTGCTCCGTGAATTAATCAACATCGGGGTTGGCAACGCTGCGGGCGTGCTCAATCAGATGGTCAATTCCCACGTCACGCTGCAGGTTCCGGAAATTTTGGTTCTCTCCCACGCCGAACTCGCTTCCCAACCCAGCACCTGTGATTGGGGCAAAGGCGTGGCCATCAATATTGCTTTCGGGGGTGCCTTTGAAGGCGTGACGGCGCTTGTCTTTTCATCTCAAAGCGCCTCCAATCTGGTATCTTTGCTCGTCGGCCAGGAAGACTTCTGCCTGGACATGGACTCGCTCCGCATAGGGACACTGCAGGAAGTGGGCAATATCGTTCTGAACGGAGTCATGGGTTCCATCGCCAACATGCTCTCCGAACACATCGA
Organism: Desulfomicrobium apsheronum; assembly: GCF_900114115.1. Classification (NCBI taxonomy): domain Bacteria; kingdom Pseudomonadati; phylum Thermodesulfobacteriota; class Desulfovibrionia; order Desulfovibrionales; family Desulfomicrobiaceae; genus Desulfomicrobium; species Desulfomicrobium apsheronum. The sequence continues at coordinate 12,279 of NZ_FORX01000003.1, read as the reverse complement.
CTACATGCCGCCCGATTATTTTGAGGATGACATCATTAAGGTTCTGCCCACTGGCGATAGAGAGGACAGAATCATCATTTTCATCCGCGCCAATTTCCTTATCACCGAGCATCTCGTGGAAGGCGAGGTCTTTATTTTCTTCAATTCCACAACGCTGCAAGCACTCCTCGAAAAAATCGACGCCAAACTCGGTATGATCTGAACGTGGACACGGACGGAACGGAATGACCATGAGTCTGGACGTTGAACTGCTGAACGCATTCACCATCAGCTGTGTAGAACAGCTCACAAACATCGAACAGCACGTACTGTCTTTGGAACAGGACAAATCCGCGTCATCGATAGATGCTATTTTCCGAGCTGCGCACTCTATCAAAGCCGATGCGGCGACAATGGGTTTTGTCAAGATTGCGGATCTCGCTCATCAGGCGGAAGATGTGTTGCATCTGGTTCGTTCCGGTCGCATCGACTTGTCGCGGATTTTGATCGACGCCCTCCTGCAAGTCTTCGATTGCTTGCGTCGGATGATTTCGCGGCCCCTTGAGGCTGAAGACAAGGATGCTTCCGAGAGCCTTATGCTATTGGAGCGATTCTTGGCCACAGAGCAGGACGCTGAAAGTAGGGAGAGCACGAACGTTGCCTGCATGGAAAACAGCGCAAAGTCCGTGCGACCAGCAGGTGGTCCCGAGCCGGGTTTGCAACTGGTGCAACTGACAATTCCAGCGTCCAAACTCGACATATTGGTGGACCAGTTGGGAGAGCTGGCCGCTTTCCAGGCTCGCTTGACCGCTCTGTCTCGCCGGCATCGCGACTTGGATGCTCTGGCCGAAGAACTGGAACGCAATTTAAGCTGTTTACGAGACCAGATCATGGCCCTGCGTTTGGTCGCTTTAAAGCCCATGTTCGCCAAAATTCGCCGTCTCGTTCGTGATATGGCTGCGCAGACCGGCAAGCAAGTGTCACTAACGTTGACTGGAGAGGACACTGAACTGGACAAGACGGCCATGGAGCGACTGCATGCTCCGCTCACCCATGTGCTGCGCAATGCCGTCGACCATGGAATCGAGACTCCGGATGAGCGCAACGCTCTCGGCAAGCCTCAAACCGGTCAGATTCGCGTTGAGGCACGACAGGTGGGTGCCGATGTGGAGATTGTGATTCGGGACGACGGTCGGGGCGTGAACCGGGAAAAGTTACACCAGCAGGCATTAGCCAGAGGCATCCCTCTTGACCACATTCAGGGGCAGGATGATTCCCTGCTTGATTTGGCCTTCATGCCCGGACTGTCAACCGCGACATGCGTAAGCGCCTATTCCGGACGAGGCGTAGGAATGGACGCAGCCCGAGAGGAAGTCCGGGCCTTGCGAGGAGATATTTCCCTTTCCTCCACTCCTGGAGAGGGCACCACTGTGTTCATCCGCCTGCCTTTGGCCCTCGCCATTCTTGATTCCCTGCAAATCATGATTGGCGATGACTCATTTTTCCTGCAGATCGCCAACATAGAAGAATGCTTGGAGGTACGCCGGGAATCCGTGACTTTGCGGCTTGGACGCGGCACATTGTGCGTGCGAGAGGGAATGTTGCCATTGGTCTGCTTAAGAACCTTTTTCAACATGGATGCCCCTGCATCCGGGCTGGCTCCAGTACTGGTTGTCCGCGCCGGAGATATGCGCCTTGGGCTCATTGTGGACCGGATCGTCGGGAACCGGCAGATCGTGCTGAAACAGATCAGCCGGATTCTGGGCCGGTTGGATGGCATCCTCGGCAGCGCCGTGACGGAGGATGGCAGTTTGGCACTGGTGCTTGACGTTCCGGATATAATTCGTCTTTGTCTGCGCCAGGCATCGGCGGCTGGCGCTCAGCTCAAAAAGAACATCAAGCCCTGTGGCTCAGCATCGGAAATGAACCATGAATGACGCGAACTTCGACTACGACAGTTACTGCACACTGCTACATGCCATGCCGCTGGGGGTATGCATCTTTGACGAAACCTATGTGATTCGTTTCTGGAATCGATGCATTGAGTCATGGACCAAGATCGCAGCAACAAATATCGTAGGTCGCAACTTGGCTGAATTTTTTCCCCACCTTCTGGAACCCAAATTCACCAGTAGATTTGAACTGATTTTTCAGGGTGGTCCGCCTGTCATTTTTTCCGCGCGACTGCATGGCAGCATAATCCCCAGCAGTCTACCCGGTGGCATGGAGCGCTTGCAGCACACGGTGGCGCGTGCCTTCAAGGAAAAAACGTCCAGACAAAACGCAGTGCTGATGACTATGCAGGATGTGACCGAGGCGCATATGCGCCTGCGTGATTACGCCCGCATGCACGCCACGGCCCAACATGAAGTAGAAATGCGCCGCAAGACCGAAGCAGTGTTGCGCGAAAGCGAGGAACGTTTCGCTAGCGCTTTTGAATACGCGGCCAACGGCATGGCGTTGGTTGGCCTGGACGAGGCCTGGCTAAAGGCCAATCACGCCCTGTGCGCTATGCTAGAATTTGGCGAGCACGAGTTGATCGGCAAGAACATGTGCGAGTTCGTCCTGCCCGAGGATACGGAGCTTGGTGCACGGCAGAAAGAGCGCCTCCTCCTCGGACATGTTAAATCCTACCAGGTTGAAAAACGATTTGTGACCAGATCCGGAAAAAGCATCTGGGTCCTTCTCAGCGTTTCCCTAGTCCGCGATGAAAAGAGCCAACCATCATATTTCATAACCCAACTTGAAAACGTCACCAAACGCAAGCAACTCGAACTGGAACTGTACATACTGGCGACGACGGACCATCTGACGTCCATCAGCAACCGCCGGGAGTTCCTGTCCCGTGCGGAGCACGAATTGCATCGCTGTCGCAGGCAAGGAACCATGCTGGCCTTCCTGATGCTTGACGTCGACGCTTTCAAGCTCATCAACGATACTTGGGGTCATAGCTCCGGTGACGAAGTTTTGAAAGCGATGGTTGAAACCTGCCGCGCCATTCTTCGTTCGACAGATATCTTTGGTCGTCTTGGCGGAGAGGAATTCGGAATCGTGCTCACGGAGGTGGAACGGGGGGAGGCTGAAATCATCGCTGAGCGGGTGAGACGAGCTATTTCTGAACTGATGGTCAAAACGGAGAATGCCGTCATCCAGTTCACGGTCAGTCTTGGCGTAGCTTTTTTGAGCGACGGATTGAACACTGTGGAAGATTTGATGCGACGCGCTGACGCAGCACTTTATGAAGCCAAAACCAAAGGACGGAATCAAGTATTCGTCGCTGGCGACAAGCAAGACCTCTGTCCACCGCCAAGGGTGCAGAGGGTGTCCTGATTTTTGGATAAGTGAGTATGCAAGAACAGAATCGGGGTAATCTGACTAAGTTCATCCCTTAGTGATCGCTTGTGATACAGGAGTGGTCGGTTTTGATGAAAAGAATTTTTGTATTTTTCGTTTCAGTATTTTTTTTAATGTTAAGCATACTATTTCAAGACATCAGTTTTGCTGAGATGTCTGTAAATTTTAAAGATGTCAAAGTAGTAGCTTTTATAATAGATCCAAATACGGGGAACATCGTCAAGGCTAATAATGCTGCGAGCTTGTTTTATGGTTATAGCGTTGATGAATTGCAGCGCATGCGCATCCAGGAGATTAATATGCTGTCTCCGAAAGATGTTGAAAGGGAATATCAACTGGCAAGGGACGAAAGTCGTAGTTATTTTATTTTCCCCCATCGTCTGGCCAGTGGCGAGGTTCGGACTGTCGAGGTCTACAGTTCGCCTTTCCTCACTTCTTCAGGCTCGTCATTGCTCCTGTCCATTATCCACGATGTCCAAGACAAAGCCGTCATTGAAGATGAACTTCTGATTTATCAAAGTCGACTTAAGGAACTGGTAGGCATACAAACGGAGAAGATAATCCAGGGACACAAGCGGGAAAGATGGATTGTTATTTCCGGGATGCTCGTGTTTTTCGGTTTGCTGTTCGTGGTGTCTAGGAAACACCAGCAGGCGATTTTTTTTCAGAAAAAATTCGAAATCGAACAACAGTGCAAAGACATCTTGGAGCGCTTTGAATTCTTGGTGCAACATGCACACGACATCATCTTGCTTATCGATGAAGAAGGACGGATCGCCGAGGCCAACATCGAGGCGGCCAGAGCGTATGGATATTCTCGGGATGAACTGCTGACAATGACCATCAGAGAACTCCGTGATAATGATGATTCTAAAATTTCTGATTCTATTCAGTCTGATTCAAGTCTTAAAAGTGGATATATGTATTTCGGGGTACATATTCGCAAAGATGGGGACAAATTTCCGATCGAGTCGAGTGTGAGCGTCATTCATATTAACGAGAAGCCCCACTTCCAACACATTATACGTGATATTTCCGAACGCAAGAGAATGGAGGAAGAGCGTCAGAAAATTATTGAGCTGTTGCACAAGGCTAATGACGACAAGGACAAGCTTTTCTCGATTATAGCTCATGATTCACGCTCGCCATTGTGCGCCATACAAAGCTTGACTCAAATTGTCGGAACAGAGCAGGATTCTTTTACTGAAGAAGAGCTTGCTCGCGTGATGAAGGAATTGCACAGGAGTATCAAAAATTTGTTGGCGCTGTTGGACGACTTGCTGCAATGGGCTCGACTCAGTCAAGGTGGCTTGGACTGTTCTCTAAAACCATGCGTTCTTTCCATTATGGTGCAGGAATGTATAGAGGTGGCTAAACATGCTTGTGAGAAGAAAAACATTCATCTTGTGTCCGATATCCCATCGAAACTGATGGTTTTGGCGGACGAATCCATGATCAACACGGTCATTCGCAACCTTCTTTTCAACGCCATCAAATTTTCCCATCGAGGAGGCACCGTATCCGTATCGGCTTCGGCGGAAGGTGACGCAGCCACGGTCGTGGTCAGGGACAATGGGATAGGCATAGAACAACAGGCGTTGCCGAGAATATTTGTCATCGACAACTCGAAGCGGCAATGCGGCACTGAAGGCGAGAAGGGAACCGGACTGGGGCTACTGCTGTGCAAGGAGTTCGTCGAGAATCATGGCGGTCGGATTTTTGTCGAAAGCGTGCCGGGCCAAGGAACATCCGTGTCATTCACATTGCAGCTCCCGCACGGAGGCAATTCCTCAACAGAATTTTGATGCTATTTTTCGAACAAGTAATAAATCAAGCTGACGCGATTTGAAAGGGCTCCTGTTTGAGTAGCCAAGTTTTTTCAACCCCCATTTTCGGACGTCACCGTCACTGCGATACGTCGTGAATGATCCCATGTGTCATTCCCGCGTACACTGGTCATGTCATGCTCTGCGTGAAATCATTTTTCTGAGAGAGTTAAAAGAGTATGGCGCCCCTTTCTCAAGAGAATGATAACTATTTGCAGTGATGTCCTTTCCGCCATCTGAACGATTTAAAGTTCATGCCCACAATGCATTTCTGATTTAAAAACACACTCACCAAGATAACGCATATGTAAAATTACATGAATATATCAATTTTCATGTAAAATACCTCTGATTGACCCGTGACCTTTACCCCATACGGCCTGATACTCCTCTTAGTCCAGGTAAAAATTACCTGAAAACGCTAAGAGAAATCATGTAATGAGGTACGTATGAATTTGGTGCACACAAAATCAGCACTCGCAATCTCGAGAAACAGCCTGAAGATAAAATATCTCATGCCTCACGAGATCGATGCTCTGACAATGGCCTTTCAGCGATGGTTCGACTCGGCAAATAGCAAGGGCAAGCAACGCTGTACGAGAGGAAGGTACTGGCTCACCTACCTGATGCTCAGGTTCACTGGCGCCAGGCTTGGTGAGGTTGTCCAAATAGACGATACCGCCGACATCGACTTTCGCGCTGCCGAGGTTCGGATCGTCACCCTCAAACGAAGAGAAGGCAAGCCAAAGCGTCTTGTCCCTATCCCAGACAAGGTCGTTTCCGAGATAGCGACTTTTTTGGCGACTGAACCCAATATGCGAGGCCGGGTATTCTCAGTTGACGCCAACAATTTCCGAAAAATCTTCTACGCAAGAGCCTTGGACGCAGGAATTTTCCAAGAGTCCATCGACAGTTCCACTGGACAAAAGTCCATACACCCCCACCCACATACACTTCGGCACACGAGGGCTATTGAACTTGTGCGCGCCGGAGTCTCTGTGCCAGCCGTGCAGTCAGTCCTCGGTCACGCGTCAATGCTGACCACCGCAGAATACGTCCGCCTGACGAATTCAGAGGTCAAGTCCATCCTGAAGGAACGGAACCTCATCTAGCTCGCTGAAAGGTCACGTTCATCACATCATCGTGGCTGGCTGCTGAAAAGTACCAGCCCCCCCCCCATTCTCAGCTTTCGCCTCCATTTTCACCCATATTTCCGGCCGATTAGGTTCACGTTGCGAAAGCTACGCACACCCTATGAGTGAACTCTATCGTACCCAGGCTAGGTTTTGCATCCAAAGCATGTCCAACCAACACCCTGTAACCACCTAAAATTTTTACACGAGAATTTCTCGTAGGCTAACGAGCTCTTTTTTTCACCAAGGCTGTCAGAGAGGATTTGCAAACGGCGCGATCGGTTAGCGACACTGTAGGAAGTAAGCCTTCTTTTTATACCATGAAAAAACGGCCACAGGCAAGGAGAATTCCGGAGTGGCGATAACATTTCACTGGTGGTTGGGGCGAGTAAATTATGGCTATACACCAGGACCACACAAGAAACACCGGAGGTGCGTATGAGTACTTGATACGAATCTTGCGTTACAATAACCATACCGTGATTTTGAAATACAAAAGGAGTCAAGAAATGAACAATGCACGTTTTTTGATTATTGCTATAAGCAAGTCTGGAATTTTTGAATATAGATTAGATGATTTTGATGCGCAGGAATTGAGTATAAGCAATCATTGTATAAATAAATTTTCATCACTGTTTGAAAACATTTTGTTTCATATATCTCTTTATGAATTGATTAATGATGAATATAAGCTGGTACGTGAAATTCATTTTGCAATGCTTGAACAGGAAAATTTAAATAATATTGAAGAACTTGTTAGATGTATTGTCTGGCATTACAACAATGATAGAATCATTGTTCTTGATGATGATTCAACATATGAATATCTTGAAGAGTATCGTTCGGCAATACAGAGTTAATTATACACTGACAATATGGTTGCGGGCGCTGGTTTGGGCTCGCCACAATAACCTTCCACCAAGGATATACTTATGGCTACACACATTGAATGGTGCGACGAAGTCGCCAACCCTATTACCGGGTGCACGCCGTACTCCCCTGGATGCGATCGTTGCTACGCCAGGACTTACGCGGCACGCCTGCACGGCCAGGGCCTCAAAAAGTACCGCTACAAGTTTGACGTAACCCTCCACCCCGAGCTTCTGGATCTTCCCGGCAAATGGACGCAGCCCAAGAAAATATTCCTGGTCAGCATGGGCGACATCTTCCATCACAACGTGCCCTTGGAGTTCAAGCAAAAAGTGTTTGAAACCGCGCTGAAGTATCCACAGCATATATATCAGGTGCTGACCAAGCGTGCTGAACTGTTGTTAGAGGCCGCACCTCATCTGCCGTGGCCGAAGAACCTTTGGATGGGCGTGACCATCGAGGCGGACAATTACGCCTACCGTGCCGAACTTCTGAAGCAGACCCCTGCAGCTCTCAAGTTTGTGTCCTTGGAGCCATTGCTTGGCCCGCTGCCCTCGCTCAACTTGGCAGGCCTGGATTGGGTCATTGTCGGCGGTGAACGTTGCGCCGGTGCACGCAAGATGGAACGCGACTGGGTGATCCCGATCCGTGACACATGCGTGACTAAGAACATCCCCTTTTTCTTCAAAAAATGGAGTACGCCAAAGAAGCGGGCCAACAGGGTTGGTGAGGACCTCCTCGACGGTAAGCCGTGGCGTGAATTCCCTCGGACCGTTTACCCTGATTCGAAGCAATTCTCATCGATATCATAACTCAAGAGGGGGTGTGTTCCTGTCCCCCCTCCCCTTCTGGAGATAACCAGCGGGCAGTCGTTAGGGCGAAGAGCATACATTAACCATCGGATGATGGCGAAAGGGATGGAGAATCGAAAAATGAGTGCGAGCATTTTCACCGCAGGTTGGGGCGAGGAAATCATTGCGTCCCAGAACAACACAACGTCGACTAACATTATTGAATCGTTGATTTTTCCGGGCATTACGATGCTGGCTGGGCCTCCGAAGTCGGGCAAGACGATCTTCGCTACACAGATGGCATTCGCCGTCACCAGCGACAAGTTTCTCATGAACAAATTCCCGGCAAAGAAAGGTTCGGTCCTCTACCTGGCCTATGAAGAAGGGCGTGACCTTACACGTCAGCGCCTAGTGTCAATGCAGGCAGAATTTACACCTAAAACATTCCGGGTCGAATACAACTGGCCGACCCTTGAAAACAATGGTGCGGACCGACTAGGTCTTTATTTACAGTCAAATAAAGATGTAAAATTGGTTATTATTGACGTATACCAGCGCTTTGTTGGGGGCAATAAAAGCTCTTACAAGGGAGAGTACTTAGCGCTGCAAAAGATACACAAAATTGCGACGATGTTTGGTGTTGCGATCATCCTGCTCCACCACACTGCGAAAAAGATCCCTCCAGACTGGCAATCAGCGATTTACGGGTCGCAGGGAGTAACTGGGGTGGCCGATACGACCATGGTTCTGGATCGTCCCAACGGAGATAATAGGGGGCGACTCCGTGTCACAGGCAGAAAGTGCCCGACTCGGGAGTTTGCCCTTCGCTTTCATGAGACGCCTCTGGGCTGGCAGTACGCCCAGACGATCGACGGAAATGAACTGTCACCAGAGCGCCTGGAGATCCTTGAGGTGCTGAATGATTGTCGCGGCCCTGTGAAAATGAGCGAAATCGCGAATGTGACATGCTTGGGCAAGCGCTCGGTGCATAACATGCTGAAAAAAATGGTCGGGGGCGGTTTAGTCCAGAAGACCGGGCATGGCTACTACCTGTTGACGGCGGAAGGGGGTGCCTGGTTAGCGAAGGCCAAAATGTAAAGGCGCTGATGGACAATTCGTCCTAATACTCTAATTTTATGAACAAATCATCGGAAAAAGTCCATCGGGCGGTGACTTCACCGGTGGACATCACCAAAGGAGGAGAAGCATGCAGAAAATTGGGTCAATCTCGCCGCAAGGGGTAAAGGAATTTGGCTTCTTGCTGGGGTTGTTGCCGTTCCTTAGCCACCTCGAAATTCAAAATGGGATCGTATCTCAGGATATTGGGTCATCATCGAAGTTGGATGTTGACCTTACGATGATTCTGGGACGCATCAATGGTCAATTCTTGGTCGACAAGGCGTTGGCCAACAAGCTCAAGAATATACCCGACCAAAATTCGGACTTCGATCTGTGTGAAAACGATGCCTTCTTCAGACTTCGCGGACAATTTTGCGATATTGAAGTGCCCAAAGTTGAGCAGTTTAAATTTTCCCTCGATCAATTTGCATGGGACGATTCATCTTCATCTACACATGTATTGACTATAAATATAGATAGCGGATCCCCAGAGAGCAAGGCTTTCAAATCTGCAGTAGTCGGAAAAGGACCTGCCACGATTGAACTTCTTGAAGGTGGAGACTGGCGGATTCGTGGGGGCAAAGGGAGTATTTATCGAGGGACGCCCCAGGACCTTGTCACTGATAAGCCCGTACTGCGGTCTCTGTGCGCAGATGTGTTGCCGCAGATCAAAGGTGAAGGCTGGAAATGCTCGATCTGTGACGCTGCAGCCTCGGCCTCTCAACGGTCATACCTCATTGCAGAAATCACGGTCGGATCCGGATTGACGATCAGGCTTCACGAGGAACTTTTTGAGCTCTTCCTCTGGGACAGAGTTTTCCTGGACGCTTGATGCGGGATTCATGAAGTCACCACAACCTGAATCGGTGCTGCAATCAGGTTGACCATGGCGATGAAGTTCTCCACGTTCCGGTATCCTCGGGCCCTGGCCCTTGCCGCCTGGAAAAGGTCATTGAACCATTCGAGCCTCGCATTGGGGTGCAAGAAATACCAACGATGAAGAAATTCGCGGCAAATGCCTCTCAACGCTGGTCAGAGCGCCCCGCACGGGCTCCAGTAGGGGGCAGTCGGCCGTGTACTCAGCAGCATGCTGGGAAAAATGGGTAATGCGCCACTTGGCGGCCTGCTGCGATTCATCCCGCCGAACTCAGCGCAGAAGTTCTTTGACATGAGAGGCCTTGGCGGTGGCAAAGCCGCGCTCGGAGATTGCCAGATTGTTCATCAAGCATGGCAGTGCTTCTGAAGGAAGGCGGCCAAACTGACTGAGGTTGGTCAATGTGAAATCGAACGACGAAGAACCCAATTACGTAAAGCTTGATGATACAAACCTTCAAATAACTGAAAATGAGACACTACTTTTAACTCAGCAAGAAACAGGAGGATGAATGTATGTGCATGTAGACAGTATTAATAGTAACAAGTTCAGAAAATTGATCTCGAAATGTTGCAATAGATTAACTAAAAAAACATTGGTCTCATTAATCTCAGCCATTAATAGTAACTCGATGGGATCAAAAACTGTCCTTGAATTTAGCAATAACATAAAAAAACTAAAAATAGAATTTGAAAAAAACAACAAAAATAATACAATTTACATTGATTCTGGTGGATACAGCATAATTACTGGAGATGTAAGATTTAGTAGCACAAAAAGAGCAATTGAATGTTATAACAAGTTTATCGCAAATGAAGAAAGCTCTTTTGACAGGGTATTCAGCCTCGACATTCCTTACTGGGGAAATCATCAGGACTCAAAGCACCTGTCAATGTTAAATCTGGAGAAATATAACACAATATCAACTGAATATCTCATTGATTCTATATCTAATAATAAGCAACTTGCAGAAAAGTTACACTTTGTGTGGCACTTTAAATTGAAGAGTCAGTTTCATGTATGGAGGAATATATTCAAATCTCATGGGATTTCGAGTGTAACCGCAAAGTACGCCATTGGCGGGCTTGTGGGTTTGCGAGAAAGGTTTCAGACTGCTAACGGCAGGATCCTGGACTTTTCGCCCTTCACGTCAATGGCGGTCAAGTGCCTGGCAGAACACCTCAGTGGCCCGTTATGCTCTCAACAGTTCTGCCTCCACTTCCTTGGGATCAATCACCCTGTCGATCGGATTCAGATTGCCCTCATCGACCTGGTCTTTGGTGAATTTTGCGGCAGATATGGATACCCGAAACCCGAGTTGACCTATGACACGATCAACTACACGATCAGCGCCATGAACAACTCAAGATCGCTCAAGATCTGTTCCTATGAAAATGGCGCATTAACCAACCACAATAGCTTCGTTAAAGTTCCAAGCAACATTATCAGAAAAGTTTATGTTACTGACGAAGAATATGAAGTATATAAAAACGAATCACAAAGGTTCATTAACAACGAAAAATATAATATAATTGATTTCCTTTCACCTCTCAATGTTTACTCTGAAAAGTCAAAGGATGCGTTTTTCGCAGATTCAATGAAACAACTTGAAATTCACTCAGAAATTTTAATGCGAATTGACAGCAATATCTTCTACGATCATGTTATCAGAAAAATTAATAATTTATTTTTGACACTTTGTAACACTATGTCTGACAGTTTCAAACCTTCATTAACTACAAATTGTGTTGAGTTATTCCTGGGTGTTCGCCACCTTCTGAATGGCGACATGAATAATATCGATGCTCGAGTAGAAAAAACAATTGGGACTTTACGTCTTCCAGATCCATTTATTTAACAATACTGAACGGCGGAATCTGTGATGACTCCGCCGTTCGTCAATTTTTCGGCTAAATCATACATCATAGAGCATTAGGTTGTCCTCGTTAATAGGGAATAGCTCCTAAAATCAGGGCATTCTCCTTGACCTTCCTAGCAGCGTGTTGAAAAATTCCTTCCGACGTCAGAGCCAAAAATTGACATCGCCGTCATCCTGGCCGTAATCAATTCAGAGAAAATCATGCATTCATCGGAAAATTTCTTTAAGGAGTTTGATTATGTCAGAACTCGTATGCTATTGTTTTGGCTATACATCCGACGATATTGAGCAGGATGTTATTCAAAAAGGAAAATCTACAATTTTTGAACGTATCATGAACGAAAAAAAGGCTGGTGGGTGCCAGTGTGCTGAAAAGAATCCGAAAGGTCGCTGATGTCTTTCAGACGTTCGTCAGTTGGCGGACCAAATTTTAAACAAGACAAGCATTTTACAA